>NZ_JBEUMK010000005.1:0-227518 GCF_040492155.1 Cytobacillus sp. T106 | reverse complement strand
AAGGGCAGTCATGTATTCGGGGAGCGTTCCGGGATACATAAGTTGTGCTCAGGAAGGGCAGTCGTGTATGGAAAGAGTTCCAATCGCTGCATGACCCAGCACTAAAAAGGCAAGTCATGCATAGAAAGAGCCCTCATCAATGCATGACACACAACCAGAAAAGAAAAGCCTCGCCCAAAATATGACCGCACTCCACCAGGCCCAACAAAATCTCCTGACAAACAAAAAAGGACCGGAATCCCCAAGATTCCGGTCCTTTTTTGTACCGTTCTTCTTACTTATTCATCCCTGGTTTGTCGTTGTAGCCGGCAGTGAAGATGGCTGACAGGAACGCGATAGTTACGCCGATGATCAAAATCAAGCCCATGATGTTGGCCTCCTTTTTATGTAGGGATTCCTTTTTGCATACCTATGTAATCTTATTATAGCCCAATTCCGGCATGGTGTGAATGAAAAACTGTGGATATTTTATGGAGAATATCCGGGGAAATGCGGCACGGCTGGCAGTTTGAGGGACCCTGAAGGCGAGGGGAATTCTGCTTTTCTTCCGGGTTATAGAATGTTTAATTGCCCAAGCGCATAGATTATATTAATCGTCTCTGATAATGCGACAGGGGGAGGTCCTTATGGATATTTTAAAAAAAATCGAGATGTACAGACACGAAGAGGAAAAGCTTAAATGGGAAGGGACATTCAGGGAGTATTTAGACATTGTCAAAGAGAAGCCATGGGTAGCCCAGTCAGCACATTCCAGGGTATACAGTATGATAAAGGATGCCGGTGTCGAAGACGATAAAGGGAAAAAGCGTTATAAATTTTTCAGCAATCAGCTGTTCGGGCTTGAAGAATCGCTTGAACGGCTTGTGGAGGAATATTTCCATCCTTCTGCTAAAAGGCTTGATGTCAGGAAAAGGATCCTGCTTCTGATGGGTCCTGTGAGCGGGGGGAAATCAACGCTCGTCACGATGCTAAAACGCGGGCTTGAAGCGTATTCCCTGACCGACAGGGGTGCAGTATTTGCAATCAAAGGCTGCCCGATGCATGAAGACCCGCTCCATTTGATTCCGCATCATCTGCGCAAGGACTTTTTCGATGAGTATGGAATCAGAATTGAAGGGAATCTGTCTCCGCTGAATATGATGCGGCTTGAGCAGGAGTATGGGGGACGGATTGAAGACGTTGTGGTTGAGAGGATCTTTTTCTCAGAGGATAAACGGACCGGGATCGGAACATTCAGCCCGTCTGATCCGAAATCCCAGGATATTGCCGATCTTACCGGCAGCATAGATTTCTCCACGATTGCCGAATATGGTTCAGAGTCTGACCCGCGGGCCTACCGGTTTGACGGGGAGCTGAATAAGGCGAACCGGGGGATGATGGAGTTCCAGGAGATGCTGAAATGCGATGAGAAATTCCTCTGGCATCTGCTCTCTCTCACACAGGAAGGCAATTTCAAGGCAGGGCGGTTTGCGCTCATTTCTGCGGATGAACTGATTGTGGCGCATACAAATGAAACAGAGTACCGTTCCTTCATTTCCAATAAGAAAAACGAGGCGCTTCATTCCCGGATCATTGTCATGCCTGTCCCTTATAATCTAAAGGTGACAGAAGAAGAAAAAATCTATGAAAAAATGATCAGTGAGAGCGATGTTTCTGATGTCCATATTGCACCGCACACGCTTAAGGTGGCAGCGATGTTTACGACCTTGACGAGGCTGAAGGAACCTAAAAAGGGTGATATTGACCTGGTGAAGAAAATGAGGCTCTATGACGGAGAAAGCGTGGAAGGCTACAACCGCGCAGACGTGGAGGAGCTGCAAAAGGAATATCCTGATGAAGGAATGAGCGGAATTGATCCGCGTTATGTCATCAACCGGATCTCATCCACAATCATCCGAAAAGAGATTACCTCAATCAATGCGCTGGATGTTTTGAGATCCCTGAAAGAAGGGCTTGATCAGCATCCGTCGATCACCGCTGAGCTGAAGGAACGCTATTTGAACTTCATTTCACTGGCCCGCAAAGAGTATGATGATATTGCCAAGAAGGAAGTCCAGAAAGCATTTGTCTACTCATATGAAGAATCCGCCAAAACACTCATGGACAATTATCTGGACAATGTGGAGGCATACTGCAATAAAGCGAAGCTCCGCGATCCTCTGACAGGAGAGGAAATCAATCCGGATGAAAAGCTGATGAGGTCGATTGAAGAGCAGATCGGCATCTCGGAAAATGCGAAAAAGGCATTCAGGGAGGAAATCCTGATCCGCATCTCTGCCTATGCAAGGAAAGGCAAGCGGTTTGACTACAATTCGCATGACCGTCTCCGCGAAGCCATCCAGAAGAAGCTGTTTGCAGACCTGAAGGATGTTGTGAAGATTACAACCTCTTCCAAGACCCCTGACGAGCAGCAGCTGAAAAAGGTGAATGAAGTTGTTGCAAGACTCATTGATGAGCACGGCTATAATTCTACTTCTGCAAATGAGCTGCTGCGGTATGTTGGAAGTTTGCTGAACAGATAAATGTGAAAAGGCTGGCAGGGTTTGCCGGCCTTTTGGCTGTTTTCTCCCAGGCAAGAGTTAGTTTTAATTTGGGCGGACAGGGGAAAAGGGTGTATAGAGGTGATTGAGATGAAGAAAAAGGAACTGGACAAGGACTTTGTGCCAAGAAACAGCTCCATGGCTGAGAATGTAGAAGAGATGCATAATCTAGGAAAGCAGATGGAGCATCTCAGGACTGGGGAAGAGCTTGAAGAGGATGGAAAGCAGCCTGACCCTATCCAGTATAAAGATAACGAAAAATGACTCCTGCGCTGAAGCTGCAGGAGTTTTTTTGACCGCATTTTTCCGGGGTTCTATTTCAACCTGACCCTTAATAGATATAGCAATAAAAAGCTATTAGTCAGGGGAGAAGCAGGGATGAGAAAATGGGTGGCTGCTATTTTAATAGCGATTGTGCTGTTTGTACTGCAGGAAGGACAGGCTTCTGCCGCACAAAGGAATGAGTATATATGTGCAGTCGGCGTGAATGACTCTGTTTTGAATTTGAAGCAGAACCCTCCGTTTGTGCTGGAGCATACAGCCTATATGCCTATTAAAGATTTGGCAGCAGCCATTGGAGCCAGCATCTCTATAGAAAATCCTGATAGCTATACGATCAAAAAGGGCAAATCATGGATCCGCTATTCAGTAAAACAACAGCAGGCCTCAACGTCCATGGGAAAAACGGCCGAATGGAAAGCGGTGGTCCGGGAAAACAGCCTATTCATACCGATCCGGTCAGCCGGCGAGTTTTTTGGCTATAGAGTTGAATACCTCTCAGCCGGCCCTGTCGTCCGTCTGGTGAACAAAGGAGCGAAAATGGCAAACGAACAATTCATGAGCGCCAATAGAGCGGCTCTAAAAGATTTTTATGTGAAAAAAAAGGCGGTGTACTTAACCTTTGATGATGGACCTGCGAAGGGAATGGAATCCATCCTTGATATTTTGAAGAATAAGAAGGCAAAAGCGACATTCTTTATGATTGAGCCGCAGGCAAGAGCCAACCCGGCTTCTGTTAAGCGGCTGGTGGAGGAAGGGCATTATCCGGCCCTGCACAGTGTTACCCATGATAAAAACAAGCTTTATGCCGGAAACCCGCAAAATCCCGCCCTGGAAATGGATAAGACCAGGAAAACAATATTGAGCCTGACAGGCATTGACTCCAGGCTGGTGAGAATGCCTTATGGAAGCAAGCCTTATATGACAGGGCCGTTCAGGGACGCCCTTGTGCAGAAGGGATATAAAATGTGGGACTGGAATGTTGATACATTAGACTGGAAATATGCAAGGAGCAGTCCGAAGACTATCTTTGAAAATGTGAAAAAAGGGCTTCAGCCGGCGGCTGCAGGCGGGAAGCCCCCAGTCATCCTGATGCATGTGAACAGCGGGACGGTTTCCATGCTGCCGCAGATCATCGATTACCTATACTCACAAGGATATGAATGCCAGGCTTATAACCCCAATGCCCACTTTTCAATGAATTTCTGGAAGGATGAGAGGCTCTAAAAAAGGCTTGTCCGACAGCATAGGCATTTGTCTTATTGTCAAAATTATTTGTAAATTATTTCGATGTCTCGCATAGTATAGAGTAATTAATATTTCACGTTCCTTTTGACACTCGGGATATTGTATGTTGCTAAAGGCAAATGTGTGCAATGAATCCATGAAATTTTTTCAAGGAGGGGTTATAATGACCGACATCAACAACCGCCAGTTTGTGATTTCCGAAGAAGATTGGTCCCTCCATCGCAAAGGCCACGATGATCAGCAGCGCCACCAGGAAAAGGTACAGGATGCGATCCGGAACAATCTACCAGATCTGATAACAGAAGAAAGCATCATTATGTCCAATGGCCGTGAAGTCGTGAAAATTCCGATTCGCTCTCTTGACGAATATAAAATTCGTTATAACTATGATAAAAACAAACATGTAGGCCAGGGAGACGGAGACAGCCAGGTAGGCGATGTGGTCGCCAGAGACGGCTCCAGCGGCCAGAAAGGCCCCGGGAAAGGCCAGGGTGCAGGCGACCAGCCGGGTGAGGATTATTTTGAAGCTGAAGTGTCCATGATGGAGCTTGAGGAAGCACTGTTCAAGCAGCTGGAGCTGCCAAACCTGAAGAGGAAGGAACAGGAAGAGCATCTGGTTGAGAATATTGAATTCAATGATATCCGCAAAACAGGATTAATGGGCAATATTGATAAAAAGCGGACAATGATGACCGCCTTTAAACGGAATGCGATGACAGGCAAGCCGGCATTCTATCCGATCTATCAGGAGGATCTGAAGTTTAAGACATGGAACGAAATTGTAAAGCCGGATTCAAAGGCAGTCGTGCTCGCAATGATGGATACGAGCGGATCGATGGGATTATGGGAGAAATATATGGCCAGAAGCTTTTTCTTTTGGATGACCCGGTTTTTACGGACAAAGTATGAGACGGTGGAAATAGAGTTCATTGCCCACCATACAGAAGCGAAGGTCGTATCAGAGGAAGATTTCTTTTCAAAAGGGGAAAGCGGGGGAACCATTTGTTCATCAGCCTACCGCAAAGCTCTGGAACTGATCAATGAAAAATATAATCCAAGAAGATTCAATATCTATCCTTTCCACTTTTCCGACGGCGACAATCTTACCTCTGATAATGCCCGCTGTGTGAAGCTTGTTGAAGAGCTGATCGCGGTATCGAGCATGTTCGGGTACGGTGAAGTCAATCAGTACAACCGCCACTCGACCCTCATGTCCGCTTATAAGAATATAAAAAATGAACACTTCCGATACTATATCCTCAAGCAGAAAGCTGATGTTTTCCATGCGATGAAGAGCTTCTTCCAAAACGAAGAAAATAAAATCTATGCATAAACAGAACCGGCGGGCGCAATGCCTGCCGGTTTTACTGTCCGCTCGCACAAAAAAAGCCGTTTAATAAAAAGCGGCTTTCGTTGGCTTTCCATGAAGGTGTTCTTTTATTTCTCCAGCGGGATTGCGATAATTTTCCCGCCGATCTGGACGTGGACTGTGTCAGTGAATACAGCTTTCACAATCCCTTTTAAGGAGATCGAAGAATTTAATGCCAATTTGGATTGTGCTGGATTTTCCGCCATGAAGATTCCCCTTTGCTTCGTATTTGAAGAGTAGCACCTAATTAAAGTAAATGAGTTAGTTACTTTCTTTTTGCCACTTTTTTGGAACTCCTAAACCTGATTTGGCGCATTATGAAGGAAATAAAGATTTGGGAAGGGGAAAAGAAAAAAGCAGCTGCTCATGAATAGCAGACTGCTTTCTCTTCTTTCAGCACTGAGCTTTTGCAGACAGGGCAATCGATATCATCACTCTGCTTAAATTGGATTTTTTTGAAATCTTTTTTGATGAATGTGGTAAAGCCTTTGTACTTATAGCCGCATTCACAGAAATTCGAGTCTTTGACCAGATGCCTCTGATTAGTCTCTTTGCATAAAAATGTCGGGTAAAACATTGATATCCCTCTCTTTAATAAATGGATTAGGCAAATTAGAAAGGGTGTATGATTTATAAAAGTTTACAAGAATGATATTCTTGGCGGCCCGGCTGCCATGACAAATAACTTGTTTTAGGCCCGTGGCTTTGCGTCTTTTACTTTCGTAAAATTTGCCCTTAGTAAGATTAGCACTAAATCAGGGGAAAAATAAAGAGTTTGTTTATTGTTAATATTCTTACTTTAGCCACTCTCCGTTGTAGAGGGGAGTGATGACCTATGGGGAATTGCAGAAAAGAAGCAGCCTGGCCGGTTGGCCAGGCTGTGAGATTAAGAAAGGAACTCTGCCGGATTGAGCCCGAGCTCCCGGCAGATGTCACTGACTGCCTGCTGCTCATTCGGATCAAAATGTCCGTCTGCAAAGCCGATTGCGATACAATAGCGGGCCACCAGCCTGGCGATTTCCGGTTTCGTCCGTATCCTGCCAAGCGCTCTGAATGCCTCTGCCCTGCCGATCGAAGGATCGCGTTCAATCTTCTGGACGTACAGGTTAAACTGCTGAATGACCTTCTGCGTATCAAATACCCGAAGTTCATCACTCTGGTTGACGAATTCAACCATTTTCTGGCGTTCTGCCGGATCCAGCCTTCCATCAGCCATAGCTACAAGTGCACATGCTGCTACAATGGCCTCAAGGACGTCCTGGCTCTTGAATCGGTTAAAGAGGTCCTGGGCTTTTCTTTTTTGCTGGTTGGCCCATTCGGCGTAATCGGTCTGGGATGGAGACCAGGCATTGCCGCAGCTGTTACAGGTAAACTTCAGCTGTTTTTTTCCAATGAAGCCGCCCAATAATCCGACAGGCCCGAGGATCAGGCCGCCAATTGCCGCTTTACCGAGGCCGAAGCCCTTTTCGCCGGTGCGTACATTTGTGGAATGGCAGCGTGGGCATACAATTTCTTCTCCCCCATATCCCTGTGAGGAAGAGTAGGAAGGCTGTCCATAGGAAGGGGACGAATAGGAAGCTTGCGGCTGTGTCTGCTGATAGCTTCCTGAGCTATAGTTCTGCTGGGAGCTGCCTGTGTTATAGCCCTGCTGGTAATTTTGCCCTGCAGGAGCCTGCTGTGAAAAGCTCTGCTGGTAAGTCTGGTTCTGCCCGAAAGGCTGATTGCCATGTGAAGGCTGGGGAGCCGGTTCATCATCCACCGTCACGCCGAAATTACGGCAGAGGGCAGCCAGGCCGCCCTGAAAGCCGCTGGCGATGGCATTAAATTTCCATTCGCCATTATGCCTGTATAGCTCTGCTGCGACGATGGCCGTTTCAACGGTAAAATCCCTGCCAAGGTTAAAGCGGATAAGCTCTTCATTATTTTGTTCATTAAAAATCCGTACATACGCATTTTCAATATGGCCGAAGTTCTGCTGTTTTGCCTGAGCATCGTGGATGGTAATTGTAAAGGCAATCCGGTGGATCGAGTCCGGCACCCTCCGCAGGTCAATTCTGATTTGTTCATCATCTTGATTGCCCGCGCCTGTGCGGTTATCGCCGCTGTACAGGATAGAGCCATTCCCGCCGTTAGGGTTATTATAGAATACGAAATCGAGGTCACTATGTACTTTTCCTGATGCGCCTAATAAGAAAGCAGATGCGTCCAGATCATAGTTGGATCCCTGACGGCTGATATCCCAGCCTAATCCAACAACAACATTTTGAAGCCCGGGGCGGTTCTTGGTCAGATCGACCTTCTGCCCTTTGCTGAGCGTCACTCCCATAATTTCACTCCTTCTTTTCCAGGACCGGCGTAAGCCGTCTCTTGATAGAATCATATATTCCCAATATAACACAGTTCTTAAAGCGGTTTACAGCTTTGGCTGTGCGGACATGCCTCTTTTTATCATACGGGTCAAGGAAGGAAAAGTTTCAGGGGGAGGAGGTTCGTTCAAAGAAAAAAGCAGCTTCCCTGATTGGGGGAGCTGCCTCATGATTGGGCAATTTATTATCTGTCGACATAAGCCGGGCCTGAATGGTCCTGGCGGGTGTTTCCTTGGTCAGAATTCAAAAATGGAAGCTTTGATTTGACTTTGCTGATATTGTCTTCACCGAATGTAGACTTTACCTTATTCATAACCTTATCCCGAGATTCCTTGTTCCTGAACATATACGCAAGCGCACCCAGTGCCACTACCCCAGTCAGGGAATTTCTTTTGCTCATGGATTAGTCCTCCTTAGGTTTGATATTATTCCTTTCCCTTTGCAGGGGGAGATAAACAGTTATATTTTGCTAACTGGGTGAGCGAAGTTAAAGTTGCGATTATATCGAAAAGGGATTTGTATTAACTGGGTTAGAATGAAAAAAAGTTTGATAAGCCTGTTGATTGGAGTGGAAGGCACGTAGACTCCTGTGGGATTGCAGCGGCAGAGCTGAGACCCCGCAGCGCGTAAGCGTGAGGAGGCTCAGCGCCGCCCCGCGGAAAGCGAAGTGCCTGGAACGGAAATCAACAGCCAACATTCAGAGGCTATTAAGACAAAAAGGGATACAGAATGAACCCATTCCATACCCCTTTTGCATATTATTAGAAATTGAAGTTATCAGGATCGGCACCGACGCGTTCGTTTTTGTTGAGGGCATCGATTTTTTCCATGTCTTCTGAGGAAAGCTCGAAGTCAAAGATATCTGCATTTTCAATGATGCGGTGTTCTTTGACTGATTTCGGAATGGTGATGACCTCATTTTGAAGGTCCCAGCGCAGGATGATCTGGGCAGGGGACTTTTTGTGCTTTTCGGCAATCTCTGTAATAACAGGCTCATCCAGGAGCTGTCCCTGCTTAAGAGGAGACCAGGCTTCAAGCTGGATTCCTTTTTGTTTGCAGAATTCGCGGAGCTCAAGCTGGGCCAGATGCGGATGGTATTCAACCTGGTTGACCATCGGCACGATTTCCGCTGTTTCAAGCAGATCCTCCAGATGGTGTACATGGAAGTTGCTGACCCCGATTGCACGGACTCTGCCATCCTTATACAGCTTTTCTAAGGCTCTCCAAGTGTCTTTATACTTGCCTTTGACAGGCCAGTGGATCAGGTACAGATCGACATACTCCAAGCCAAGCTTTGAAAGGCTTTCGTCGAATGCAGCCAGTGTAGAGTCATAGCCCTGCTCAGAGTTCCAGACCTTAGTCGTGATGAATAGCTCTTCGCGCGGGGCACCTGATTCTTTTATAGCCTGTCCCACGCCTTCTTCGTTGCCATAGATGGCTGCTGTGTCAATGCTCTTGTAGCCGTTATTGATGGCTGCTTTGACTGAATCAATGACTTCGGATCCTTCCTGGACCTTGAAAACGCCGAGTCCGAACCAGGGCATTTCCACTCCATTATGCAGCTTTGTTGTGTCCTGCAAGCTTTTTGGCATATTGTTACCTCCCGGAAATTTAATTGCCTTTTTATTTTCTCACAAATGGGGATATTTACTATATTGATATGCTCAGAAATTTAATGATTGATGCCTGCTACCTGATCGACATCAAGGATAAAGGAAATCCCATTGCCAGGAACATTCAGCTCGACAGCATCGCAGATTGCCTGGAATACTTCCTGTGTCCGTCCGCTGTGGATGATGGTCAGCACAATCTCTTTTTCAGGCTCGATCAGCATATTGAATAAAGTGGCTTTTTCGTTGATGCCGATCCCTCTGCCGGAAATGATGGTTGCCCCGTCAGCCCCGGCATCTTTTGAGGCCTTTATAATCTTTTCGGCTTCCGAGCTTTTTACAATGGTCACAATCAAATCGTATTCTTTATCGGCTGGCTTCATATTGGCCGCTCCTTCCTCTGCTTCTGCATCAGCGGGGACTTCCGGGGACTGGACGCCGATGAATCCGTTAATATTGATAAGCAATCCAAGTCCTGTACCGGGCCTTTCAAAATGGAGATGGCTGCTGACTTCCGTAATGACTTCTTCAGCGGATTCTTCCTTGATCAGCATAAGGATGACTTCTTTCTCGTGGTTGATCTCCAATCCGAGAAATGAGGTTTGCTCATTTTTTCCAATTCCCCTTGCATATACAGTTGCCGCAGCAGCAAGCCCGGATCCCCGGGCAAGCCGGACAGCTTTTTTTGCAGTGCCTTTTTTTACGATGGCGATGAAAAGCTTGTAGATCATTTAAGAAGCACCTTCCTTCCTCTTGAACAGGAGCCCCAGGATCAGGACAGCCAGTATCGGTATAAGGGCGACCAGGGCGATCAGGCCAAAGCCATCTGTCAGGGGATCCCGCCCCTCAGTTACTGCGGCAGCGCCGACAGCCATTGACAGGATAAAAGTAACGGTCATCGGCCCTGTTGCTACACCGCCCGAATCGAAGGCGATGCTTATAAAGCTGGTGTTGGAAAAATAAATCAGGATCAGCACGAGTGCATATCCCGGCGCAAGATAGTACCAGAGAGAGAAGCCGTGATGGATGCGGAGCATGGCAAGGGCAATGGACAGACCGACTCCCCCTGAAAGGGTGATGAGCATGATTTTTTCTGAGATGTATCCCGATGTTACTTTTTCAACCTGTTTGTTTAATATTTTTACAGCTGGTTCTGCCAATGTAGTGACAAATCCGAGTACAAATCCAATTGGAATGATGATCCAGGAATATGGAAGATTACCCAGCTTCTTTCCCATTTCCTCCCCGATTGGCATAAAGCCGAGATGGACCCCGTGAAGGAAGAATGCCAGTCCGGCAAAAGCAGACAGAAAACCGGCAAGGATCTGGATGACCTTCTGTTTCTTTAATTTTAGAAAAAATATCTGAAATATGATGAAGCAAAGAAGAAGGGGAGCAAGGGCCAAAGCAACCTCTGTCAGAGTGCTGCCGAAACCATGAAATAGCTTGTCCATCATTTAAAGATCCCTCCCAGCAGCAGAACGGCCAGGATCGGTCCGATGCTGGCAAGGCCGACAAGGCCAAATGAATCGCCCGAGGATTGTTGGTTCCGGAAAACCTGGGCCACACCTACTCCGAGTGCCAAGATGAAGGGTACGGCGAGGGGCCCTGTCGTTACGCCTCCCGCATCAAATGAAATTGGCACAAATGACGATGGGGAGAAGATGCTGACAATAAAGACGATGGCATAGCCGGCTATCAAAATGGCGGTAACAGGGATTTTGTAAATGGTCCTGATCATAGCAAGGCCGACAAAAAGACCGACTCCGGCAGCCACGGATAATATGAGGGAAATGGACGATATCTTTCCTCCGGATACCTGGTCAACCTGTGTGGACAGTACCCTGACGTCAGGCTCTGCCAGCGTGACGGCAATTCCAAGGATGAATCCTGTGAGGATGATGACCCACGCTTTATTCGACTTCGGCAGGATTTTCCCAATCATCTCGCCTATTGGAAGAAGGCCGATATTGACGCCGATGAGGAAGAACATCAGTCCCAGGATGACAAAGAATAGGCCAAAGAGGAATGGAAGAAAGTCCTTGAAAGGCAATTGGATCAGGACAAGCTGCAGAAGGATGACTGCAGCAGAGACGGGAAGGATGGCAAGCAATGTTTCTTTGATGGATTCTTTAATTTCTTTCACATGAAGCGCCGCCTTTATTAACAATTTTTTTGTTTTTTATTTCTGCTTTTTTACCCAGTTTTACAGTTGCAGTAACAGCCTGTGGAAAAAAACATTTTCCAATTAATTGCGGTGGCGGATAAAAAAAGCAGGCACCCCATTGGGGCGCCTGCAGCGGTTATTGAAGGGTATTCATATTAGGCTGGTTCATCATTTGCTGTCCGCCTGCCTGGGTATAGCTTCCAAGCAGCTGTTCTGTATCCTGCGGCGCAAGCTGGGGAACCTGGTAATAATGCTTTTGATTCTGGTAGAGGAACAGCTCGTAAGCCATTTCTGCATAATTGGGAACACTATCAGCAAGCACACGCCTTACGACTGGGTTTGTGCACTCCAATGCGGCCATTGACAGCTGGGAGGCTGCACCTTTCATTAAAGCAAGCAGGTAGCCTGAATAGCATTGGTCGCCAATCTCGGAAGCTGACTGTTTTGGTGCAGCAGGCTGGGATGGCTGTAGTCCGTAGATGACGTCATGTGTTTCGCCCATCATATAGGTTGTAGTCGATACAGCCGGCTTTTGGCCGGTAGTGAAGCAGTCAACCATGGTGTTGTATTGGGTGATCATAAACTGCCTCTGGCGGTTTGCAATTTCCTTAAGCTGCGGATCCTGGATTTGCCCGCTGAACATAAGGTATTGATCGATTGCCGCTACGGTGCTTGAAAGGACCTCTTTCATGTCCAGCATCTCGTGTCCGCCATGATTCATATGTGCCGGGATCTGCTCATTTGTGTTCATTCCTGACTGTCCTTGCTGGTTAAACTGCTGCATCTGACTACCCCCAGTTTGTAATTTTTTCCCTCATGAAGGGCTGTGATGGTGAAGACCATACATAACTATTGTGGTTATTCCGTAGGGCAATCATGCGGGGCAGTTGCAGCTAAAAGAGGAATAAACATCCATCATGAGGATTCTATCTGATGGCGGGAAACATATGGGCTGCCTTTTACCCAGAAGCGCCACGGATAGTCTTTTGCTTCGCCGGAATTATCAATTCCAATCCTTTTTCCTTTAGCTATCTCAGCAGGGGTATAGCCTTCAGCAAGAATGAGGGGAGGCTCCGAAAAGAGGCGTCCATAATCCTCCATGGTGACGCCAAGGGCTTTCGTAAGCTTCCCTGGCCCGTTGGTCAAATTCTTCAGATTATCCATCTTTCTCCGCTCTTTCATCAGGGAAATTCCTTCAGCAGGTTCTATGGCCCTGATGAGAACAGCCTCCGGTTTGTCCTTTTCAGCGCTGACGACATTTAACAAACAGTGGGTATGCATAAGGTATGTGTAGGCGAACCCCGGACCGGCGTACATGACTTCTGTCCGCTTGGTCCGGCGGTTATTATAGCTATGTGCAGCCATGTCTTCGGGGCCTTTATAGGCTTCTGTTTCTACAATATATCCAGCGGCTGTACCATCAGGTGTTTCCTTTATCAAAAGACAGCCAAGAAGAGCCTTGGCAAGTTCAAGGGTCGGCTGTGTGTAAAATTCGGCCGGCAGTGGTGTCCTATCCATCATGATTCAACGCTCCTTCGGTTATTGCTGCAGAAAGAATTTTCCGCACAGTTAAGCGCGGAGCATTCCCATTTTACCCTCTAACACCCTGATATAACCGGAAGTTGGAATTGAAGCAGGCGAGGAAGTATAATATAGGGAGCAATTTATGTAGGGAAGTGGAAAAATGGATAAGAAAATCGGTTTTATAGGGTGCGGAAAGATGGCCCAGGCAATCATCGGGGGAATGCTGAAATCAGGGATCGCCCGGCCGGATGATATAGTTGCAAGTGCAAGGACGGAGAGTACTCTTGCCTATGTGAAAAATACATATGATATTGAAGTGACCCTTGATAATAAGAGAGCAGCTGAACAGGCTGATTTTTTATTTCTGGCAGTAAAGCCTGATGTTCATATGGAAGTGATTGAGGAAATCAGCGGGAGCGTTTCTGAAGATGCTATCATCATCACCATAGCGGCAGGGATCAGCCTTGCCTTTCTACAGTCTGCTTTCGGCAGGGAAATAAAAGCGATCCGTTCTATGCCCAATACCCCATCGCTTGTCGGGGAGGGGATGAGCGCCCTGGCTGCCAGCAGGCAGGTGACTGAAAAGGAACGGTTGGAGGCTGCAGAATTATTCGAAAGTTTTGGGAAAGCTGAGTTTATTGAAGAAAAACTGATGGACAGCATCCCTGCCATCAGCGGATCTTCACCTGCTTATGTCTATATGTTCATTGAGGCTCTTGCTGATGGCGGCGTCCTTCAGGGGCTTCCAAGGGAAACCTCGTACCGGCTGGCAGCCCAGGCAGTGCTTGGCGCAGCCAAAATGGTGCTTGAGACAGGTAAGCATCCGGGTGAATTGAAAGATCAGGTATGCACGCCTGGGGGAGCCACTATTGAAGCGGTAGCTGAGCTGGAAAAACAAGGCTTTCGGTCTTCGGTCATTTCGGCCATGCATAGCTGCACCGACAAATCAAGGCAGCTGGCAAAAAAACAGGCGGAATAGTCATGATTATCAGGACAGAGCAGGAAGCTGATTATAGCAGATCAGAACATGTCCACAGGCTTGCTTTCAGCCGTGAAAACGAAGCCGCCCTTGTCAGAGCCATCCGAAGCTCGGGGGAGTATATTCCTGAACTATCGCTAACAGCGGAAGATGGAAAGGATATCGTGGGCCATATCATGTTCAGCAAGGCAGTGATTGATACAGGGGAAGGGGAAGTGCCTACCTTGGCGCTTGCCCCGGTTGCTGTCATGCCCCAGCGGCAAAATGAAGGGATAGGATCCCTTCTTATAAGAGAAGGTTTGAAACAGGCGGAACTCCAGGGCTTTGCTCATGCCGTTGTATTGGGACATCCCGATTATTATCCGAGGTTTGGGTTCCGGCCTTCCACAGTTTTTGGGATTTTTTCACCTTTTCCTGTACCGGAAGAGGTATTTATGGTTATGGAATTTAAGGAGGGATCATTAACTGGAATCAGCGGGACGGTAAAGTACCCGCCATCATTTGATCATGTGTAAGAACAGCTGCTAATCAGGACATTTTTCAGCAGGAAGCAGGATGGTAAAGGAGGTGCCTTTATTCAGCATGCTTTCTGCTTTTATTTTTCCGCCCATTCCCTCAATGATCCGAAAGACCACCATCATTCCAAGCCCCGTCCCTTTCCCTTCTTTTGTTGAAAAATACGGTTCCCCCAGCCTGCTGAGCTGCCCGGAGGTCATCCCCTTGCCTGTATCAGATATCAGGAGCTCCGCTTTGTCGTCCTGCAGCTTTGCCGATATAGAGAGGACTCCTCCGCCAGGCATTGCTTCGATGGCATTTTTAAGAAGGTTTAGCAGGCATTGCTGAACCTTTGCATCTTCTCCTTTGATATATAATTCTTCCTCTGTGTCGCAATGGATTTCAACAGAATGGGCATTCCCGTAGGGTGTGATCAGTTCAACCGCTTTTCTGATTTCCCCTTCTAATGAAAAACATGAATTTGTTTCACAGTGCGGCTTGGCAAATGTAAGATAATCACTGATGATCACTTCCGCTCTGTTCAGCTCTTCAAGGGCTGTGTCTAAATAATAGGAACGCTTTCCTCCGCCTGGTTCTTCTTCTTTTAATAACTGGAGAAATCCTTTCGTTACGGTCAGGGGATTTCTCACTTCATGGCTAATGCTGGCAGCCAAATGGGAAATGACCTCCATTTTTTCTGTCTTCATTACCGCCCGGTTCAGCTGCTGGTTCTGTACGATCAGCTCAATGGTGTAGGCAGTCAAAAACGCCCCCAGTGTCTGGGTGATCGTATAAATGGCCATGAAACCGAGGCATTCCTTCAGTTCGGCTTTTGAAAACAATAGCATGAACGCTGCGATGGATACAAGAAAAGACAAGAGTGATACTGTAAGCAGCTTCCGCCGGGTGTCCATGATAATGAAGGATGGGTGAAGCTTATATA
The DNA here is from genome assembly GCF_040492155.1 of Cytobacillus sp. T106. NCBI lineage: Bacteria > Bacillati > Bacillota > Bacilli > Caryophanales > Bacillaceae > Cytobacillus > Cytobacillus sp. T106. The sequence continues at coordinate 211,998 of NZ_JBEUMK010000005.1, read as the reverse complement.
CAATAAAGCCGGCAAACAAACCGGTGAGAATATTATAGGCCGCCCCGATCCCTCCGAGGGGAATGCGGATAAAGATGACAAAAATGAGCAGGGCGAGGATGACTCTGGGACCTCCGTATAATCCTCCCAGCAGGAATGGAATCCATCGCAGATCAAAAATAAAGCTGCTGTTCATCTTGATTGAACTGATCAGGCAAAGGGAAGCAGTTATGATGCTGATGCCGGCAATAATATACTCGCGGTGGCGCAGAAAAAGCGATTGAAGGCGGCTGGCAAAAAGGAGCTGGAAAGAAAGCATGACGATAAGAATGATCAGCAGGTTGAACAGCAGGTCTTTAATATGCTCCATTGCTTAGTCCTCCTATATTTAGATATATATTCCTAATTTTACAAATGCATGTCCAAATCGACAATATCATCTTATTGACAAAAAACCGCTTTAAGCGACATATTCAGACAAGGGAAAATGGTAATAATATACCATTTTTTCCAGGCGGCATATTGGCGTCTGCATCTTGTTGGTTTTTTCGGTATACTCAAGGCAAATGAATAAAATATATATTGACTTAATATGACAGGAATCATATATTTTAATTGGCTTGCAATTGTCTGTTTCGACAGAAAATGCAAGGGTGTTTTAAGAATATAGAACACTGTGATGAGCGGTTTTTATTTGCACTTTAAACCGCTTGGAGTGACTAGTGCAGCCGGCCAATGATCTATGATGGCTGGTTTTTATTTTGGCCGGGGCCTCTGCTTCCTGGCTGATGCTTAGGATGAAAGAGGTGCATTTAATGAAGCTTGATAAATACAAAACTTTATTGTTTCAAAAGATTAAGAATCAAATGACTCTTTGGTTTGAACAGGAAGCGGAAACTCCTGTGAACAACGAAGATGTTTACCGTTTCCTTCACTCCATCAAGGGGACAGCAGGAACTCTGCAGCTTGTCGGACTCCATCAGGTGGCAGGCAAACTGATGGACCAGGTGGAAAAGAGCAGCGAAAAAATCTGGGGAAACCGGGAGCTGCGGGATTTTTTATATGAACTGATGGGCCTGAGCTATGAATATGAACATTTCCAAAGAGAAGAGGAGAAACAGAGTCTTCCAAGGGATGAAAATATGCCATTGATCCAGGTGATTGATGATGATGTATCCATGCTGATCCTCCTTAAAGATGCACTGGAAAGCAAGGGCTGGATGGTTATGGCAAATACCGAGCCTGAAAAAGCTGTCGACCAATTCTTTGATATGAATCCCGACTGTCTTATCATCGATGTTAATCTACCGGGCAAAAGCGGGTTCCATGTGCTTGAGGATATTCAGAAGCATACGAATAAAAAGTTTATACCAAAGCTGATGATCAGCATAATGAATGACAGAGAAACGAGAATAAAGGCTTACAGGCTGGGGGCGGATGATTTTATTTCCAAACCTATTGACCTGGAAGAATTCCTTATAAAGGTAGAGCGGCATTTGGACAGGAAACAAATATTTGACCAGTCTGTCCTGATCGATGAATTGACGCAGGTATACAACCGCAGGTTCCTGAAGGATTCTCTTAAACGGTATTTAAAAGAACTAGAACGGAGCAATCAGTATTTTTCTATTGCCGTCCTTGATCTGGATCATTTCAAGCAGGTGAATGATATGTACGGCCATCCGGCCGGAGACCGTATCCTGTCGGAGTTTGCCCAGTATCTGAAGGATCATGTCAGGATTGGAGATATAGTGTTCCGCTATGGAGGAGAGGAATTCATCCTGCTGCTTCCGCGCACCAATGACCATGACAGCAAGGAGGTCGTCTCAAGGCTACTTTCCGGCTTCTCAAGCCGAACGTTCATAGAGGGCGGGGCGGAATTGAAAATGACCTTCTCGGCCGGTGTATATATGGTCCATGATCCTTCTGCTACTGTGGCAGAAGCAATCAAGACGGCTGATCAGGCTTTATATGAAGCAAAACGGAACGGCCGGGCCAGGGTGGAAAGTGCCAATAAATTGATCGGCGGCCATTCAAGGAAGGTTCTGAATGTATCTGTCATTGATGATGATGCAATCATCAGGACCATGCTGATGAAAATCCTGCAATCCATGGAATTCGAGCATACCAGCCTGGATATCCAGGTGTATGAGGATGGACAGAAGTTCCTTCAATCCGGCCGTATGGAGCAGAAAGGGGAGCATTTCCTTATTTTGGACGGAATCATGCCTGTAATGGATGGGACGGAAGTTCTCCAGAAGGTGAAGGAAAATCGGAATGCAAGCCGCGTCCATGTTTTAATGCTGACAGGCAGAAAAACGGAATACGATATTGCCAGGGCACTGAAGCTGGGGGCAGATGATTATGTGACAAAGCCGTTCAGCATCACTGAGCTGCAGGCAAGAATTCATCGCCTGATCCAGAGGATGTCATAATGAGACTAGATCAGGAACTGTTTGTTCTCGCTGCAGCGGCCCTTTCCATTACAGGAATATTGACAGTCATACTGGTGTATCTCGTGATTAGAAAAGCTTTTGAAATAACAGCAAGGCGGAAGGTTGAAGATTGGAAGCAAAAACTGAACCTTCCGCTGTTTTCTTTTTTATATGAAGGGAAGCAGCTGGAGGAAGCTGCCCTGGCTGACCGGGCAAGCCTGCTGGCTGCTGAGGAGCTCCTCGGTCATTATGCGGATATCCTTGAAGGGGAGCAGGAAAAAGAAAATCTTTCTTTTTTTGCAGAGTCCTATCTTAGGGGCCATTATGCCAAAGGACTTCAAAGCAGAAAGTGGAGTACGCGGATAAATTCGCTTTATCATATAGAGGATTTCCATTTGAAAAGTCTGGAGGGAGAAGTACTGCGGATTGCCGAAAGCGGGGGAAGCTCAACTTCTGAAAAAGTCCAGGCCTTCAAGATCCTGGCAGATTTCCAGAGTGAGAATCTATTCATGCTGCTGGATTCCCGGAGTTTGCCGTTCTCGGAATTCGATCTCAGGAATATTCTAATCCGGCTTGATGACAAAGGTTTTGGCCGATTTGTTGAAGGCTTTAGAACTTCTCCGGAAAGACTGCAGTTTGCTGTATTGGATGTGATTGCTGTCAACAAGCAGCTTGGTTATCTTCGTTTTGTGGAAGAGGTGTTCATGTCCGAGGCGGGGGAAATGAGGCTCCGGGCATTGAAGGCATTAGCTTCAATAGGATATACAGAGGATATAGCCCCTTATGAGGAACTCGCTGAATCTTCCAGCTGGCAGGAACGGATGCTTGCCGCCAAGCTTTTCGGCAGCTTAAAAGACGAAGGGCTGCTCCCAAGGCTGGCAGAAATGCTGCACGATTCATCCTGGTATGTAAGATCACAGGCAGGCCAGTCTATCTTGGCTTTTTCAAAGGGGAAAGAAATATTGCAGAAAGTAATTGATAGTTCGCATGATCCTTATGCCAGGGATATGGCTTGGGAATGGATGCAAAAAGGGGAGCGGCACTGATGCTGGCAGTTTTATGGGAGAATGCCGCTTTGTTTTTTGGCTGGTTCATCGCTGTTTATATGGTGATTGTCATCTTTTTTTACACAGTTGTTCTTGCTATTTCGATGGTTCAGCTGCGAAGGGAATACCGTCTTAAGCGCGACCGGATCTATGAGGAATATATGAGTGAGATTTATACAAAGCCTGTTTCCATCATTGTCCCTGCCTATAATGAAGAAGCTGGGATCATCCAGAGTGTCAGGTCCCTTTTGAGCATCAGCTATCCTGAGTATGAGATTCTGGTTGTGAATGACGGATCGAAGGATGGAACACTGGCAAAGATGATAGGGCACTATGAAATGATAAAAGTGGATAAGGCTGTCAGAAAGCAGGTGGAGACAAAGGAGATTAAAGGTATTTACCAGTCCCGCCTGCTGCCTAATTTATACTTGATCGATAAGGAGAATGGAGGAAAAGCCGATGCGCTCAACGCCGGCTTGAATATCTCCCATTATCCTTATATCTGTTCCCTGGACGGGGATTCTGTCCTGGAGCATGATGCGTTCCTTAAGGTGATGAAGCCGATCATTGATTCGAATGAAGAGGTGATTGCATCCGGAGGAAGCATCAGGATTGCGAATGGCTGTGAAATCAAGGATGGAAACCTGCTGAAGGTAGGGCTTGCCAGGGAACCGCTCGTCATCATGCAGATCATTGAATACCTGCGGGCTTTTCTGATGGGCCGCATCGGGCTGAGCCGTCATAATCTGCTGCTGATCATTTCGGGTGCATTTGGCGTTTTTTCAAAACGTTGGGTGCTGGAGGCAGGCGGGTACAGAACCGATACTGTCGGCGAGGATATGGAGCTTGTGGTCAGGATGCACCGGCTTATTAAAGAAAAAGGGCTGAAGAAGCGGATCGTCTATGTCCCCGACCCGGTCTGCTGGACGGAAGTGCCGGAAAGCGCGACTTTCCTGAGGAAGCAGAGGGGCAGGTGGCACAGGGGGCTGTTCGAAAGTTTGTGGACTCACCGGAAGCTGACCTTTAATCCGAAATATGGGGCAATCGGGTTCATCTCCTTCCCGTATTTCTGGGTTGTCGAATTTTTCGGGCCGATTGTCGAGCTGCTTGGCTATGCCTATGTGGTGCTGTCACTGTTCCTTGGGGGGATTTATCTGGAGTTTGCCATTCTGATCTTCCTGCTTTCCTGCCTCTACGGTTCTATTTTTTCAATGGCAGCGGTTTTGCTTGAAGAATGGAGCCTGCGCAAGTATCCGAAGGTGTCTGATTTGCTGAAGCTGTTCTTCTACTCTCTGACAGAAACCTTATGGTATCGCCCTCTAACAGTATTTTGGAGGTGCGAGGGCATCTGGAAGCTGATCAGGGGAGATAAGAGCTGGGGAGAAATGAAACGAAAAGGTGTGTCTGAATGAAAAAAATGTTTACGAAATCACAGGCTGCCGTATTCGGTGTGGTCGTCGGCATTCTTTTGCTCCTGACAAGTCCTTTCTGGCTGTGGCAGCTTGCACCGGACAAGACGCTAGAGGCATTGATCATTGATAAAACCGTGCCTGATGAAACTTACCGGGAGCATAAAGGCCTTGTCTGGATTCTGAACAATGGCAAATGGCAGAGAAGAAATGGCGAACATTATGAGGTAAAGAGCGACTACAGCGGGTTTAAGCCGCTTGGGGAAGATGAATATAAAGTAAAGCCGCTTCCGGAAAATCTTGAAAAATATGATGTCTTTTATCTCGCTGACCAATACGGTGTGTATGAAGAGGAATTTTTCGGCAGCAACAGTCTGGGCGAAAGATCGGACAGCATCTATGGTGGCCTTCAGGCTGAAGAGGCTGACAGGCTAAGGGATGCCCTTATTCATTCAGAAGGAAAGACGCTGATTGCTGAATTCAATACTTTTGCAGACCCGACAGATGATGCTGCCCGGGAGAAAATCACCTCGCTCCTGAATATCAGCTGGAGCGGCTGGATAGGCAGATATTTTCCTGACCTGTCATCTGATGAAGTCCCTGTCTGGGTGAAGGAACAGGAAAAGAGCTGGGATTATGAAGGCCCTGGCCTTGTACTGGTCAACAAAGACAATCATATTGTGGTATTCGGCGAAGAGGACCTCGAGGGAGAAGGTGCCCTTTTCAGCTACACCGAAGCAGGGGCTGAGAAGCTGGGTGCAGAGGGGGAGTCCCGCTATTCATACTGGTTTGATATTGTTGAAGCGAATAACCAGGAGGAAGTACTGGCAACCTATCAGCTTCCCCTTAAAAAGGAAGCAGAAAAAGAACTGGAGGGATACGGGATCCCATCCGTCATCCCGGCTGTCATCCAGCATGTGAATGCAAAATATTCTTCCTATTATTTTGCAGGTGACTTTGCGGATGAAGCGGAGGTTCCCGGTATTTATCAGACAAAGGGTCTCGATGTCTGGAAAGGGAATTTCAGCTCACGGGATTCTTTCTATTGGAATACGTATGTCCCGTTGATGAAAACAATCCTGGAAAGAGGCACCGGCCTGCATCATGAGCAGGAAAAGCCGGAAATTGCCGGGCAGAACGGGATCATAACGAACAGCAGGACCGGAAGCGAGTATATTCAAGTCCGTAAAGGCGGCAAGTGGGAAAATCTCCTGATTAAAGGCGTTAACATGGGCATAGCAAAGCCAGGCTCTTTTCCAGGGGAAACGGCCATTACGAAAGATGAATATCTCCGCTGGTTCAAGGCAATAGGAGCCATGAACAGTAATGCCGTACGTGTTTATACCCTCCATCCGCCAGGTTTCTATGAAGCTTTTTATGAATATAATCAAACTGCTGAACACCCGCTGTATTTATTCCATGGAGCGTGGGTGAACGAAGAGAATCTTGTCAGTGAACAAAATGCCTACAGCAGACTTGTAACAGATGATTTTAAAACTGAATTGAAGCATATGGTGGATATTATCCACGGAAACGCAAGCCTGCCGGAACGGCCGGGCCATGCTTCAGGGGAATATAAGTATGATATATCGGAGTATGTGCTGGGATTCATGATCGGGATCGAGTGGGATCCTGAAGCAGTCTTACAGACAAATGCAGGCAATGAAGGGAAGGGCTCTTTTTCCGGGAAATATTTTCAGACTGAAAATGCCTCCCCGTTCGAAGGCTGGATCGCCCGGATGATGGATTATACGGCAGAGTACGAATCAGGGCAATATGGATGGCAGCATACAATGAGCTTTACAAACTGGGTGACCACTGATCTTCTGGACCATCCGGCCGAGCCTTCGGAGGATGAAGACAAAGCAGTGGTGGATCCGAATCATATCCTGCCGGCGGAAGGATTTATAGCCGGGATGTTTGCTTCCTACCATATCTATCCTTACTATCCCGATTTCCTGAATTATGAAAAGAAGTATGTGAATTATATAGATTCACAGGGAGAAAAAAATAACTATGCCGGATATCTGAATGATTTAAAAAAGGTCCACTCTATGCCAGTCCTGGTGGCTGAGTTCGGCGTTCCTGCTTCAAGGGGAATGACTCATGAAAATGTAGACGGGATGGACCAGGGGCATCATTCGGAAGAAGAGCAGGGGGAAATAAACAAACGCCTCTTCGAATCTATTATGGATGAAGGCTACGCCGGCGGCCTTGTATTTACTTGGCAGGATGAGTGGTTCAAGCGTACTTGGAATACGATGGATTATGACAATCCTGACAGGCGGCCGTTCTGGTCCAATATGCAGACGAACGAGCAGCACTTTGGGCTGCTGGCGTTTGAGCCCGGCAAATATGAAGCTGGCATCTATCCGGATGGTCTTACAGGCGATTGGGATAAGCTTGGTGCAGAGCCCCTCTTTAAAAGCAGCCAAAAAGAAGATGCAATAAAGGCTTTATATGCGGCATCAAATGAAGAATACCTTTATCTCCGCCTCGACTACAGCAGGCCTCTGGATTGGGGAAGGGACAGCACGCATCTGCTGCTTGATACTATCAAGGATCAGGGGCAGAGAACTGTCCCGCTTGGAAACGAAGCTGAAGCTGCTGCCGATTTCGGGGTCGATTATTCTATTAATCTTACAGGGGAAGATACATCGAATATGATGGTAGACAGCTATTATGACACTTTCTATTATCAGTACGGAGAGCTGCTGAATATGCTCCCGGAAAGACCATATGCAGCTCAAAAGGATAATGGGATTTTCCATCCGATCAGATTGGCTTTGAATAAAGAACTGACGATTCCATCTACCGGAAAAACCCTTCCGTTTTCTTCTTATGAAACAGGGAAACTTATGTTCGGCAATGCCAATCCGGAAAGTGAAGATTTCAACTCCCTGACCGATATAAGTATAAGTGATGACAGGAAAACGCTGGAGCTGAGGATTCCGTGGCTGCTCCTGAATGTAAAGGATCCAAGCAGCCGGGAAATACAGGGAGACCTTTGGCAATCCGGCCTATCCGGAAGCAGCATCATCGAGTCTATCACAATAGGTGCAGCCGTCACAGAAAATGGAAAATTGGCAGGCACCGCTCCGGCAATGACTGATGGAGTAATAAAGGAAGAAGATTCTTTCAAATATTCCTGGAAAAGCTGGGAGGAGCCGCAATACCATGAAAGGCTAAAGCAGTCCTACTGGATCATGAAAGATGCATTCAGTAAAGCAGCTGCTGGAGGAGGAGCGAAATGAACAGAATTTTACTGGCAGAAGATGAAGATATATTGAGAATGCTGATTGTGGATACGCTGGAAGACGGCGATTTCGAAGTGGATGAGGCAGCAGATGGACAGGAGGCGCTGGATTTATTTCAGTCAGGAGATTACAGCCTCCTGATCATTGATTATATGATGCCTGTATACACGGGGCTTGAGGTCATCGAAAAGATAAGGGCCAATAGTGAAAAAAATCATGTCAAGATTCTCATGCTGTCAGCAAAAAGCCAGCAGTTTGAGCAGGACAGGGTGCTGGAAGCAGGGGCCGATTATTTTATGGCCAAGCCGTTCAGCCCGCTGGAGCTCCTTGAAAAGGTAGAGGAAATACTGAATGAAAATCAATGATTATTTTAAAAAGAGCCTATCGAGGCAGTTTGCCGGGTTAATGGGTGTCTTTATTTTCTTTTTCATTGCCGGAACGATTGTGCTGGTCATCCTGCAGCAGAACCTCGGCGATTCTTATAATGAAAAGCGGGCTGAACTCGTTAAAAAGGAAGCGCTCGTCCAGGAAATCGACAGTACCTTCAATCGTGTATTCTTTGATGTAAGAGGCTATTTGGCATTTGACAACGATGATATGAGGATCAGCGCACAGTCAAAGCAGCCGGAGCTGAGAAAGATGGGGAAGCAGCTGGATGAACTTGCTGCCTCCCAGGATGATAAGGCATATGCGAGAGAAGTAAGGGAGTTTATTGATTACTATTTTATTGAAAAACTGCCTGCTACGGTAAACTATTTTGAAACCGGGAGAATAGAAGAGGTCAAGAGATTGGCAAGCACCGGAGCGACTGCGAGGGTAAATACTTTCCAGGATGATTCGCTTAAATATCTGCAGGGAATAAATGACCAGCTTAATGAAGAAGCGGAAGGCCTGATGGAGAAGCAATCTTATATCCAGATGGGCTTTGTCTTATTCAGCTTTGTCATCCTTGTCCTTTTGGCACGGATTACCCGGGTAATGTTCCGTAGAGTCGGACAGCCGCTTGCTGACTTTGCAGCTGCTGCCAATGAGATTGCGGCAGGGCGCGAAGCAGTGATAACCGTCGAATCCAGCAGAGAGGATGAACTCGGCGCATTATCGGTCGCATTCCAGAAAATGGTCTGGAGTGTGCAGGACAAAGAACAGGACCTGACTGCCCAGAATGAAGAGCTGCTCGCCCAGCAGGATGAGCTCCAGGCCCAGCAGACTGAGCTGGAGGAGATGCTCGAAGCTTTGCGCGAGAACGAGCTGAAGCTGAAGCGGAGGAATGACTTGACGAATGGAATTTCCAGCTCCCTGGACCTTCAGAGCATCCTTGACAGCATTGTGGTCAATATGTGCGGAATCATCAGTGCCGATAGAGGGATGATCGGACTTCTGAACACAAAGGCAGCAGCGGCTTACGCCATTTCAGCATCAGGTGTGGAGCAGTTTATGGACCACATTGAAAACGGGCTTCACGAAAGGCTGATCCAGTCAAAAAAATCCTTTGCCATAAAAAGGGAGCTGCTGGCTGGAGAAAAGGGTTATCATGAGGAAGTGTCCTACAGCTATGATTTATATCTGCCAGTCATTTCCTCCAAGGACGAGGTTATAGCAGTGATGCTGTTCAGCCGCTTCGGATCTCCATTCTCGGAGAAGCAGATGGATGAATATGAAGCATTATCCAGGCAGGTAGGAATCAGTCTGGACAATATCAGCTTATACAGCCAGTCAGAGGAAGAACGGAAGCTTAACAAAGATATCCTGAATACAGTCCAGGAGGGCATCCAGATGGTGAGCCGCTCAGGGGCCATCCTGCAGGCGAACCGCCAGCTGGAAGAGATGTTCACCTGCCCGGGTGCTGCCGGAAGGCTGGAAAATCTCCCATGGGAAATTTGGTCGGCCGAAATGGCAAATAAGGTTGAGCAGCCTGATGAATTTTTGGCTTTCCTTCAAAATGCGGTTCATAGTGACAGCTGTGAGATGGAGAGCATCATCTATCAAATGAAGCAAACGGGGCAGGTCATCAAAATGTACTGCGAAGGCCTCGGGCAGGAAGATGAAAGGATCGGCACCGTGCTGGTGCATCGCGACATAACAAAAGAATTTGAAGTCGATCAAATGAAGTCTGAGTTTGTGAGCACTGTCAGCCATGAGCTGCGCACACCGCTCGCGAGCATCCTCGGCTTCACCGAACTGATGCTGAACAGAGAGCTGAAGCCTGATAAGCAGAAAAAATATTTGACGACCATTTATAATGAAGCCAGGAGGCTGACTTCCCTCATCAATGATTTCCTTGATGTCCAGCGGATGGAAGCCGGAAAACAGACATATGAGAAGAAATATCTCAGGCTCCTGCCAATCATTGAGCAGGTTATAGAAAAACAGCAGATCAATACAGATATCCACAAGATAAAAATTGATGACCGTTCTATAGGAAATGATGTGATCCTGGGAGATAAGAGCAAGGTGGAGCAGGTATTCACCAATCTGATCTCCAATGCTGTCAAATATTCTCCAGGCGGCGGGGATATAATCATCAGGCTCTATCAGGAAGATAAGTCTGTTCTGGCAGAAGTGGAAGATAAGGGCCTCGGTATACCGGAGGATGCGCTGGATAAACTGTTCACCAAATTCTACCGTGTGGATAATTCCGACAGGAGAAGGATCGGCGGTACAGGGCTCGGGCTCTCGATTGTCCAGGAAATCATGAAGGCGCACAGCGGCAGCATTTCCGTTGCCTCAAGTTATGGAAAAGGAAGCATCTTCACACTCTCATTTCCTCTGATTGAAACTGCTGAGGAACCAGGGGCTATATCAGTGCCGAAAGCCTCTGCAGAAGGCTACCGCGTTATGGTAGTGGAAGATGACCAAAGCCTGGCGGAGCTGATTATCCAGGAGCTGTCTGACAGCGGTTTCCAGGTAGTTCATTATAAAAGGGGACAGGAAGCCCTGGATTTTCTTGCCCTCCATACACCTGATGCGATCGTGCTTGATATCATGCTGGAGGAAGAACAGGTGGATGGCTGGAGGATCATGGAGCAGATAAAGGAAAATGACAGGCTTAAGAACATACCTATCATTGTTTCCACGGCTCTTGATGAAAAAGAAAAAGGCTTTTCGCTTGGTGCGAATGATTATTTGGTCAAGCCTTACAAGCCGAGCCAGCTGTCCAGGGCAATCATGCAGACTCTCCTCAAAATCGGCAAGGTTGGGCAGATTCTCATTCCTGAAAAATAAGAACAGACAAACAAGCACCCCGGCTGCAGGTTCTGCCTGCAGATTGAGGGTGCTTGTTTGCTGTCCCAGCCTCATTTTTATATAGTAGTCCTCTTAGATAGAAGCAATCTTAACCAAGCTGCAGTGCGCATATATTTGCGCAAGAGCTCATATATAAGAAGTGCTTTAAAATATATTGCAAGAAAGGAGGATATCCAGGCAATCCCGATTTGACAGATGGGAATATATGAAATAAAGTGTGTTTATAGAAAATATTAGGAGGGATAGTATGTCTGCGGTATATATTATAGTGAATATTGCCATTATGCTTTTATTGATTTATGGGCTATATGTGATGCAGAAAAAACATATATCGTTCTCCAAGCGTGTATTCACTGCACTTGGAGCGGGGATTATATTCGGCTTTGCCCTGCAGTTCATTTACGGATCCGGTTCGGAAGTAATCGCCGAGTCGGCTGAGTGGTTCAATCTTGCCGGGGGAGGATATGTCAGATTTCTGCAAATGATTGTCATGCCGCTCGTCTTTATTTCAATCCTGGCTGCTTTTACGAAACTGAAGCTGACCAATAATATTGGAAAAATCAGCACCCTGATCCTTGGGATCCTGGTTGGGACCACGGCAATTGCGGCTGCTGTCGGCATCACTGCCGCGCTTGGCTTTGATCTGGAGGCAGTGCAGATTACACAGGGAGAAGCGGAATCTGCAAGGGCTGAACAGCTTGAGCAGCGGTACGGGGAAATTCAGGACCGCACTTTCCCGCAGCAAATACTGGATCTTCTGCCTGCCAATCCATTTCTGGATTTCACAGGTGCGCGGCCTACGTCCACCATTTCTGTTGTTATATTTGCCGCCTTCCTGGGGATTGCCTATCTTGGCGTAAAACGGAAAACACCTGAGCATGCGGAGCTTTTTGCGAGAATAGTAGATTCTTTTTACAGCATTATCATGAGGGTCGTTACATTGATTCTCCGCCTTACGCCATACGGGGTTCTGGCCATCATGGCAAAGACCGCGGCTACCAGCGATCTTGATAGCATCCTGAATCTTGGCAAATTTGTCGTTGCTTCCTATGCAGCTCTCATTGTTATGTTCCTGATTCACCTGCTGCTGCTGATATTGGCAGGCCTGAATCCTGTCACTTACATGAAAAAAGCTTTCCCTGTCCTGGCTTTTGCCTTCACATCCAGGACGAGTGCTGGAGCACTGCCGCTGAATATTAAAACTCAGCGGTCACTCGGGGTATCTGAAGGGATAGCCAACTTCTCAGGTTCATTCGGCCTTACTATCGGCCAAAACGGATGTGCCGGAATTTATCCGGCGATGCTGGCAGTCATGATTGCGCCTACAGTAGGGATCGACCCTCTTTCACCGTCATTCCTGCTGTCTGTCATCGCCATCGTCGCCATCAGTTCTTTTGGCGTAGCAGGCGTAGGCGGCGGAGCTACCTTTGCGGCACTGCTTGTCCTTTCAGCACTCAATCTGCCGGTAGGGCTTGCAGGCCTGCTCATTTCCATCGAGCCCCTCATTGATATGGGGCGGACAGCGGTCAATGTATCCGGAAGCATGACATCCGGCATTCTCACAAGCCGTTTGACTGGGGACATTGATACTGCAGCTTATAATGATGCTGCTAATAAAATTGAAGCAGAAGCTTGATTGGAAAGGCCGGGGGGCTCCCTCGGCTTTTTCTGTATAAAAACGAAATGAGTGGCAGAAGAACGCATGTCCCATTACAATTAAGGAAAAAAAGGAGTTCGGACGTGAAAATGGATAACTTTGAAGAATATGAAGATCCTGTTTTATATGATATTGAGAACAGCTGGACAGGGGAGCTGCATCTGCTGCTGGAGCTTTTGGAAGGTAAAAGGGGGCCGGTCATCGACCTGGCATGCGGGACAGGGAGGCTCGCTATCCCGCTGGCTGAAAAGGGTTTTGAAGTGACAGGCGTCGATATACATAAAGGCATGCTCGGCAGGGCGGCTGAAAAAGCGAAAGGGCTTCCCATCAAATGGATCTGCGGGGATGTAAGATCGGTGGATCTGGATTTGAAGTCTGGGCTAGTTTACATGTCCGGCAATTCCTTTCAGCATTTTTTGACCAATCAAGACCAGAACAGACTGCTGGAAGCCGTTGTAAACCATCTGGACAAAAGCGGGCTGTTTATCTTCGATACCCGTTTTCCTTCTGCAGAAGAATTGCTTCAGCCTGAAGGAGAGGAATATTGGAAAACCATCACTGGAAAAAGCGGGGAGCAAATAAAGGTTTCTACGATAAGCAAATACGACAAGTTAACACAGATCCAGCATTACCAGACAATCCGAAGGAGCGATCTGGAAGAGACAGTAAAGAATATTTTTCTGAGATATACATATCCGCAGGAAATGGAACGTCTGCTTGAAAGCTGCCGCCTGGAGATAATCCAGGTCTATGGAGGCTGGGACAAAAGGGCGCTGACTGCCCGGTCTGAATCCTTGGTCTATGTATGCAAACTGGCTGAAGAAGCCTGATACAGGCTCCTTCAGCCAGTTTGCCGGGGCTATGCCCCTGCTGCTGAATGCCGGCCCCGATTCATCATGATCGTCAGGATTGCCACACTGATGATGGTCAGGAACGAATAGAAAAAATGCGTCCATCCGACTGCTTTGATTCCTGATGAAATAATCAGCGCATCCATCATAAAGATGATCAGACCCACATTGACAGAAAATGCTTTTGAGAGAAGCTGTGCAAGCAGATCAGAGCCGCATGTGCTTGTGTCATACCGGAGCATGAGTCCGATTCCGCAGCCGACCAGTATTCCTCCAATAACAGCGCTTGGCAGTATCCCCAGCGGCATGGTTCCTTTGATAGGTTCAAAGAGGTCAATAAAAATAGAGGAAGCCAGCAGACCGGACAAACTGTAAAAGAAATACTTGCGGTGATAAAACCAGGCCGCTGTATAAACAGGGATGCTGAGGCATACCAAAGACAGGCCCGGGGGGAAATCATAATAATAGTGCAGAATCAGGCCAAGCCCGATAAAACCGCCATCCAGCAGATGATGAGGAATGATGAAGCCATTGATGCCAATCCCCATTAGAAAGCTTCCCATTATGATAGCAGTCATTTTATGTACCATCTCTCACATCACCTTATCTTGTCCTGTCCTATAAAGAAAAGTATGTGCGAATTGTACATTTAGAACGTCACCTTAAGGGTCATAAATTGAAAGCTGAGACTGGAAGGCTTCTGTTCAATCCTGCTCCTGCAGCTGCTGACAAGGCAGTAATTTTCAGTAGAAGAGGGAGGAAAATAACAGGAAGATACAGCCCGTACTCCTATATTTGTCGGGCGCTGCTGCCCATGTTCCAAAAGTTGGTAATGGGTGATTGGTATCTTTTCGCGAAAATATCAGCTATAATGCCCACTATATAAGAAAATTATAGAAATAGCCCTTATCAGGAGGGCGAAAGGGGACGGATCATGAAGAAGATTAAATGGACGATGCTGGCAGTCTTGACCGCTGCCGTTTTAACTGCTTGCGGCGGGAACGAGGACAATGCTCAATCAGAAGATAAGAATGCAAGCAAGCAGGAAGAGAAGAGCCAGGAGGCCAGCATGAAGGAAATGCAGGAAAAACTGGACAAGCAAAAAGTCGATGAAAAAGAAACCGTTGCTGTTGTCAATGATGATAAAATTCTGGGCAAGGATTTTAACGGTATGCTCCAGAATGCTCAAATGAGCTACCAGATGAGCGGACAGGATCCAACTACCAAGGAAGCCTCAGAACAAATTAAGCAGCAGACAATAGACAGCCTGGTCGGACAAAGCTTAATCATGCAGGAAGCCGCTGAAAAAGGCTACAAGGCCTCAGAAGAAGAGGTGCAGGGCCAGCTGGATGAAATAAAGAAACAATACGAAGGCGATGACAAGAAATTTGCCGCTGCCCTAAAGGATGCGGGATTGACTGAAGAAGAGCTGAAGGGGCAAATCAGCGATTCTATCGTATCAAATAAGTATATCGATAAAGAAATTAAAGCAGATGCCGCTACAGAAGAAGAAGTAAAAGCATATTATGATCAAGTGAAAGCATCAACACCTGAAGGGCAATCAGTTCCGGAATACGAAGAAATAAAAACAAAAATCCAGGAACAGCTTAACGACCAAAAGAAACAGGAAGTACTGGTCAAACAGGTTGAAGATCTGAAAAAGGATGCCAAGGTTGAAGTACTGATATAAAAGAAAGAGCAGCTGCATATGCAGCTGCTCTTTTTGTCATTTCGATTGGTCCAGCTCCAAAGCCTAGCCCCTCGAGTCATAAGCCACTTTGGAACCGAAGGCAAAGAACGCCTTCAATTCCAAAGCGTCTTATGCTTGTCGCACCTGAACAGTGCCTCCGCATTTCTATCAATGCGGCAAAAACGCCAGCTGATAAAAGAACAATACGGCAAAAAGGTAAACAAGCGGGTGGACGTCGCGCCATTTTCCTTTTACGATTTTCATCAGCGGGTAGGAGATGAAGCCAAGTGCGATGCCTGTTGCGATGCTTGATGTCAGCGGCATGCTCAGGATGATCAGGAAGGCAGGGAATGCTTCATCCAGCTCATTCCATTTAATATGCGAAATGCTCCCCATCATCAGGCTGCCGACAATGATCAGTGCTGGTGCAGTGATGGCCGAAAGTCCGGATACCGCGCTTACGAGCGGACCGAAAAAGGCTGCAAGGACAAACAGACCAGCTACAGTCAGGGAGGTCAGGCCGGTCCGGCCGCCTGCGGCTACTCCTGAAGAAGATTCAATATATGCGGAGGTCGGGCTTGTACCGAACATTGCACCGATTGTGGTAGCGATGCTGTCAGAAAGAAGCGCCTCCCTCGCCCGCGGCATGGTATTGCCTTTCATGAGCCCGGCCTGCTGGGCCACGCCGATCATTGTTCCTGTTGTATCGAAGATCGTAACAAGCAGGAAAGAGAAGACGACTGCATACAGACTATGCTGGAAGACTTCCGCAAATGCTGACAGCGGATTGGCAATGATCAGGCCATCAGGAAGTGACGGCAGTGAAACAAATCCTTGCTCAAAGCTGAGCTGGCCGGTGAAAAAGGCAATCAGTCCGGTAGCGATCATTCCGAAAAACATTGCGCCATTTACATTCAATACCATAAGGACGAGTGTGACGGCCAGGCCGATAAGCGCAAGCACGGCAGATGGCTGATGAAGGTCCCCAAGTGCTACCAGATTGGTCGGATGGCTTGTAATGATGCCCGTAAGCCGCAGTCCGATAAAGGCAATGAACAAGCCGATCCCGGCCGTGATGCCATGCTTCAGATTTTCAGGAATCGCTTCAATCAGCTTCTTCCGGAAAGGGGTCAATGACAGGATGATAAAGATGATCCCGGCAACGAAAACGGCTGCAAATGCCGTCATATAATCAATATTTCCATGAGTGCCCACAACTGAATAGGCGAAATACGCATTCAAGCCCATTCCAGGGGCGATGGCTATCGGGTAATTGGCGAACAGGGCCATCCACAATGTCCCGGCAACAGCAGCAATGATGGTCGCTGTGAATACTTGCTCAAAAGGAACACCTGCATCTGAAAGGATGACAGGATTGACGACTACAATATAAACCATCGTCAAAAACGTTGTGATGCCTGCTAGAACCTCTGTTTTCACATTGGTTTGATAATCTTTAAGTTTAAACATAAAAAACCTCCGGAAATACGAACATTTAAAAAGCACAAATAATATAATATTCGTTTTTATAATGAAATTCAAGTGCTAATCATTATTATTCTGTAAAATGCCTGAATGCATTCGGTTTCACATAAACTTCAGCTTAAAACTGGTACCGGGAAAAAATTTAAATAATTTGAAAATGGGTTGATTATTGTATCCTGCAGACTTTACACTTATTTCAATTACTGAATGGGGGAATTTTGCATGTATGCAGAATTGCAGGGACTGACAATCTTTGAACAGGCGGAAAAGCTGACAGCAGAGCTCATCAAGCGGGATAGCTATACCAATACAGACGGTGAAAGAAAGAAGGCAGAATTTATTAAGGAGATCATCGGCACCTTTCCATATTTCAA
Organism: Cytobacillus sp. T106; assembly: GCF_040492155.1. NCBI lineage: Bacteria > Bacillati > Bacillota > Bacilli > Caryophanales > Bacillaceae > Cytobacillus > Cytobacillus sp. T106. Next base: position 194,572 of record NZ_JBEUMK010000005.1, on the reverse strand, counting down.
AACCCGCCCAAGTTTTTGCTGGGAGCAGAAGATTGAAGCGGACCCTTTTTCCAGGAAAAATGTATTTGCTTTTATTAAAGGAAAGGGAAAGCAGACAATCCTCTATCATGCCCATTTTGATACGGTAGGGATTGAAGACTATGGCACATTAAAGCCCATTGCCCATGATCCGGACGGGCTGCAGGCTTTCTTTGCGCAATATGAAGCAGATATGGAGCTTTGTAGTGATGCAAGATCAGGTGAATGGCTTTTTGGCCGAGGGGCGCTTGATATGCAAAGCGGAATTGCTGTCCACCTGGCAAATCTCCTTTATTTTTCAGAGCATCCAGAGGAGCTTGACGGGAATTTGCTGGTCCTCTTCAATGCGGATGAAGAAGGCCAGCACACAGGCATTCGGGCTGCACTGGGGGAACTGCTCCGGCTCAAAGCAGAGCACGGGCTTCAATACCGGGCCAGCATCAATAATGACTTCATCTCCCCTCTGTTCGACGGAGACAGCAGAAAGTATATCTATGCAGGAACTGCCGGCAAGCTGCTGCCGTGTTTTTATATTGCAGGGAGAGAAGCGCATGCAGGCGAAAGCCTTGCAGGGCTTGACCCGACGATTGTAGCATCAGAGCTCAATCTAAGGATCAGCCAGAACTTCAATCTTGCGGAAAAGGTAGAAGATGAATTAATCCTGCCGCCGAGCTGCTTATATATGAAAGATGACAAAAAAAGCTATGATGTCCAGACAGCCGTAAGCTGCAAGCTGTATTTTAATTATTTTATCTATAATAAATCGCCTGTAGAGCTGATGAAGGAATTGAAGATGATTGCAATGGAAGCGTGCACTGACGCTGAGAGGAGGCTGTCGGAGAGCTATGAGCTATATCGGCGCACCAATAGCCTTCCCAGGGGAGGTCATGACTGGGGAATGGAGGTCATCACCTTTTCGGAAATGGTCCATTATCTTGATGGACTAGGGCTCGATCCTGTGAAAGCTGTGAGGGATAGCATTAAAGAAGCGGGAGAGTATGAAAATGATGAGCGGATGCTTGCATTCGCAGCTGTCGAGGCACTTCACCGGCTTGATCCCGAGAAAAAGCCGAGAGCAATCCTGTTCTTTGCACCTCCATTCCTTCCTGCGAATCACATTGAGGGTGGAATCATCCTGAGCTGTCTAGAAGAAGTGCTTAGAGAGGAGGAGATGCTGACAGGCGAGGAATTTAAACTGAGAAAGTATTTCCCTTACCTGTCTGATGCCAGCTTTCTTTCATACAGCGGGTCAGATAATGAAATTGGCTTGTTAAAGCAGAATTTCCCGGCAATGGACAAGCTCTTTCCCGTCCCGCTGGGAGAAATGAAAACACTGAATATTCCTTCCCTGAATATCGGAGTCTATGGAAAGGGAGGACATAAATGGACAGAAAGAGTCTACAAGCCATATACCTTTGGCATTCTGCCTGACCTGATCAGAAAGCTGACTGTCAGGCTGCTTCAAAGCGGCTGATCATAAGTCCCGTTCTTTAAAAGGCTGCCTCAGTCAGCAGCCTGATCCAGGAAAAATCTGCGTGTAAGCACAAGCCCTGCTATATAAAGCCCAAAAGCAAAATAGGCAGGGAGGAGATGATAAAAGGTGGTATAGCCGATATAAAAATGGGTAAGAATGCCTGCCGCAAAGGCAGGAATCCCGCCGATGAGGAGCATCCTCCACACCCACTTCTCACCTTGCCGGAAGCCCCATAGGGCGGTCATCAGCACCAGCAGGCCAACACTGAACAAAGCGCTGCCAAAACCGGCACGGTCATGGGCAATCAGCGGGATGAGCTTTTCATTGAGATTGTTCATCTGTTCAGGGGTCATGCAGATATATCCGATATCAGTCTGAACGAAAACACCGGTTGCACCTATGGCGGAAATGGATATCCCCCCAATAACAAAAGAAAAACCAAGGATGACAAAACACAGCTGCCCCCAGAGGCTTTTGCGCCAGGCTGCTGTGTTTTTTTTATTAATAGAACGAGGCCTTTGATTGGCTTCCTTTGAGTTCCGGAGCCCCAATAAAAAGAAGGGAAGCAGAATAAGCCAAAAAAGTCCGTGAAGCCAATCAAAGTAGCCGTATCCGATAAACAGCAGGATTCCGAGAAAACCAGTCACCGCGCCAGCATTGATGGCCTTCCGTGCCCAGTGGAGACCGTTCCTGGCACCGTGGCGGGCAAGCTCCATATAGAGGATTCCGCCGGAGATCATGGTCCCGGCGAGTGTCATCCGGTCGTGCAGCATAAATTTGATGAGCAGCGGGTTCATCAGTATAAGGTCTTCCCGGCTGATGCCAAGGAAATGTTCATCATAGGGAAGAATGACAGATGTCAGGCTGAAAAAAAGGGCGATCAGCCCGCCAATCAGGATGAAAAGACCAAACAGCCAATACAGCATCCAGCCTCCAAAATCCTCCCTTCCTGCATGAACCTCGAGGACTGCAGCCGCTTCATTGATCCTCTTTGGAAGCCCGGGCCCTGAGGAAACATATCCTCCCGACAGCATAATCAAGTCTGCTCCTGCTGTATATAATGAAATGGCATCCTCCGGCTCAAGGACTCCCCCGGAGATAATTGCAGGAAAGCCAGCTGGATATGCGTTTCTTATAGTCGATAAACAATCCGTGAAAGCTTCTGGAGCGCTCAATGGGAAGGTCTGCCTGCCGCCTGAAAAAGACGCCTCTTCATCTAATACAATCCCCTGAATCAGGTCTTCATCTGCCAAAGCGGCAATAATGGTTTGCTGCTTCCGGAAGGCAGCGGGGGAAGTGCCCAGGAGGACAGGTTTGCCTTTAAGAATACCGGCAATCTTTCTATAGTGATCCTGCTTAAACCTCCAACCGTTTTCAATGATCATTGCCGAAGCATATGGGCAAAGGCGTCCAGCCAGCTCGATAATTTCAGCTGCTGCCAAATCCATGCTGGAAGCAGGTGAATCTATTCTGATGAACAGCGGCTGATGGGCAGCTTTCATTTTTTCAAGCTGGGAGATCGTCCTATCCACTCCAATGGACTCCAGCGGGACAGGATAGGAAATCGATCCATCTTGATGCTTGACAGCGGTCCCGCTGGAAAGCTGCACTTCCATAGAAACAGGGCCGGCTTCCAGAAAACCGAAGCCGAGCCCGGTAAAAGCCTTTGTACCGGAAAGAAGGGGGTCCACTTTCCCGCTTAAGCCGACAGGCGATTGAAAGCTGTATCCAAGCATCGTCTTTTGAAGTTCAGGTGCCGGAGACATATGGCCAAGAAATTCAATGATGTGCCTGCCGCCCGGCAGCGATGAGAGAGTGTTCATCCCTTTATGGATAAATTCCCGTCCCGCTCCGCCCGGGAGCCTTTCCAGAATCGGTTTGAATATCGGATGATATGACCAGTCAGGCATCGTGTGCACCTCCCTGATGATTTTCTAATCCTAGTGTACTGGAAAACTTCCATTCTAACCAGAAGGCAGCGAGGGGCAGGACGGCATTTTTTTCTGAAAATACAAATGAAAATATTTTCCAAAATCAGTACCCGTTGTAAAATAAAATTATGAAATCAATTTGAATGTGCGAGGTCACTAGAATGATAGAAGGAAAAATCTTGGTTGTCGAGGATGAATTGCCGATCCGGAAGCTTATCTATTTTAATCTTGAAAGATCCAACTTCGAGGTCCTTGAAGCGGGAGATGGGAAAACGGCGTTGCAGCTTGCGGAGGATAAAAACCCTTCACTCGTGGTGCTGGATGTGATGCTTCCTGATATGGATGGTTTTGAAATATGTGCAAGGCTCAGGGAGCGGCACCCGGATCTGCCCATCATTATCCTATCTGCAAGAGGGCAGGATATGGACAAAATCATGGGTCTTGAAATCGGGGCAGATGACTATATTGTCAAGCCCTTCAACCCGCTTGAGCTTGCCGCAAGGATCCGCTCTGTTCTGAGGCGGACATCAAGGAATACTTCCCCGGTCCGTCCTGCAGCCTTAGAGCTGGGCCCTTACCTGCTTGAAGTCAAAACCCAGCGCCTGTATAAGTCGGGCAGGCTTGTAAAATTGACGGCAAGAGAATTCCAGCTGATGAAGTTTTTCCTGCAAAAGCGGAATGAGCCAGTCACTAGGGATGAGCTTCTTGACGAAGTGTGGGGATTGAATTATTTCGGTGATCCGAAAACAGTGGATGTCCATATCAGGAGGCTGCGGGAAAAAATAGAAGATGAACCATCAAGCCCTTTGTTTCTTAAAACGGTTTGGGGGTATGGCTATTGCTTTCAGGAAAGCGGGCATAAGTCATGAAAAATGGGATCGGAAAACGTCTTGCAGGAAGCTACCTTGTGATGATCATCATCACAGTGGCCCTTTTCGAGGCCGTCATCCTGTCAGCCCTGCGGCTTTATTATATGGGGGGTGTCAAGCAGGCGCTCAGGGATCAGGGGAGCATGTTCTCCGTTTATTATGAGCAATATTTCCAGACTAGGCCGCTCAAGGATTCTGCAGATCAGCTCCTGCAGCAGTACAATTTCCTCCTTGATGCAAAGGTGCAGATCGTCGGCAAGGATGGAGCACTGCTGTCAGGGAGCAGCCTGTCGGAAGGAAAAAGCCTGAAGGGTTTTCAGGATATAGAATCTGCCCTTTCCGGTACTACAGGCTATTGGACGGGGACCGAAGCTGGAGAAAAGCTTCTCTCTGTAGCAAGGCCAATCCTCGTTTCCGGAGAGCCGGTAGGTGCCATCAGGCTGACAACTTCACTCGAACAGCTTAATGAAGTTTTCCTGCAAAATGCATCAGCATTAATTATGATCGGACTCGCCGTCATCCTGATTGCCGGGATTATAAGCTATTTTCTGGCGAATACGATTATTAAGCCTGTAAGCCGTATAACAGAGGCTGCAGAACTGATGGCATCCGGAAAGTTTTCAGTGAGGATCAAGAAGGAGCGGGATGATGAAGTTGGCCTGCTTGCCGATACATTGAATTATATGGCCGAGGAAGCCGAAAAGCATGAGAAGCTGAAGAATGAATTTATTGCCTCTGTTTCCCATGAGCTGAGGACACCTTTGACCTCTGTCAAAGGATGGGCCCTTACACTCCGGAGCATGACGGATGAAAAGGTGTTCACCGAAGGATTGGATATCATTACAGACGAAAGTGAAAGGCTTAGCCATCTGCTCGGTGAATTGCTTGATCTATCAAGCCTTTCATCAGGGAAGGCGGGCTTTGTTTTTGAGCGTATCCTGCTGCAGAAAATGGTCCAGCAGACAGTCAATCAGCTTAGACCGCGGGCGAATCGCCAGAATATCCTTTTATCCAGTGAAATAACGGAAGAACCCCTTTTTTTAAATGCAGACAGAGATCGGCTGAAGCAGGTGCTGCTGAATGTTCTTGATAACAGCTTGAAGTTCACGCCTGCAGAGGGCACCATATCTGTCGCTCTGAAGCGGAAGGAAAAGGAAGCAGTCATTATCGTCAGTGATACAGGGGCAGGGATACCTTCCGATGAGCTGGAAGCAGTAAAGGAAAAGTTTTATAAAGGAAAAATCCATGGAGCAGGAACCGGACTTGGACTTGCAATCTGCCAGGAGATCATAGCGGCACACCAAGGGCAGTTTGAGCTGGCCAGTGAGAGAGGAAAGGGAACTGCCGCATATATCAGGCTGCCTTTGTAAGGATGGAAGAATGTATTTCCTTCTAGCCCTTGAGGGAGAGTGGAGGGGAAAATGAGAAAACTCAAACTTATAACCATACTGCTGGGCTTTTTGCTGCTTGGAGGGTGCACGTTTCTTCCTGAGCCGGTCAGCCTTATACAGGCGCCAAGGCCCCCGGCAGAAAAGATTCAGGAAAAAGAAAATCTTGAGCCTGTCGCCAAGCGGTTCCTCCCTGCAGATGCAATTTTAGCGGTTCCTGACAGGCCGGTTGGAGGAAGCAGCATACTGGAAGCGGATTTTGATGGAGATGGGTCACCGGAAGCGGCAGTTTTCTACAAGCTCAAAGGAGACCCCGGCAAACCAGGGACTCTTATTCTCAAAAAAGTGCAAAAAGAATGGACTTTGCAGGAAGATATAAAAGGCATTGGATTTGATGTTGGCTGGGGTGCGGCCGCCGACGTGACAGGGGATGGAGCGGATGAACTATTGCTGGGCTGGAGCATCGGCGCTTCAGCAGGAAGCACGCTCAATATTTTTTCCTTTGCTGAAGGCTCCCTGAAAAAGATTGGCCAGGAAAACTATCACGAGCTGGAAATGGTCCGCCCTGAAGAAGGATCTTTCTATTCATTGGCCGTCTGGGCACGCGATCTTGCTGACGTGTATCAGGTTGATATGCTGTCATGGGATGGCAGCCGCTTTGCTTCTGATAAAGAGCTGTATCCAGCTTACTTCCCTAAAGTTTCACAATATTATAAAGCAAGGACAGCTGAAGTCCCTGATGCAGCAATATACTGGTATTTCCTGGCTGAAGCGCAGGTGAAGGAAGGAAAGCCCGAAGAAGCAATCCAATCAATAGAAAAGGGCATGAACCTAAACATGATTATGCCGGGTTACAGCAAGTTTTCAGAGCTGAAAGACGAAATTATAGCAATGCTTGAAGACAGGGAGGGACAGGATACTGCTTTATATATTCCCGAACCTGACCTGACGCTCGCTATCCCGCTTGATTTGTTTCCTTATTTGGCTGTGGAGGGATCTCCCGGACCAAGCAATGAATACCGTTTATCTGCTAGCATCAAGCCCGAGGGGGAGGAAAAAGGGCAGCTGTTTGATATTGTGATTTATCCTAAAGATGCGGGAGAACCCATTGATGAAAAAGATATGCTGAAGCTTTTTGAGGATGACCGTTTTATATATATGGTCAGGAAAGGTTGGAAAAACCCCTATCCCCCGGGCAGTCCTGCTTTTGATCTTTACAGCTTGGCAGTATCCAAAAAGGATGAAATAATCTCCAGCCTGAAGAGGGGCTCTCCTGTACAGAAGCTCGAAAACCTGGAGGAAGAAATGCTGGCTGCTGCCATCAATGAAGCGGCACAAAAGCGCTGGCATGTTCAAAGCGGAGGCAATATAGAAGAAATGGAATCCATAACGATCAATGAATTGGACTATCGCTTTATGGGCAGGGATCTTGATTCAGAATCAAAGCTGATCCAGTATTTTTCATCTTCTTTTACAAACGAAGCCATTTCAGCTTATATCACTCATTCAGGCATCAAGGTCCACAATGGAAGACTCGTGCAGCCTAATGCAGACGGCGGGTCCATCATGGGCTATCAGCATGCAGAAATCCTTCAGATGAAGGATGCCGGTGACGTGAAAGAGTTTGATTTAAAGGCCCCGCTCGGTGATACACTTTTATACGAAACCTTTCATATTGAATTTGAAAAAACAAAAGCCGGCTGGAAAATTTCTTCTATGCCGGGAAGCTTTTAGTGCTTGAACCATCCCCTGCGGCCAGGGTTGGTTCATTTCTGTTATGCTGCTCATGTTATTTTTCATGATCCTTGCTGCTGCCTTTTCTCAGGCTTAAGCTATAGGCAGCAGCTGATATTATTGAAGCGCATAGGAACAGCAGGCATAAAATCCCTAGCATCCGGCATCCTCCTTCCTGAATTTCTCAAACCCTAAGAGGAGCATAAAGTATGAAATGCGTTCCAGCGCAAGTGAAAATGCAGCATGCTATAATGCTGATAAGCAAGGAGGTCAGGGGATGGCGAATATCAGAGAAATTGCCAAACTGGCAAACGTGTCTGTGTCAACAGTTTCCAGGGTGCTTAATAAGCATCCTTATGTGGCTGAAGAAAAGCGGCTGGCCGTCATGCAGGCCATTGAAAAACTTGATTATATCCAGAATATCAATGCAGTCCATCTGTCAAGAGGGAAGACCAAGACGGTAGGGGTTATGCTGCCATATGTGAATCATCCTTATTTTTCTTCCCTTCTGGAAGGAATTGGAGAGGAAGCGTTAAAGCATGAGTATGGGCTTCATCTTTTTCAGACTGCCTATGATCCTGATAAAGAAATAGAGGCACTCGCAAAGATGAAAATGAGGATGGTTGATGGGATGATCATTCTTTCCCGGAAAAGCAGCTGGAGCAAAATGGAGGAGTACTGCCTCAGCATGCCTGCAGTCATTTGTGAAAAGCTGGACCATCCTTCTGTCAGTGCTGTCTTTATCGACCATTATAAAGCGTTTCGCCAGGGGCTCGATCATCTGCTGTCTAAAGGGTATAGGAGAATCGGCTATTGCATTGCCAGGAGAACCGGCACAAACAGCAACCTCCGTTATCAGGCATTCTCTGAAGGACTGGCAGAACAGAATATCGCCGTTACAGAAGATTGGATTTTTGACAGATGCCTGGGCATTGAGGATGGCGAAAGGGTGGCCAGGCAGCTTTATGGGATGGCAGAGAGGCCGGACGCGCTGCTCGTCAGCAGCGATCAGGTGGCAGCCGGCATCATTGCGGAATGGAGCAAGCTGGGACTCAGGATACCAGGTGATCTTGCTGTTTTAAGCTTTGATAATCATCCGATTTCCAGGGCTTTGCAGATTACAACGATGGATCTGCCTGTAAACGAAATGGGCAAAACAGCTTTCAGGCTGTTCCTCGAAAAGCTCACGAGCGGACAGGTAAAACAGATGGAGGCAGAAGCAGCCCTGATTGAAAGGAAAACTGTCTGAAGGGACATGCTGCCGGGGAGTGAGTGTATGGAATTAAACAGTGAAGAAGATATAGTAAAGGCCATTCAGGAGGACGGCTGGATGATGGACATCCTGAAAGCGGCTGAAGCTGCCGGGCTGCCGGACTGGTGGATTTGTGCCGGGTTTGTCCGCTCTAAGATATGGGATGTTTTGCATGATATCCGGGAGAGAACGCCTCTCCCGGATATCGATGTCATATATTTCGATAAAGAAAATACTGGTGAAGCTTCTGAAAAGGAGGCTGAACAGCTGCTGGGGAGGCTGCTGCCCGGTGTTCCATGGTCCGTGAAAAATCAGGCAAGGATGGCTGTCCGGAACGGGATGCCTCCTTACGCTTCTTCTATTGATGCTGTTTCCAAATTTCCTGAAACAGCAACTGCGCTTGCTGTTACCCTGGATCAGGGCCGCCTTAAATTGGGTGCCCCCTGGGGAGTGGAAGATGCCGTCAGCGGAGTGGTCAGGCCGACCAGTTTTTTCCTGGAGAATGAAGAGAAAAGGGAAATATACCGCCAGAGGATAATAAAGAAAAAATGGCATCTCAGCTGGAGCGGGCTGTGCATTCAGCAGATTTAAAAGGGCTATAAAATAATCCAGCAGAAATAGGGCATGAATAAGGTAATTGGGCAGAGGTTGTAGTGATTGATTTTTGGAGATAAAATGTTATAGTTGAAAAGGATTTTAATCAAAGGCTTATGCTGTACATAGGAGGAAGAAACGTGAAGCTAGGTATAATCGGACTGGGCAAAATGGGATATAATCTTGCCCTTAATATGAGAGACAAAGGCCATGAAGTGGTGGCTAATGATGTAAATACAGAAGCAATGGAAAAGATTTCGGCAGAAGGCGTCGCGACGGCAGCTTCGATAGAAGAGCTTGCAGCAAAGCTCCCTTCTCCTAAGGTCATCTGGATGATGGTGCCTGCTGGCGACATCACAGAAAAGGTTCTGAGCAGTGCAGCAGCCGTGCTGACAGAAGGAGATATCATCATTGACGGCGGAAACTCCAACTACAAGGAAACTCTGCGCCGCGGAGATGAGCTGGCAGAGAAGGGCATCCATTATATCGACTGCGGAACAAGCGGCGGCCAGGAAGGTGCACGCCATGGCGTCTGCACGATGATTGGCGGCGACAAAGAAGCTTTCAGCCAGGTTGAGCAGCTGTTTGCTGATATTTCTGTTCCAAACGGCTATCTTTACTCTGGAAAGCGCGGCAGCGGCCACTTCCTGAAAATGGTCCACAATGGCATTGAGTACGGAATGATGCAAGCTTTTGCCGAAGGCTTTGAAATTCTTGAAAAAAGCAATTTCGACTATGACTACAAAGAAGTATCGCGTGTATGGAATAATGGTTCTGTCATCCGTTCATGGCTGTCTGAGCTTCTGGAGAATGCGTTCAGCAAAGATCCTAAGCTTGAAGGCATCAGAGGTGTCATGAATTCTTCAGGCGAAGGCAAATGGACAGTAGAGGCAGCACTTGACTTCCAGGCGTCTGCCCCGGTTATTGCGATGTCCCAGTTCATGCGCTATCGCTCACTTGAGGATGATACATTCCACGGTAAGGTAGTGGCAGCACTCAGGAATGAATTCGGCGGCCATGCGGTCGTAAAAAGCGGCGAATAATAAAAAATGATCCTGCCTAAGCAGGATCTGAAGACTGCAGATAAATTCAATGAAAATTGAATGTCTGCAGTCTTTTTTTTGCTGGTTATGCTGTGAATTTTGCTGTTCACAGCCGTACCTGAAATACGCAGCATATAAAGCGTTTTCATTTTCGGGGTTAAATCCGTTTTGAAGAGATGGCATTTCTCATTTTCCGAAGTGCCTGCTTTCCTTCATCTTTGCGGGCGATCATGACGTTTACATATAAGGCGTCAATGATGCTCAGCTGGGCAATGCGGGATGACAGGGCCTCTGAGCGGTAGTCTGTTTCTTCAGCAACCGTGTAAAGGGCGATGTCGGCCTGCTGGGTCAGCGGGGTTTTGGCAAAGTTGGTGATGCTGATCGTCCTGGCGCCGTTTTCCTTGGCCACCTTCAGCACTCCGATCATATCCTTCGTTGCCCCTGAATGGGAAATGAACACGGCCGTATCTTTATCGGAAAGCTGGGAAGCTGACATGAGCTGCAAATGGGAATCACTGTTGGCATGAACGGTAAGTCCGGTCCGGATGAATTTGTGGTAGGCATCCTGGGCAATGATTCCTGAGCCCCCGCTTCCGAAAAACTCAACCTTTTCCGCCTGCAGGATTGCTTCCACAGCCATTTCAAAAGCGCCTCCTCTTATCAGCTTCAAGGTATCCTCCAATGTATTGATGTTTGAGCGGAACACTTTTTCCGAGACCGTAAGAATGTCATCCTCCTCCTGGATCGTCTCATGGATATCCTTTATCGGTGCGACAATCTCAGAGGCAAGGGCTATTTTCAGCGCCTGATAGCCTTTGAAGCCAATCCTTTTGCAGAAGCGGAAAACCGTTGAATCTGCAATCCCTAAATCATCTGCCAGCTGATTGATGGAGCTGTGGACTATTTTTTCGGGGTTGTCCAAAATATAGTCAGCAATTCTTTTTTCTTTATCACTGAATTTGGAATAATGGGTTTTAATGCGGGCAAAGCAATAAAGAGTTTCCATTGATGCACTCCCTATCAAATTTTTCTATAGTACTATTATAAAAGAAAAAATTTTCTTTGAAAACGGTTGCAATTAGAAAAATATTTTATATAATAAAAACATAAGGCGAAAGAATTTTTTTTCGTTGGTTAATAGATAAAGAAGAAAATTATTTCGTATTCTGCCAAATTATTAGAAATCAAAATGTAAGCGTTTAATAGGGGAGGAACAAAAATGTCTGGTTCAATGCTTATTTTAGTAGCAATGGCAGGAATCTTCCTGCTGCTGTTTCTTGTAATGAAAACCAAGCTCCATGCTTTCGTCGCATTGCTCCTTGTCAGCCTGCTTGTAGGGATTGCTGCAGGAATGCCGCTTGGAGGCGTCATCGAATCTGTCCAGAATGGCATGGGGGGAACCCTCGGGTTTGTGGCTGTCGTAGTCGGGCTCGGGGCTATGTTCGGCCGGATGCTCGAGGTTTCCGGCGGTGCTGAGCGCCTGGCACAGACGATGATCAAGAAATTCGGGGAAGATAAAGCACAGTGGGCCCTGGGCATCACGGGCTTCATTGTAGCCATACCAGTATTCTTTGATGTCGGCTTCATTATCCTTGTGCCGATTGTCTACGGGCTTGCCAAGAAAACTGGTAAATCCCTTCTATACTACGGGATACCGCTGCTGGCCGGATTGGCTGTCACACACAGCTTCATTCCGCCCACTCCGGGCCCAATCGCGGTAGCTGACCTGATTGGTGCAGACTTGGGCTGGGTGATCCTGTTTGGTATTTTAGCAGGTATACCTTCCATGATCATCGCTGGTCCGCTGTTCGGTAAATTTATTGCCAAAAGGATTCATGTCACCATTCCGGAATATATGAATATTGAAGAAAAAGAATATGATAGGGAACTTCCAAGCTTTGGAATGATTGCAAGCATCATCTTCATCCCGCTTGTACTGATTTTAATTAATACAGTGTCCGGTGTTGTACTTGATGAAGGGAACGGCTTGCGTGCCGTATTCACTTTCATGGGACATCCATTTGTTGCTCTGACGCTGGCTACACTGCTGGCATTCTATTTCCTTGGGACGAAGCGCGGCTACTCCCGTCAGGAGGTACAGGATATTGCGACAAAATCTCTTGAGCCAGCCGGGATCATCATCCTTGTAACCGGTGCCGGCGGTGTCTTCAAACAGGTTCTGATTGATTCAGGCGTTGGACAGGTTCTTGGGGATATGATGGCTTCTTCATCACTGCCGCCGATCCTGCTCGCATTCCTGATTGCTACATTTGTGCGTGTGGCCCAGGGTTCGGCAACGGTAGCGATGGTAACAGCAGCAGGCCTTATTGCCCCGCTTATTGAAATCATGGGACTGGAAGGGCCGGTCCTTGGATTGATTGTAATCTCTATCGCGGCAGGCGCAACCATTTTCTCGCATGTCAACGACTCAGGGTTCTGGCTTGTTAACCGCTACTTCGGCCTTGATGTTAAGGACACGCTGAAGTCCTGGACTGTCATGGAAAGCTTGATTGCCATTGTCGGATTCCTGGTTGTATTTATAATCGGATTCTTCATTTCTTAAACAGAGGCAGATAAATATAAAGGAAAAAGGGAGCGGGAGCGCTTCCTTCTTCTGCTTTCCGGACCTGCTGCCCCGGGAGGGATCCATATCGGTGTATGTTATTTTTGATTCGTTGTAAACTTAAAAAGAGAGCTTTAAAAGATTGGAGAGGTTCATATGACAGCTGAAAAATATATGCTAGGAGTGGACATCGGGACGACGAGCACAAAGTCTGTCCTTTTTAATAAAGAAGGCAAGGTGGCTGCCAAGCATTCCATCGGCTATCCTTTACATACGCCAAGCCCCTCGGCTGCAGAGCAGGATCCGGATATCATCCTGGCAGCTGTGGCCGGCACCCTAAAAGCCTGCATGGAAGAAGGGGGCATCAGTTCAGCCGACCTGCTGTGCGTGAGCTTCAGTTCTGCCATGCACAGCGTCATTGCTGTGGATGGGGATGGGATACCCCTGACCAAAAGCATCACATGGGCGGATAACAGGAGCGCCGGATGGGCCGAGAAAATCAAACGCGACCTGAACGGCCATGAAATCTACTTGAGGACAGGTACACCTATCCATCCTATGTCACCATTATCCAAACTGCTCTGGATGAAAAATGAGGAGAAAGAAATCTATAATCAGGCGGCGAAATTTATCTCAATCAAGGAATATGTATTCTTCAAATTCTTTGGCGAGTATATTGTCGATTATTCCATTGCGTCTGCAACAGGCATGTTCAATCTAAAAGATCTGTCGTGGGATGCTGAAGCGCTGGAGGTAGCCGGAATTCAGGGGGATAAGCTTTCAGAGCCGGTCCCGACAACCTATACTCTGAAAGGCCTGAAAGAGGAATATCAGAAGCTGACAGGACTTGATGCCTCGGTGCCTTTTGTAGCGGGAGCGAGCGACGGGGTACTATCAAATCTTGGAGTCAACGCGATCGATCCAGGCGTCGTAGCTGTTACAATCGGAACAAGCGGAGCCATCCGGGCTGTGACCGATAGGCCTGTGACAGATCCGAAAGGAAGGATTTTCTGCTATGCGCTCACTGAAAAGCATTGGGTGATAGGAGGACCGGTCAATAATGGCGGCATGATTTTCCGCTGGGTCCGGGACGAACTTGCTGCCTCCGAGGTGGAGACTGCCAAGAGGCTGGGAATGGATGCCTATGATGTGCTGACAAAGATTGCGGCTGCGGTCCGCCCCGGCGCGGACGGCCTTATCTTCCATCCATATATGACAGGCGAAAGAGCACCGTTATGGAACAGCAATGCAAGAGGTTCGTTTTTCGGACTCAGTCTTCACCATAAAAAAGAGCATATGATCCGCTCTGTTCTTGAGGGGGTTATTTATAATCTGTTCACCGTCCTGCTGGCCCTGGAGGAACTGATCGGGGAGCCGAAGAAAATCCAGGCGACAGGCGGATTTGCAAGATCTGAGCTGTGGAGGCAGATGATGGCTGATATTTTCAATCAGGAGGTCGTCGTGCCTGAGAGCTATGAAAGCTCCTGCCTGGGCGCTGCCATCCTGGGCTTGTATGCCGTCGGTGAAATCGAGGATCTGAGCATTGTGTCAGGCATGGTGGGGGATACCTTCAGCCATAAGCCGAATCCAGAGAATGCAGCTGTTTACCAGGAGCTGCTCCCGGTCTTCATCCGCCTATCCAGAGCACTTGAAGGCGAATATGAGAACATAGCCCGCTTCCAGAAAAAGCATCTGGGATGAAAAAAAAGCTATTGGAGATTGGCTCCAATAGCTTTTTTGCTGTTTGTTTAGAAAATTGCATTCAGCAATAAGTACACAAGACCTGCAATCGTAGCGGAAATCGGCAGGGTGATGACCCAGGTGATCAGCATCCGCTGTGCCGTGCCCCATTTAACGCCTTTTAGGCGGTGGGCTGATCCCACTCCAAGAATGGAAGAAGAAATGACATGGGTTGTACTGACCGGCAGGTGTATTGCCGTTGCACCGAAGATGATGGCTGCGCCGGTCAAATCAGCTGCAACACCGTTGATAGGGCGAATTTTCATGATCTTGCCGCCGACAGTCTTGATGATTTTCCAGCCGCCGACTGAAGTACCAAGCCCCATTGCCAAGGCACAGGAGAACTGGACCCAGAACGGGATATCATCAGTTGTGACATAGTTATTGGCAATGAGCGCCATTGTAATGATCCCCATTGCTTTCTGGGCATCGTTCGTACCATGTGTGTATGACTGCAGGGCCGCAGTGAAAATCTGGAACAGGCGGAAATTCCTGTTTGTTTTAGTCAGGTTATTGTGTTTAAAAACAATTTTAAAAATGCTATATACGATGAATCCAACAACAAATGCGATGAGCGGAGAGAAAATCAGCGCCTGGATGATTTTCATGAAGCCCCCGTAATTAAGGGCCTGGAATCCTGCTGCTGCTATCGCAGCGCCTGCAATGGAGCCGATAATCGCATGAGATGAACTGCTCGGAATTCCGTAATACCAAGTGAGCAAATTCCAAAAGATCGCAGCAATTAATGCTGCCAGGATGACAATTGATCCGTTCTGCAGAGTGAAGGGATCAACAATATCTTTTGTAATGGTCTTGGCTACTCCTGTAAAGGTCATAGCCCCGACAAAGTTCATCGTGGCGGCAAGAATAATGGCATGCCTTGGCTTCAGTGCTTTCGTTGAGACGGCTGTAGCAATGGCGTTGGCTGTATCATGGAAGCCGTTAATAAAGTCGAAGGCCAATGCCCCTATGACAATCAGTATGGTTATGATGAATATGGAATCCATTTATGAAAGCTCCTTACGCATTCTTCATGATGATGGTTTCTAGAGTGTTGGCGACATTCTGGCAGCTGTCAGCGATGTCTTCCAGGTTTTCATAAATTTCTTTATATTGAATGATGCGGATCGGATCTTTTTCAACTGAAAATAAGTGCTTGATGGACTGGCGCAGGACCCCGTCACATTTTGATTCGTAATCCTTGATTTTGATGGCATGCTCTCTGATATCAAGAAGCTTTTTGGTTGAAAGCAGCTCTACGGCCTTTTCGATTTCCAATGAACAGCTGCGGATGGCATCAACAAATTTAAGCATATAATCGTCTGCCTGTGTAATCGAGTACATCTCAAACAAGGCAGCACAATGTTCAATCCCATCAAGGACATCATCCATGCTCATCGCAAGGTGGAGGATATCTTCACGCTCGATCGGAGTGATAAAAGCATTATTAAGTTCTTTGATGACCTCGTGGACAAATGTGTCGCCTTTTGTTTCATACTCTTTCATCGTTTCGGAAAAAATCTTCAGATCACTGACGTTTTTCAATTTGTAATCGGCAAAATAGTGAGCTCCCTCTTTTACGTTGGAAGAGATGCTGCTCAACAAAATTGCAAACTTGTCCTTCTTCTTGAAAACCATATTTAAACCCCCATTTGTTAAATGCCTAGAACCAAAAGCTGCTTAAGCGGATGGCAAATTGCTGTTCCGGTTAGTTACATAGTATACCCGCTATCCCGCTAAAGAAGCTCTTTCATCCAAAATTTGTGGCGATTCCCTGCCTCAGCTCCAGCAAAAAACCCCCCAAACGAAAATATTTTATATGAAATTTGTCGAATAAGGTAGCATTTCGCTCAAAATTTACAAAAACTTAATATAAATACTATACTGGCTGAGAATTTATATGGTAATATCCTGAGAATTTACATTTTTTCCAGCTGAAACAGAAAGGTGTTGTAAGTGGTTGACTTTTCTGATAATATAACTTTCTGCTCCTTACAAGCCCATATAAACTTCTTTCTCAAGCGGCTGAATTGGAATGAAAGGAGAAACATATGACATCAGACCAGCATCCCGATTATCAGAAGGAAAGTGAACGGCTCGATTTTACCAGAAAATATATGGAGGCTGTCATTAAAACAGCTGAATCCAGCAAAGACCAGTTCAAGGAAAATATGAAAGAAGCCTTTCAGGACACGGACTGGCTCGAATCAAGCTTAAGCTATTCCTCCATTTTGACAAACGCCCGTTTTTTTGAAATGTCCAAAGATGAGCTGTCAAGCCTTCGAAATGCCCATCCAAAGCCTTATTTTGCCCGGCTTGATTACCAGCATAAAGGCCAGGAAGAGAAGGAGAGTCTGTATATTGGAAAAACCTCGCTCTATTCCAGGGAAAACCAGGAGCAGATTATCGTGGACTGGAGGTCCCCGATTGCCAATCTCTATTATGAAGGCAGGCTTGGAAGGGTCGAATATGAGGCCTACGGTGAAAATTATGATGGCCAGCTGACATTAAAAAGACAGCTAATGATTGAGGATGGCATTCTGGAGGAAATCCGGGACATCGATCTAACCACTACCGACGAACTGCTTCAGGATTCCCTCGCCAAAAGCTCCAGCAGCCGGCTGACTGAAATTATTTCAACGATCCAGGAAGAGCAAAACCGCATCATCAGGGCTGATCTGAACAAGCCCATCATCGTCCAGGGAGCAGCGGGAAGCGGAAAGACAACCATCGCCCTCCACCGAATCAGTTATTTCATCTATCAGTACAAAGAGAATTTCCTGCCGGAGCAGCTGATGATCCTGGCTCCGAGCCAGCTGTTCATAGACTACATATCAGAAGCATTGCCTGAGCTAGGTGTGGAAAGAGTCAGGCAGACAACGTTTCCCGAGTATGTCCTGCAGTGCCTATCCGGAAATTTCTCCATTGCAGAGGACAGGAAGCTCATCCAGCTTCTTGAAGAAAAAGAAGAAGGATTCGGGCTCAGAGTTTCAGAAATCAAGGGATCCCGGGTGTTCAAGACCGTTTTAGATCAGTACTTAAAGAGCATCTCTTATACCTTTTATCCTTCTGACGACTTTATGGCGGATAAGTTCCGCCTGTTCAGCAGAAAGAAATTCATCAGGCTTTTTCATGAAGATTATCATTATCTTCCCTATTTCCGGAGGCTTGAAAAGCTTAAGAGCATCCTTCAAGGCGATTTGAAAAGGAAGAAAAAGAATATCCTCGCCAAAATTGAAGCCTACTATGATGACCGGATTGACAGGGCCATATACCGCGGCAAGGATCAGGATAAAAGAAGGGAATATGTCTCGCATGCCCTTGATCAAAAAGCCGGGCGGCTGGAGGAGATCCAAAAGAGCATCAGAAGGGCTGTGCCCGACTATATGAAGCAGTTTCCGAAAAAGAAGGCGCTGGATTACTATCGTGAGCTTTTCGAGGATCCGTCAAGGATCGTCCGTTTTTCAGGGAATGAACTGACAAAAGGCGAAGCAGAAGAATTATGCAGCTACTCACTTTCCATTCTCTCCAAGAAGAAGGTTGAACGGGAAGATCTGGCTGCCCTTCTGTATCTGCAGACAGAGCTTTACGGGGTTGATAAAGATTTAAAGGCAAAAAATATTGTCATTGATGAAGCCCAGGATTACAGCTATATGGAGATATATGCTCTAAAAAAGGCCTGTGATACAGATATGTTTACGCTGGTGGGAGATCTCGCTCAGGGAATCCACTCTTATCGGGGGCTAAAGGCTTGGGAACCGGTCTTCACCGAGATATTCCCGCGTGCTACCTATACTGAGCTGCAGAAAAGCTATCGGACGACAATAGAAATCATGGAAAAAGCAAACCGCCTGCTGAAGCTCCTGCCCTACTCCTTTCCGCAGGTGGAACCTGTTGTCAGGCATGGTGAGAGCCCGTCTTTTATAGAAAGAGAAGAAGGAGCCGGGCTCGCGCGGCAAATTGCAGAAAAGGTAAAGGAGCTGCGGGGAGAACAGCTAAAGAACTTTGCTGTCATCGGTAAAACAATGAAGGACTGCCAGACTTTATTCGATTATTTCAAGGAAGAGACTGATGAAAAAGTCCGTCTGCTTGCAGAACGGGAAAGCATTCCGAAGGATGAAATCGTAATTGTCCCTTCCTATCTATCCAAAGGACTGGAATTTGATGCAGTATTCATTGTTTCGATACATGAAAAATATGATGCATCTTCAGAAATCGATATTAAGCTTCTATATGTGGGAATGACCAGGCCGCTCCACCGGCTGTACTTTTACGGAGGGGAGAAGGCCGATTTCCTGCTTGAAGAATAAAGCGTGCAGAAGAATCCTGTTGAACAGGATTCTTTTTTGTTAGGCACAAATTCTGCTGGTGGAAAATTGGGCTCGTTTTAGAAAAAATCTTTGCAGAAAATCAGTTTTGGACAAGTTTTCCAGGGGAAGAAGATAATTACAATATCGGCGGAAGCCGTTTATATAAAATGGGCGGCTGCAGCGGGAGCAGCCGCTTTCGGTTTTTCTAGAACATTTTGGCGCAGAGACAAGACCAACTATCTTGTTTTCCCGCTGTGTAAAAATTCACCCTAGCAAATAAAGGAAAGAAGACGCATGTTTTAGATTTTGAAGCTGGGGTAATTTATTTGTACAAGCAGCAAACAACAAACCGAAAAGGAGGGTGATGATTGAAAAAACTCTATTCGGTACCGATTATTGCCATCTTAATATTTCTTATAGGCTGCAGCAACGGGCAGGAAGCTGAGCAGGAACTGAATCAGGCGGCTGATGAACTGGAACAGTCAGCTGAGGAAGTTGCTCAATCTGCCAAAGAGAAGACCGAAGAGGCTGCTGATGATGTTAAAGAAAATGCGCCTGATACGATTGATAAGATTAAAGGTGCATTAGAGGAAGGCAAAGAAACTGTTAAGCAAGAAATGGTCGAAAAAGGGGATACTGTTAAAGCGGAGGAGGATTTTTACCTCGCTGCGACCCCAGAAGCCTATGACAGTCTCTACGATTTCATCCAGATCAATGATTACGATGGAATCAAACAGCTGGAAGAAGAAAAGGATGCGCTGCTTGTAGAAAAAGGAACCGAACTTGAAGTGCTGGACCGTGATCCGGTCCGTGTAAAAGTGGCGGTAAAGGCCGGAGATGAAGAAGGCTTTGCGCCAGTCAATCTGTTAGAGCCAGCTGGCAACAGCTGATGCTTTTATAAACTTAATTCTGCAAAACAAAAAACTAATTAGGAGTGAGAAATTATGTTAAGTTTTCTTTGGGCATTAATTATTGGTGGAATCATCGGGTGGATTGCCGGCATGATCGTAGGAAGAGACATTCCGGGCGGCGTAATCGGTAATATTATCGCAGGTTTCGTTGGAGCTTGGTTAGGTACATTGATTCTTGGCGACTGGGGTCCTGTCGTAGCTGACTTTGCTATTATCCCTGCCATTATCGGTGCTGTTGTTCTGGTATTTGTACTAAGCTTGATCATGAAAGGTATGCGTAAAGCAGACTAATACAAGAAAGCCCCTTTTTAGGGGCTTTTTTGTGTTTGATTATCTATTTGTTTCACTAGGGTGTAGTGGAATCTTTTGTTTGGTTTTTTAGGTGGATAGAGGGTCTGAGTTGATTCAACTGGACTAGAACCCTCTGCAGGGATATTAAGAGTCCAGAGGGTCTTAGTCAGCTGGACTAGAGCCCTCTGTGTGGCTTTTAAAAGTCCAGAGGGTCTTAGTCAGCTGGACTAGAACCCTCTGTAAGGCAATTAAGAGTCTAGAGGGCCTTAGTCAGCTGGACTAGAACCCTCTGCAGGGATATTAAGAGTCCAGAGGGTCTTAGTCAGCTGGACTAGAACCCTCTGTAAGGCAATTAAGAGTCTAGAGGGTCTTAGTCAGCTGGACTAGAGCCCTCTGTAAGGCAATTAAGAGTCCAGAGGGTTTTAGTCGGCACGACCGGAACCCTCTGTAAGGCTTTTTGCAGTAAAGAGGGTCTCAGGTGGCTCAGCATGAATCCTTCATTTGCTTCTGCAGAAAGATTTAAAGCTCCTCCGGCTGAAAGCCTCTGAACATTTCCGGGCAGTCAGTTACAGGTGCGTAACAGACCACTGCTTCCTCTGTAAAGGGATGCGGAACCTCCAGCTTGGCAGCATGAAGGGCCTGCCGCGGAAAGGCCGGGCTGCCGCCATACAATCTGTCCCCGGTCAATGGGTGGCCCATATCACTGAAGTGGACCCTGATCTGATGGGTCCTTCCTGTTTCCAGCCGGCAGGATACAAGGGTCTGCTGCTCTCTTGGAAATATTGCAGCAACTTCATAATGAGTGACCGCATCCTGACCGCCTGGGGAAACTCGCCTTCTTGTAGGGTGATGCCTGTCCCGCCCAATGGGCTTGCGGATCACCCCTTTTTTTTGTTTAATGACCCCGTCCGCCATGGCGATATAGGTCCGCTTGATTTTTCTTTCCTTAAGAAGCTGATCAAGCATGCCTCCTGCAAGTGCATGCTTGGCGAACAATACAGCACCGGTTGTATCTTTATCAAGGCGGTGGATGTGCTTGACCTGGCGGTACTCCCCTTTGGCCAGGAGATGAAAGGCAGCTGCGTTGGCAAGCGTGTCTTCCTGCATCGGCTCATTGGGGTGAGTATCCATGCCGGCAGGCTTGTTGAGAATCAGCATATGATCATCCTCATACAGCACGTCAATTTCATGGTATGCAGGCTTTACGCCGAAATCTTCTTCAGCAAAAAGCTTTAGCCCCAGCCTGCTGCCTTCAATAAGCGGTGATGTCCAGGCAGGAGCTGAGCCGTCCACTAATATGCTTTTTTCCATTCTCATCAAATGGATTTGCTTTTTAGGGGCCTTCCAGCGGCTGCGGAGAAGCTCCTCAAGCGTCATGCCCTCCCAGTGGCTGGGGATTATAATTTCAAACCATTCACCTTTTTTCTTCGTAATGATACAAAGCCCTCCTTCAGCCAGTATTTTCCTATAATAGTAAGCCGTTAATTCACATATAAATCATACATGAAAAATGTTTCCATGCAATGGATGCCGGCAGCCGATTCATATCTCCCCAGTATGCTCCAATATTGTATAATTGTAAGCGGGTAAGCCAAAAGACATATTTTTATGTAAAAAAAAGCGGTTTCTTTATTCGTGATTTCCTAGGCTATGTAAAAAAATGCCGTCTCTATGGGTATAATTACCACCCTTAGAGATTCGGCTGATATGTTATTCTAGGATTATATGTTACGAAATGATTACAAGGATTACAAAGGTGGGTTTTCAGTGAAAGTAGTTTTTGCATCGACTCCTAACCAGGAAGAGAGGATCAGGGAACTGGTAGATTATTTTTATACATCTATTTTTCCTGCTTATTTTTCAGATGAGGATATTAAAGAGTTTGAAAAGCTGAAGGTGCTGCATACTTCTACCAGGCATTTTGAATATTTCGGGACTTTGAAGGAAGCATTTCAGGTGATCGCCAGCCTGCAGACGCTGATTTCTATCCTGGAATCTTCTGATCCGGAAAACCGATATGAGGGCATCTTTCAGAAGAATGTACATATCCTGAAAGATTTCGGATTATTCTTTCCTTTCGGCTTTAGCTCTTTTATTGATGCAAAAGAGCTGAAGGGTGATATGTTTAGTGTGTATACGAAAGCGGCGAATGAGCTTTTGGTTTAAAATGGGGCAGAAGTAGTGAGTTTGAAGAACGGGAAGGAGCGGGGGTGCTTCTTCCTGTTTTTTTATAGTGTTTTATTTAATATGGAGCTGTTTGTTTCCGTTCCGGGCACTTCGCTTTCCGTGGGGCGGCGCTCAGCCTCCTCAGAGCAAGCTCCTGCGGGGTCTCAGCTTTGCCGCTATTCCCCGCAGGAGTCTGCATGCCCTCCACTCCAACCAACAGGGGCGTTGAGAGTTTTGCAGCTCCTGCTGACTTTAATAGGGTAGTCCAGACAATGGTTTCTAGTTCTAATCCTATTTAAAATCAAAAAGATTTTATTAGATTTGCGCTATAACCAAGGCTGTTGATCTGCACTCCAGGCACTTCGCTTTCCGCGGGGCGGAGTTGAGCCTCCTCGCGCTTGCGCGCTGCGGGGTCTCAACATTTCCGCTGCAATCCCGCAGGAGTCTGCGTGCCTTCCGTTCCGATCAACAGGGTTTTTGATAATTTTGTGGCAAATGGCACCTCATTATTCCTATTTAAAATCAAAAGATTTTATTAGATTGCGCTATAACTGAGGCTGTTGATCTGCACTCCAGGCACTTCGCTTTCCGCGGGGCGGAGTTGAGCCTCCTCACGCTTGCGCGCTGCGGGGTCTCAACATTTCCGCTGCAATCCCGCAGGACTTTAAATTATCTTCCGCGTGCTTGCATCGCACGAAGAAAATGAGCATGCATTTTATGAGGAGTCTACGTGCCCTCCACTCCAACCAACAGGGCTTTTTAAACTTTGGTACATTTCTGCAAAACCAATAATCGGGACTAAAGATTCGTTTCAATCTCTTTTTCAGGAGCACTAGATAAATAAAGTCTTAAGAGGTATAAACCCGCTAATTGTTGGACATCCTGCATAACAACCAGCTCCTTCCGTAATGCAGCTCTGATTCGGGAATGTCTGTAACTGCAGACATTCCGGCCGGATTAACCTGCGATGTTACGAGTAGGGGCTTGTTTATTAACAAAAAATTTTAAGGTCTTTTTGATATACAACGTAAAAACGGGAAGGAGCGATCCTTCCCGTTTTTTCTTATTTAGAATTCTCGTTAAACCATTCTTCGAATACTTCTTTGTCTTGTGAGCCTGTGATTCTGTTTGTTTCTTTGCCGTCTTTGTATTGGACGATTGTTGGTGTTTCGTTTATGTTGTAGTTGTCCCAGCCGTTTTCGAATTCCCACAGGTTGAATTGTACAAGGTCGACTCCCATTTCATCTGCCAGCGGGGCGACAACAGGGGTTGTCCTTTGGCAGTGCGGGCATGTAGGGCTGAAGAAGTAGACGGTTGCGTCTTCTCCTGCTTCAAGCTTTTTCTCCAGTTCATCCGGGAGAATAATGTTCTGGTAGTTCGGATCATCGAGCTGGTCGATTGTTTCAGACTTCAGATTCTCTGTTCCGTATGGGTTATTGCCGGATACCTTTTCTTTATTCTGCATACTGGTGAGCACTGCCACACCTGCAAATAGTGCTATGATTATAACTAAAAATATAATGACTTTCTTCAAATCACACTGCCTCCTTTGTTTTTTTCCAGATGATCAAGCTTGTTATAAAGATAATGATAAAAGCTGTAAGCGCAAGCAGGGGAATCGTAATGAATCCCAGCCAGTTGATATATTGCCCTGTGCATGGGACCCTGCCGCAGGAAAGGGCATTTTCGCCAAGGAATGAGACCTTCTGTATAGAATAATGATAAATAGATATGCATGCACCGGCAGCGGAGAGGATCATTGTATAAAAGCTGATTTTAAAGTCTTTTTTAATCACAGCGATCCCGAGTATGACGGCGAGGGGGTACATGGCGATGCGCTGGTACCAGCAGAGTGCGCAGGGCTCATAATGGCGGACTTCAGAAAAATAGAGGCTTCCGAACATCGCCAGGATGGAGGCTGCCCAGGAAAGGAATAAAAGGTTTTCCCTCGGATCTTGTTTTGGCTTATCCATATGCTTCTCCTTTAATTGGTTTATGGTGAAATTATAAAGAGATTCTCCGGACTTGTAAATTCCCTTGAATTAAAGACACCTAATCTTCACATTTTTGCAGTGTTCAGGACAGCATGAGTGAAGATGTGCAGGCATAAGCTGTTAACGGCAGCCGGAAATTCCTTCTTTCATTCTACCATTGATACAGGGGCGAGCATCAGTCCTAATATTATCCTATCTGTAAAAGGAGTATTAATATGAAAAAACATGCGTTAGTCATTGGCGGAACGGGTATGTTAAAAAGAGTGATTGAATCGCTCTGCAAAGAAGGATTCCATGTCAGTGCAATGGGCAGAAGCCATGACCATTTTTTAAAAATGATGGAAGAAATTTCTGTACCTGGAGACGTATCTTTTATACAAGCAGACTATTACAGTCCCGTCCAGTTCCAGGAAGGCTTGATCCAAGCTGTTCTGGACCGGGGGACGTTCGATTTGGCCGCCGTTTGGATGAGAAGCGATGCTTCGGACAGCTTCCAGTGGCTTTTGCAGTACATAGCGAAAGATGACAAGTTTACAGAGCTGTATGAGATTAAAGGCAGCCATGCTTCGAGGGAGCCTTTCAAAGGCCTGGAAACTTCCTCTCTCAAGTGGATGAGGATTATTCTTGGATTCCGTTTTGAAGGGGAAAAGGCCAGATGGCTTACCCATGAGGAAATTTCTGAGGGGGTGCTGAAGGCAATCAGCCTGAAAGCCTCCTTATTCACAGCGGGCGTGACGGAGCCTTGGGAGAAAAGGCCCTCATAGTGTAAATGCCATTAACATGCAGCGCGAATAAGAGGAGATGCAGACAGTATGTCAAAATTGGATTTGAGTAAATTTGAGAAGAAAATGATCATACGCAATACAAGGGCTGAAGATATTGATAAAATCATAGCCCTGCAGGAGCTATGCTTTCCCGGGATGGATCCGTGGAAGCGGGAGCATCTGGAGAGCCATCTGGAAGTCTTCCCGGAGGGCCAGTTTGTCGCAGAATATGATGGCGATATCATCGGGTCCTGTTCCAGCCTGATCATCAATTTCGATGAATATGATGACAGGCATTCGTGGAGCGATGTGACGGATAATGGCTATATTACGAACCATAATCAGGATGGGTATAATTTATACGGCATTGAAGTAATGGTGCACCCCGATTTCCGGCGCATGAAAATCGGCTACCGCCTGTATGAGGCACGGAAAGAACTGGTGCGGCAGATGAACCTGAAAAGCATCATCATTGGCGGCAGGATCCCGAACTATCATAAATATGCCGGGGAAATGAGCCCGCGCGAGTATGTAAGCGAGGTATCCCGCCATAAAATTTATGATCCGGTCCTCTCATTCCAGCTCCTGAATGAGTTCACTCTCATGCGGATCAATCCTAATTATCTGCCGGATGATGTCCAGTCCAACAAATATGCGACCCTGATGGAATGGAATAATGTCGACTACCTGCCAACAACGAAAAGATTCTATAAAACAAGCTATCCAGTAAGGATTTGTGTGGTTCAGTACATGATGAGGCAAATCAGTTCATTTGATGATTTTGCAAACCAGGTGGAATATTTTACAGACGTCGCCTCAGATGCAGGGGCCGATTTTGCGGTTTTCCCTGAGATATTCACCACGCAGCTGATGTCATTCCTTGATGAAAAGTCACCCAGCCTTGCAGTGCGGAGGGTTACAGAGTACACAGAAGAATATATCGAGCTGTTTACCGATCTGGCTGTCAGATATAATGTCAATATCATCGGCGGCTCCCATTTCGTCAAAGAGGATGATGATGAAATCTACAATATTGCCTATCTTTTCCGGAGAGATGGCACGATTGAAAAGCAATATAAGCTCCATATCACCCCGAATGAGCGTAAATGGTGGGGGATCAGCCGCGGGGATGAAGTGAAGGTATTCGATACAGACTGCGGAAGGATTGCGATCCAGATCTGCTATGATATTGAATTCCCTGAGCTTGCCAGGATCGCAGCAGATAAAGGCGCAAAGATTATTTTTACCCCGTTTTGTACAGAAGACCGCCAAGGCTATCTGCGTGTCAAGTACTGTGCACAGGCAAGAGCGGTCGAAAATCAAATCTATACGGTCATTTCGGGAACGGTCGGGAACTTGCCGCAAACGGAAAATATGGATATCCAATATGCGCAGTCAGGCATTTTTGCGCCGTCAGACTTTGAGTTTGCAAGGGATGGCATCGTCGGAGAGACCAATCCCAATATCGAAATGGTGCTGATCGGGGACGTGGACCTTGAAATCCTCAGGCGCCAGCGCCAGGACGGGACAGTCCGCCAGCTGAAGGACCGGCGCCATGATATCTATAAGATTCATTACAAAAAATAACATCAGCAGCCTGCCTTTCACTGGCAGGCCTTTTTCTATATAATATAATTGCGGAAAATTGTCGTGAAAGCTCGAAAGGTTTCAGGAGGAAATTCGCGGGCCGCAGCAGAATGTATAAAATAAACAGTCCCTGTGAAGGGATGAACAAGTACATAACAGAAAAGCAGAACGAGCGCCAGATGCTTTACTGCAATCAGCCTGTTGAGAGGCAGCCGGGAGGTAAAGAGATGGACTGGAAACAAAAAGCGGAAAAATGGCTTGGATATGCAAATATGGACAGCAGCCTGCAGCAGGAGCTGGCAGAGCTTCGCTTGGATGACAGCAGGATGGAGGATGCCTTCTATAAAGATCTGGAATTCGGCACAGGCGGCATGAGGGGAGAAATCGGCCCCGGCACGAACAGAATGAACATCTATACGGTCAGGAAGGCAGCAGCCGGACTTGCTTCCTATATTGAAACATACGGGGCAGAAGCTAAAAAAAGAGGCGCGGCAATCGCGTACGATTCGCGCTATATGTCAAAGGAATTTGCAATGGAGACGGCTAAAACGCTGGCAACGCGCGGAATCCGTGCTTATGTATTCAATGGTTTGAGGCCAACGCCTGAGTTATCCTTTGCGGTCCGCTATCTGCAGGCATTTGCCGGTGTTGTGATCACCGCAAGCCATAACCCGCCTGAATATAATGGCTATAAGGTATACGGCGAGGATGGCGCACAGCTGCCTCCTGAAAGCGCAGACATCGTCATAGAAAAAGTCAATGAAATTGAAAATGAGCTGCTGATAGAGGCGGCTGAAGAAGAAACTCTGCTGGAGCAGGGGCTCATTACGATGATCGGGGAGGAAGTAGACCAGGCTTATCAGGAAAAGCTCAAAACCATTTCTGAAAATCCGGCCCTCGGCAGTGAAACAGACATAAAAGTAGTATTTACCCCGCTGCATGGCACCGCCGGTAAGCCAGTGCAGGACATACTGGCAGCAATGGATTACAGGCATGTTTATACCGTTGAGGAGCAGGCTGTTCCGGACCCGGGCTTCTCAACTGTCAAAAGCCCGAATCCGGAAGAGCATGCCGCATTTGAACTTGCAATCAAGCTCGGCAATGAGGTTGGGGCAGATCTTCTGATCGCAACAGATCCTGACGCAGACAGGCTTGGAATCGCAGTCAAGGATGACAGAGGGGAATATACCGTTCTGACCGGGAATCAGACCGGCGCCATTCTGCTTCACTATATTCTGAACGAGAAGAAAGCAAAGGGAACGCTTCCTTCCAATGGAGCGATGCTGAAAACGATTGTTACATCGGAACTGGGTGCAAAAATTGCCGAGTCCCATGATGTAGAGGTCATGGATGTGCTTACGGGCTTTAAATTCATCGCTGAGAAAATCAATGCTTTCTATAAAGAAAACAGCTACAAATTCCTGTTCGGCTACGAAGAGAGCTATGGCTATCTGATCGGCGATTTTGCCCGTGATAAAGATGCCGTCCAGGCTGCCCTTCTGGCGACAGAAGCATGCGCTTTCTACAAGAAAAAGGGTATGTCGCTGTACGATGCACTGATGGCTATCTACAAGGAATATGGCTATTATCTGGAAGGGCTCAGATCTCTCACCCTTAAA
Organism: Cytobacillus sp. T106; assembly: GCF_040492155.1. Classification (NCBI taxonomy): domain Bacteria; kingdom Bacillati; phylum Bacillota; class Bacilli; order Caryophanales; family Bacillaceae; genus Cytobacillus; species Cytobacillus sp. T106. Next base: position 166,324 of record NZ_JBEUMK010000005.1, on the reverse strand, counting down.
GGGAAGCAGGGGGCCGAGCTGATCCAGGAAACGCTGGCTTCCTTCCGAAGAGATCCGATTGAAAGCCTGGGTGAATGGAAGGTCCTGAGGATGGAAGATTATCTGACAGGCCTTGCAAAGCCGGCCACAGGCGAGGAAGAACCAATCGGCCTGCCGAAGTCCAATGTCATCAAGTATCTTTTTGAGGACGGTTCATGGATCTGCCTGCGTCCTTCCGGAACAGAGCCGAAGATCAAATTCTATTTCGGAGTCAACAGCACAGGACTGGAAGAGAGCAGGGAAAAGCTGGCTAAGCTTGAAAACGAGTTCATGAATCTGATTGATGAAAAAATGAAAAAGCTTGAAGAGGCCAAGAAGGCCTGACCAAAGAAAAGGCGGCCGTTCTGCAGAGCAGAATCCGCCTTTTCTTCTGCGCATTTTTAATAAAGAAGCTGCAACTTTAGCCGCAGACGCTCCTCATCCAAAATGCGAAGGCCGAACTGTTCACAAAGCTTTATAATAAAGAGAGTAAAAATGGGAGGCACGACTATGACCATGGAAGACCGGCTTTCTGAAGTGAAAATATTAAAAGGAATCGCAGAGCTTCTCAATGAGGGGACGGATATAAAGTCAGTTTTGCCGGAAGTGCTGAAGAAGCTGCTTGAAGTGACAAATCTGGAAACAGGCTGGATCTTTCTGATTGATGGGGAAGGAGGATATCATCTTGCCGCAAAAGAGCGGCTTCCGCAGGCCTTGTCCTTAAATCACTATGCGCCAATGTGCCAGGGAGGCTGCTGGTGCGTTGACAGATTCAATAATGGCAAGCTGAATAAGGCGACCAATATTATCGGCTGCAAGCGGATTGAAGAAGCGATTGAAGAGGGGCGCGGAGATACGAATGGGCTGACCCACCATGCCAGTGTCCCCTTGAGGGCAGGGGAAGAGAGGTTCGGCATTCTTAATATCGGCTCCCCTCATAAAACCAGATTCTCTGATGGGGAGCTGGCATTGTTGGAATCAGTTGCGTTTCAAATAGGCACGGCCCTTAAACGGATTGCCCTGACCCAGAGGGAGCAGGAATTGGCTCTTACGGCTGAGAGGAACAGGCTTGCAAGAGACTTGCATGACTCTGTCAATCAGCTGCTGTTTTCTGTGAATTTAACGGCAAGGGGCGGGATGGAAATGGCCGAAGGGGCTGAAGTGAAGGAAACATTTTCTTACATACAAGATCTTGCCCAGGAGGCGCTCAGCGAGATGAGGGCACTGATCTGGCAGCTTCGCCCGCGCGGCCTTGAGAACGGGCTTGTCAGCGCCCTGAAGAATTATGGCCAGATGCTCGGCCTACAGGTAGAGGCAGAAGTAAAAGGAATCATTGCCCTCCCGGGGAAAATTGAAGAAGCATTGTGGAGAATGGGGCAGGAAGCCTTCGGAAACTGCAAGAAGCACTCAGGCAAGGATATGGTGCGGCTTTTTGTGGAGAAAGACAGCAGCAGAGTCACAATGATCATAAAGGATGCAGGCTGCGGATTCTACTATCATAAAGGAAAAGGCCTGCCTACTATGGGACTGAACAGTATGAAGGCAAGGACAGAAATGCTTAGCGGCAGTTTCTCTATCAAAACTGCGCCAGGCAAAGGGACAGAAATACAGATAAGCATACCAATTTAAGGGGGATTATGATGAAAGTGCGCGTGCTGGTGGCTGATGACCACAATGTTGTCAGAAGGGGTCTGATTTTTTTCCTTAAGACGCAGAAGGAGATTGAAATTGCGGGGGAGGCAAAGGACGGGCTGGAGGCAGTCGAGCAGACAGGGAGACTAAAGCCGGATATAGTCCTCATGGACCTGGATATGCCGAATATGAATGGGATAGAGGCAACAAGAATGATCAAACAGAAATACCCGGAAACAAAGGTTCTAATGCTAACCAGCTTTTCCGATCAGGACCATGTCATTCCGGCACTTGAGGCAGGGGCTTCCGGATACCAGCTGAAGGATATTGAACCGGATGAGCTTGTCAAGGCGATCGTCCAGGTTACGCAAGGGGAAAATCAGCTGCATCCAAAGGCAACCTCCCACCTGCTGTCACATCTGTCCAATAAGGATAAGAAGAAAAGCCCAATAGATGAACTGACAAAAAGGGAACTCGATGTATTGAAGGAGATAGCGAAAGGGAAAAGCAACAAAGAAATCGCTGCCTCCCTTTTTATCACAGAGAAAACGGTCAAGACACATGTATCCAATCTGCTGTCAAAGCTCGAGATCTCGGACCGGACGCAGGCAGCACTGCTGGCTGTGAGGGAGAAGCTTGTTTAATACGGCTCCATCCAAAGTTGTAGGTGCCTGAATTTTCAGTTAGACTAAATGTGTATGTAACATTAAAACAAAGCGACGATTTCCGCGGTGCAGTCTCTCCCTATAATAAGAACATAGAGAAGCTACAGAAAAGGAGAGAGAACTAGCATGAAAATTGCAGTATTTAGCGGAAGTCCACGAAAAAAGGGCAGAACAGGAATCGCTGCCCGTTATATTGCGAAAAAGTACGGAGCAGACCTGATTGATTTAAGCCTGGGTGAGATTCCCCTTTACAGCGGGGAGCAGCACCAGTACGAGCTGACGGCTGTAAAGGAGCTGCGCCAGAGGGCTGCAGAGGCAGACGGGATCGTTCTTGCTTCGCCTGAATACCACAGCGCCATGAGCGGCGTGCTGAAAAACGCCCTTGATTTTCTGAGCAGTGATCAGTTCGCACATAAGCCGGTTGCACTGCTCGCTGTATCCGGCGGAGGAAAAGGGGGCATTAATGCCCTGAATAATATGAGGACTGTTGGAAGAGGGGTCTATGCAAATGTGATCCCAAAACAGCTTGTGCTCGATCCTCACTGCTTTGATTATGATAATGACGGGCTGAACGAGGAGCCGGCAGCTCTCGTCGATCAGCTGATGGATGAACTGAAACTTTATGTAAATGGCTATGTCCAGATGAAAGGCAAGTAAGGAAAAAGCATGAATGGATTGTACCGCGATCGTCGCTTCTGCTTTATTGTTGCTGCCAATATTCTGTCTTCCATCGGGTCTGGGATTACCATGATTGCAATTCCCTGGCTGCTTGCATCCGGTGAAAACGGCGGGAAGGTTTTCGGTTATGCGGCCATAGCCATGACCATCATCAATTTTGCTGTTACACCGTTTTTTGGCCAGCTGATTGACCGCTTTTCCCGCAAAAGGATACTTTTGTTCGGGGAAGGAGCAGGCTTTATCATAATCGCTGCTTTTTCCGCAGCCGGCTATTTTGGACTCGATTATGAAACAGTCCATCTAATCATTCTGTACGGGGCTGGAAGCCTTTATTATACATTGTTTTATCCCGCCATCTTTGCATTCAACCAGGAAATTTTCGACCCTTCCCACTATAGAAGGCTCAATGGCGCCATGGAGATTCAGGGCCAGCTTTCAAGCGTGGCAGCGGGGGCGCTTGCAGCGGCCATCATATCCACTGTCCCTCTGGAGCGGCTGCTGCTGATTGATGCTTTGACCTATCTGGGAGCATTTGGGCTGTTTTGGCTGATTCCTTATACCTCAGGAGAAAATTCTGTTAAACAGCAGGGGAAAGTGAAAGCTGGAGGCGGTCTGCTGTTTCTTAAAGCAAGTCCGGTGCTGTTTGTCTTCCTTTTTGCTTCAATGATGCCTTTTATTGGCGTCATGGTGACCAATTATCTGTTCCCTGTTTATATCGCGGATATTCTGCAGGCTGATGCTTCGGTATATGGAACCCAAAGCATGATTTATGGGATAGGAGCCGCATTGGCCGGACTCGCTGTTCCGGCCATCGCTTCCCGGTGGGGCAATGAAAGGTCGATGATTCTGACGATCGGTGCCTATACAGCAGCCATTTCGGTCATTGTTTTTATAAAAGATGTTCCTGTCTTCTTGTCCTTAGCGATCTTCCTTGCCTTTGGCAATGCTGGAACAAGAGTGGCCAGGAATGCACTGATGATGGAAAGGGTGCCGAATCATCTGATCGGCAGGACAGACAGCCTTTTCCGGTCCATGGGGCTTTTAATCCGGACGCTGCTGCTGCTTGTTTTTACCGGGCTGTCAGGAGCCCCCAGCATAGCTTTCAGTTTTTATATTCTATCCTTCCTGCTTATTTTTTCCTTCGCAGCAGCTGTTATTGCAGGAAAGCTGCTCCAGGAAGGACAGCAGGAGAAAACAATAGGGGAAGCAAAGGAAAACACGGCCTGATTGACCGTGTTTTTTTTGGTGGAATTCTTTTTGTTATATTGACAAAGGCTCCTTGAACAGGCTGTCCTCTGAAATTTCATTTGCATGATCGATATATCTCAGCAAAGAATACAAATGCTTTTCGATCATGGAATAGTCTTTTTCAAAGTTATACGCATGCAGGAAATGCTCAATTTTCTTGGAAAGGAACTGGTCCTGGGTTCGGACCATTAATATCAGGAGATTATCCCATTCTGAACGGTGTGTGTAGTATAACGCCCGGTCATAATCGACTTTATTCATCTGGCTCACCCTCCTATGTTGAGGAGATGATATTAGTTTGCGCCCTTCAGTACAGATTTCTCTCAGCAAATCTTGGTCTTCCTGATACAGCGCGTCTTTCATCTTTTACCTGTATAGAACAAGCAGTGCAGGATACTTCTCGGCAGTAAATGACCATGCATAAAGTCTGCAGTTCTGAAGAAAGCTAATGAAAAAAGATGGAGGATTGAAAAATGAAAAAACATTTTCTTTCTATGCTGCTTTTTGGATTTTTATTATCAGCACTTGCTTCTCCGGCAGCCCTGGCTGTGCAGAAGCCTGATTATGAAAAATTCGGCCGCATAGCGACTTCCGTGATCAAAGAGGATTATCCCGGGGAAGAAGTCGTCGACTACCAGTACCAGGGGCGTCAGGCATTATCAGAGAATACGGCAGCAGATCTGTTCGAGTTTCAGGTAAAAGAAGGACAGAAAACAAAGACAGTTGTCGTAAGGGTGTCGCATGACACTGTCAATGATAAATTGATCAGCTTGTCGGTGGAAGAGAAAAAGTAGGCACTAAGGGACTCAGGATGCAGAGTCCCTTTTTATTGATTCATCAATCCCGTCCTTCTCTCATAAATTGAGATAAGAAGATGAAGGAGGAGAGATGATGAGAGACACCGACCGCAAAGGCCTTGAGCATGCCATACAGGAAATAACCGAGATTGCCACGGGTTTCGGCTTGGATTTTTATCCGATGCGGTATGAAATATGCCCTGCCGATATCATTTATACATTTGGCGCCTACGGGATGCCCACACGATTTTCCCACTGGAGCTTTGGCAAGCAGTTTTATAAAATGAAGCTTCATTATGACCTTGGCCTATCAAAAATATATGAGCTTGTCATCAATTCAGATCCCTGCTACGCGTTTCTGCTTGACTCGAATTCGCTTATCCAGAATAAACTGATTGTGGCCCACGTCCTGGCCCACTGCGACTTTTTCAAGAACAATATCCGTTTCCAGAATACAAAAAGGGACATGGTGGAGAGCATGTCTGCAACAGCAGAAAGGATCCGCCAGTATGAAATCGAGCATGGGAAGCATGAGGTGGAAACCTTCCTGGATGCTGTGCTAGCCATCGAGGAGCATATTGATCCAAGCCTGATGCGGCCGAAGCTTGCCTGGAGCGCGGAAGACTTTGAATATGAAGAAGAGGAAGCACCGGCTGCGACTCCTTACGATGATCTCTGGAATCTGGACAGCAGAAGCAAAAAGAAGCCTGAGAAGAAAAAGAAGCTGAAGAAAATTCCCCCGCAGCCTGAAAAGGACCTCCTGCTGTTTATTGAATCATACAGCCGGGAGCTTACAGACTGGCAGCGGGATATACTGACGATGATGCGCGAGGAAATGCTGTATTTCTGGCCGCAGCTGGAAACGAAGATCATGAACGAAGGCTGGGCATCCTTCTGGCACCAGAGGATCCTCCGCGAGATGGATCTGACCAGCGATGAATCCATTGAATTTGCGAAGCTTAACGCAGGGGTGGTGCAGCCTTCGAGGACTAATATCAATCCATATTATCTTGGCCTGAAAATTTTCGAGGATATTGAAGACCGCTATGACAATCCTTCAGAGGAAATGAAAAAGCGCGGCGTCCAAAGCGGAGCCGGCAGGGAGAAGATGTTTGAAGTGCGCGAAGTCGAATCAGATATCTCCTTCCTGCGCAATTACCTGACAAAGGATCTTGTCATGCGGGAGGATATGTATCTGTTTCAGAAGCAGGGGAAGGATTATAAGATCGTGGACAAAGGCTGGGAAGAGGTAAGGGATCAGCTTGTCAGCATGAGGGTCAATGGAGGGTTCCCATACTTAACAGTCGCAGACGGAGACTATCTGAAAAACGGGGAGCTGTACTTAAAGCACGGATTTGAAGGAATTGAACTGGATCTGAAGTACCTTGAGAAAGTCCTTCCTTATGTTCATCAGCTCTGGGGGCGCAGCGTCAATCTCGAAACGATCGTTGAGGGCAAGCAGATGCTGTTTACCTATGACGGGAAAGGGATACACAGGAAGTATTTGTAGGGATAAAAAAAACGGGGAGCCGTTCGGCTTCCTTTTCTTTTGGGCAAAATCCGTTTAAAAAAAAGGATTTACAGGGGAATTAAACGAAATGTGCTTCTAAGAAGAAAAATGGAGGTACAGATCCATGAGGAATAGGAGCTTATCTATTTTTGAAGCTGCAGTTCTACTGGCCATTTTATTCATCCTGACCAATCCTTCAAAACAGGACTATCTGGAATTTAGTGAGAAGCAAACTGGAGAACCGCCTCCGGCAATCGTTAAAGCAGAGAGAACGAATTTTCTTTTTTTCTCTTTCTATACGCCAAATGTCCACCATGAACAGGGTATCACACATTTGGGGATCTTCAGCGGTTTTCATCAGGTATCTGATGGTCAATTTGATGATCCATGGTGGATGAAGTTGCTTGATTTTTTCAAGTGAAATCCTTCTGCATGTCATTTCTTTTTTTCTGGCCCTCCATAAGGAAGAGGAAAGCATATTGACCAAAAATCCAACAAAACGAAAAAAGCTTCTATAAGTCCATCACTCATTTCCTCTCATGCTGCCGGTTTATTAAAAAGATATGAGAGCAATTGGCTGCTAAATACATCAGGGCCTGCTGGCTTTCTTTTTTTTTTTTTTTTTTTAAAAATACTTGTAAATTTCAACTAAAAGTATTATAAATTAATTATAAGTATTTTATTTATACATAAATTTACTCAATTTTGTAAACTAAAGGAGAGGTTATTATGTTGGATGTCATCATTATTGGTTCTGGGCCTTATGGAATTTCACTTGCTGCCCATGCATTGGGAAATGGTCTTTCTTATAAAATTTTTGGATATCCTATGGATTTTTGGAAAAATCAAATGCCGCAGGATATGTTTATCCGAACCCCGCATGATTTTGTGAGTTTTTCTGATCCTGAGGATAAGTGGACAGTACATCAATTTGCAGCGGAAACAGGGATACAGCTTGTGACTCCTCTTCCGCGTACGATTTTTACACAATATGCCAGCTGGTTTGCGGAGAAAGCAGGAATCATATTTACTCCTCAATTAATCACTCATGTTTCCTTTAAGGAAGGCATCTATGAAGTTGTTTCAGATTCAGGCGAAAAGCATTTTGCCAGAAATGTAGTTGTTGCAACGGGAGTTGAACATTATAAATACTTGCCGGAAATGGTTAAAAATTTTTCCCCGAAGCTGGTTTCCCATACTTCCGGATACACAGACTTCTCCGCTTTTAAGGATAAAAAGGTTATCGTGCTCGGAAGCGGACAGAGTGCATGGGAAGCAGCCGGTCTATTAAAGCGTGAAGGAGCAGAGGTGGAGCTGGTGTACAGAGCCGCATCACCTAATTATGCCGGAAGCAGAGAAGCTGAGATAGAACTGAGGGATCTGGGTAATGTATTCTTCCATCTCACTGAAGATGAAAAGAAAGAAGAATGGGGCCAGTCGCCAGGGAGTATTGCCCATTTCTTAAAACCATATGTCGACGGAATCGTTCCCCAAAGGGCAAATGTACAAATTCAACAGATAAAAGAACAGGATGGCCAGTTGCTGTTAAAGTTGTCTGATGGGACAGAAAAGCTGGCGGACCATCTCCTGTCAGCTTCAGGGTTTCATATCGATTTAGACAAAGCCTATTTTATCAATGCCGAATTGCGTGAGCAAATTGACAGGGAACAAGGTTTTTCCCAGTTCCCAAGATTGAGTGAGTCATTTGAATCGAATATACCTGGACTTTATTTTGCAGGTCCCCTTTCATCCCATAGTCATGGTCCGACATTCAGATTTATATTAGGCCTTAGAAAAACAGCTTGCTCCATCATTTCCGGCATCACGGAAACGAAGGAAAAAAAGATTGCATTGATATAGGGAGGGACTAGCATGAGAGAATCATTTCAATCCATTACCAGAAGCTTTGGACTGCTGAACAAAGTGTGCTGTTCTGTAGATGGAATAGATGTATCCGCGATTCAAAGCCATATCCTTTATGAAATAAGCGTCAATCATAATCCGTCCATGCAGTATGTCGCTGATCTTCTGGGTGTGGAAATTGCCACTTTTTCGAGGCAGATTCAGACATTAAGCAAAATGGGGCTGGTTGAAAAGCTTCCATCCAAAGAAGATAAAAGGGCGAGCATCCTTTCATTGACAGACTCAGGAAAGAAGGTTGCAGATGGCATTGATGAGCAGGTGAATACCTATCTGGAAGATGTCTTTGCCCGTATGAATGATTTTGAGCGGGATATTGTCCAGCGATCCGTCCGCCTTCTGGCGAATGTCATGACAGAATCCCCGGTATGCTGCGGAGACAGGAAAGACAATAAAGGCTGTTAAAAATTTTGCTTAAATAGAGGAGGACATATGATGAAGAGGGTTAATGAGGGGCAATTGCCTGTTGCGATTATTGGAGGAGGTCCGGTCGGTCTTGCAGCAGCAGCCCATTTAGTGAAAAAAGAAGAGCCATTTATATTATTTGAATCCGGTGATGGTGCGGGTTCCAGCATAAAGGAATGGAGCCATGTCAGAATGTTCTCCCCCTGGCAGTACAATGTGGATGCTGCAGCGAAGGAATTGCTGGAGGCATCAGGATGGGAAGCTCCGGATGATCAAGAGCTGCCTGCAGGCAAGGAGCTTATCGAGCGGTATCTGCTTCCTTTAAGCAGCCTTCCGGCCATAAAGAAAAACATTTTATTACAAGCAAAAGTCACCGGTATCGCAAGAAAAGCACACGATAAACTCAAAACGGGAAAGAGGGACAGCGCTCCATTTCAAATCTATGTGGATGTTGAAGATTCCACAGAATTATTCGAAGCGAGAGCCGTAATTGACTGCTCAGGTACATGGACTAATCCCAATCCTATATTATCGAATGGAATCTGGACGAAGTCAGAAAGAACGCTGAGAGACCGCATTCATTATGGTATCCCTGATATTCAAAAGCAGGGAAGCAAATATAAAAATAAAACCATTGCAGTGGTGGGCAGCGGCCATTCTGCCATTAACGGCCTCCTTGAACTGGCGAGGCTTAAAGAAGAATATCCTGATACAGCTATTCACTGGATACTTCGAAAAAAGCATATAGCTGAAGTGTATGGCGGGCAGGAAAACGATGGGCTGCCTGCCCGCGGAGAACTCGGTATCAGAATTCAGCAGCTTGTGGAGTCCGGGGCTGTGAAGGTTTTAACTCCGTTTCATATCAGCAAGGTCCAATCAGTCAACGGTAAACTAGCCTTAATCGGAGAACTGAATGGAGAAGAGATGTCCATTGGGGATATTGATGAAATTGTGGCGGGCACGGGGTTCCGGCCGGATACAGCATTCCTGCATGAGGTGAGGCTGCAGCTGGATGCTGCAGTAGAAAGTGCCGGGGAACTTGCACCGCTGATAGATCCGAATATCCATAGCTGCGGGACCGTCCGGCCGCATGGGGAAAAGGAACTGCGCCAGCCTGAGAAGGACTTCTATATTGCAGGCATGAAGAGCTATGGCAGGGCCCCGACTTTCCTGCTTGCGACAGGCTATGAACAGGTCCGTTCCATAGTAGCGTATCTAACCGGCGATAAAGAAGGCGCAAAAGAAGTGCAGCTTGAGCTGCCCGAGACAGGGGTATGCAGCACGAATATCCAATCAAGCTGCTGTGTGTCTGACACCATGGCTGCGAGCGCCGGCCAGGAATCTTGCTGCGGACCTGCCGTTGTCGCTTCGCTGGAATTAAAAAATTTATAAGTCAGCACAAAGGACCAGCCAAACATGACTGGTCCTTTTGAAAGGGGAGGGCAGAATGCAGACTGACAGGCAGACTATAATAGGCATGGCCCTTTTGACCGCAATCTGTATGGCTGGTGATTCTATGCTTTATATTGTTTTGCCGGTCCATTGGAAAGAAGCGGGGCTTTCATCTTTGATCCAGGTCGGCGTATTACTTTCTGTTAACCGCTTTGTGAGACTGCCGCTGAATCCGCTCATTGGTTTTTTCTTTAAAAAGGTCACATTTCGAAATGCGATGTACATAGCTGTTATTTTTAGCGGCATCACGACCTTAGGATATGGTGTGGTGAAAGATTTTGAATTGTGGATTCTTCTTCGGTCAATCTGGGGGTTCTGCTGGTCCATATTTAAGATTGGAGCTTATTTATTGATATTACAGCTTGCAGCGGACAGCAATCGGGGCCAGCTCATGGGGTTGTATAACGGGCTGTACAGGCTCGGAAGCCTGTTCGGCATGCTTCTAGGGGGTCTGTTTGCTGATTTGTTCGGGATGTCAGCCATCAGTATGATATTAGGGTTTTCTGTTTTCATCATTCTTCCTTTCCTGCATCTATTTCTTCCTGAGGCTCTGCATACAAATACGCCAAAACAAACAGGACCAACCATATATGAAAATGTGAAGCTGCTTAAGGAACCAGAATTAATCAGGATTTTTCTGACAGCCTTCCTGGTGATGATGCTTCTTGATGGGATGCTGACAGCAAGCTTAAGCCATTTGATTGAAATTCAATACTCAGATCAAGTCAATATCCATGGGCTGGCCATAGGGGCAGCTGCTTTAGCTGGCATTATGCAGGCAATCAGATGGGGAATTGCTCCTTTCGTCGTGTCAAAAGTAGGATCTGCATTGGACAGAACAGATGAAAAACACAAGATACTGCTGTCATTTTTAGGTGTGGCTGCGATTCTTCTGGCGGTGATTCCCCTGCATCTGCCGATTGCAGTATGGCTGCCTTTTTTACTTTTGCATCTGCTGACCTCTTCAAGTCTTATTACCGTGATGGATACACTTATGTCTCAATATTGTTCTAAGTCTTCAGGGAAAGTCTTTTTTATGACATCTTATACAATCGTAATTGATCTGGGAGCAGCTGTAGGGCCAATCTCTGGATATTCGTTAGAAAAAGCAATAGGAATGGCAAATGTTTTTTGGCTGGCTTCAGGCATCATGCTGCTAATCATCTTTATGTGGAAATTTTTTAAACCCACAGAATTATCCTGTGCCAATTGAGGCAGGTTAACGAAAGGTAGGTAAGCATGTGCGTGATGAGATAGGAGATCGCATCAAGCGGTTCAGCGAAACTGGCGTTTGAGTCAAGCGCAGGTCTTGGCTTAAGTAAGAAATGTGAAAATGAAAGCAGCTCCTGTTAAAATTCAAAAATAGAAAGCACACATCTGCAGTTTCAGATGTGTGCTTTTCCTTTGCCGCCAAAGCTTTTACACTTCAGGCATTGGGGTAGGAGTTGATTCAATCCCTGTCCCTTTATATTTCTCATCGATCATTGTACGGATATCCTTAAGAGGTGTCCCTTTATTAAACTCTGATTTAGCCTCACGGGCTATGTCTACACAGACCCCTCAGCCAAAGCCCATTGTATCAAGGGAAACGGTGCTGCCGCTGACACTGTCAACAAAGCAATTGGTATTGCTTTCGTGGCCATCTTCCTCGTAGCAGCCGCAATAGCATGGCATATAATTAAGTACCTCGGGATGCTCGACTGCAAACTGATAAGCTTCCAGTATTTCCGGGCTGTCTGTGTAAGTGGTCACGGCCGCCCAATCATTGCTTCCCAGGGTATAAGTTAATTCTGGAGCACCCTGATCCTTATGTTCATCTGAATGGCCTGCATGTGAGGAATCCTCCTCTGCAGAAGAACATCCTGCCGCAAGCGTAATAGCAGCAAGAATCGGAAAAATAGATCTCTTCATCGAACCTCCCTCTCTCTTTAAATCTTCTTTTACTATGCTAGCATACAAAAAAACCTCTCAATGAAACAATCCTTATTGAACAAATGTCAGAAAGGATTTTTGCTTTTTCAAAAAATAGACACATACTTCACAGAAATTTTCCCGGAACATTCAAACAATTATTTGACCGTTTGCCAATAATTGCATAAACTAATAATCAAATACATGTTTGAATGTTGAGGTGAAGCTATGAAGCAGAATGACATTTGTGAAGTAAAATGTGTGGATGAAGTAAAAGTTAAACGTATAAAGAAAAGCATTGAAAAAGAAAATACACAGGCAGTTGCGCAAATATTCAAAGCGCTGTCCGATGATACCAGGGTCAAGATTGCTCTTTCCCTTTGCCATGAACAGGAGCTGTGCGTATGTGATGTAGCCAATATTGTCGGCAGTACGACTGCTACAGCCTCCCACCACTTGCGCCTGCTGCGCAATCTTGGTTTGGCAAAATACCGCAAAGAAGGCAAGCTCGTTTATTATTCCCTGGATGATGAGCATGTGAAGCAGCTGATACGGATTGCCTTCGAACATCAAAAGGAGGTGGCCGGCCAATGAGTGAGTCTTTGGGGAAATCTATTGATAAAACGGTCTATAGAGTGCAGGGCTTTTCCTGAGCAGGCTGTGCAGCTAAGTTCGAAAAGAACGTAAAACACCTGGATGGTGTTTCTAATGCAAATGTAAACTTTGGCGCTTCAAAACTGACTGTATACGGAGACGCCACGATTAAGGAACTGGAAAAGGCCGGTGCCTTTGAAAACCTGCGGATCATCCCTGAGAATCAGCGGTTTGAAGAAAAGAAAGAGCCTTTTTGGCAAAAGCATTCTTATGTTATAGCTTCCTTCGTCCTGCTGATTATCGGCTGGGCAGCTGGACACATGAACGGCGAGGAAAGTTTGTTCTCTGCCCTGGCGTACGCAGCTTCAATAGCAATCGGCGGCTGCCGTCTTTTTATTACAGGCTTAAAAAACCTTTTCCGCCTCCAGTTTGATATGAGGACGCTGATGACCATAGCGGTCATTGGTGCAGCATTTATAGGTGAATGGGGGGAAGGGGCCACTGTTGTCATATTATTTGCCATCAGTGAGGCCCTGGAAACCTATTCAATGGATAAAGCACGCCAGTCGATCCGGACGCTGATGGATATAGCCCCTAGGGAAGCGCTGATCCGCAGGGGAAATCAGGAACTGATGGTTGAGGTGGAGGATATCCAGCTTGGCGATATCATGATAGTAAAGCCAGGCCAGAAAATTGCGATGGATGGAACAGTGGATAAAGGCTTATCTTCTGTTAATCAAGCTGCCATTACGGGTGAATCTGTCCCTGTGTCAAAAACAAAGGGAGATGAAGTATTCGCTGGGACGATAAATGAAGAAGGTGTCCTTGAAATTAAGGTGACCAAGCGCGTAGAAGATACAACAATAGCCAAAATCATTCATCTTGTTGAAGAAGCCCAGGCCGAAAGAGCCCCTTCACAGGCATTTGTCGACAGATTTGCCAAGTACTACACACCAATTATTATAATGGTGGCATTCGGTGCGGCAGTTGTTCCGCCTCTATTTTTTGGTGCTGATTGGAGCGAATGGATCTACCAGGGGTTGGCAGTGCTGGTGGTTGGCTGTCCGTGTGCCCTGGTCATTTCAACTCCGGTTGCCATTGTGACGGCGATTGGCAATGCTGCTAAAAATGGAGTACTGATCAAAGGCGGAATCCATCTGGAGGAGATGGGGGGCATAAAAGCCCTGGCATTCGATAAAACAGGGACCCTCACAAAAGGGAGTCCCGCTGTTACAGATTTTATCCCTTCTCCAGGGACTGACTCCAAACAGCTGCTTTCTGCTGTGGCTGCCCTTGAGAACGGCTCCCGGCATCCATTGGCATCAGCCATCATGAAAAAAGCGGAGCAGGAAGGGCTGGACTATCAAAACATTGAAGTGGAGGACTTTGCCTCCATCACGGGAAAAGGAATTAAAGGCAAGATAGGTGGTGAAACCTGCTATGTCGGCAGTCCAAATCTTTTTGATGAAGTACTGCAGAATGGAATTCCTGAAGAATTAAGAACGGTGATACTGGACCTGCAAAACCAGGGCAAGACAGTGATGGCAGCAGGAACTCCAGCTGGAATAATGGGAGTGATTGCTGTTGCAGATGTGCTGAGGGAAAATAGCAGGGATGTCATTCAAAAGCTTCATGCATTAGGAATTGAGAAAACTATTATGCTGACAGGTGATAATCTTGGAACGGCAAAAGCCATTGGAGTCCAAGCGGGGGTAACCGACATCAAAGCCGAATTGCTGCCTGCAGACAAACTTTCCTATATCAAAGACTTGCGGGAGAAATATAAACGTGCCGGCATGGTGGGAGACGGTGTGAATGATGCACCTGCACTGGCTGCTTCAACAGTTGGGATTGCCATGGGAGGCGCTGGTACGGATACAGCTCTTGAAACGGCTGATATTGCACTGATGGCTGATGACCTCGGGAAGCTGCCTTTTACGGTTAAGCTGAGCAGAAAAGCAATGACGATCATCAAGCAGAACATTACATTCTCGCTGGGCATTAAGCTTGTGGCCCTGCTGCTCGTCATTCCCGGCTGGCTTACTTTATGGATTGCCATCTTTGCTGATATGGGCGCAACATTGATTGTCACGCTGAATGGGCTGCGGCTTTTAAGAATAAGGGACAAATAGATCTGCAGGAAGCTTCCCAAGTCATGAGGGAAGCTTCCTTTTTTACAGGGAAGTGTCAAGTGGCCAGTTGCAGGTGCCTGTTATAAATAAGGATGAAAAGGGTACGGAACAATAGAAACTGTTATTGGAGGTTGATCATAATGGAAAAGGTAGTAATTCTTGGAACTGGACCTGCCGGCCTGACTGCAGCAATCTATTTGGCCCGTGCCAATATGAATCCGGTAATCATTGAGGGCGATCAGCCTGGAGGACAGCTGACACTGACGACAGAGGTCGAGAACTTCCCGGGCTTCACCGATGGAATCATGGGTCCTGAGCTGATGGATAATATGAGAAAGCAGGCTGAACGCTTTGGTGCGGTCTTTAAGAGAGGATGGGTGACAGAAGCAGATTTTTCAAAAAAGCCGTTCAGGATGAAGGCAGACGGTATTGGAGAAATAGAAGCAGAATCAGTCATTCTTTCAACCGGCGCCTCTGCCAAGCTTTTAAACATTCCCGGCGAGAAAGACAATATAGGCAAGGGAGTCAGCACCTGTGCCACTTGTGATGGGTTCTTTTTCCGCGGGAAAAAGGTCCTGATCATCGGCGGCGGGGACTCTGCCATGGAAGAGGCCAACTTCCTTACTAAATTTGCTGACAATGTAACCATTGTCCACCGCAGAGATGAGCTGAGGGCTTCAAAGATTATGCAGGACAGGGCCAGGGAAAATCAGAAAATCAGCTGGAAACTGAACAGGACTCCTGTAGAGGTCCTATCAGAATCTGATAAGGTGACCGGCCTTAAAGTGCTGAATAATGAAACCGGAGAGGAAGAAGTCCTGGAAACAGACGGCATTTTTGTTGCCATCGGCCACAGGCCCAACACAGGATTCCTCGGCAGCCAGATCGACCTGGATGAGTCTGGCTATATCACTGTAAAGCCTGGCACGACAGAGACCAATATCAAAGGTGTGTTTGCCTGCGGCGATGTCCAGGATAAAAGGTACAGGCAGGCCATCACAGCTGCAGGAACCGGCTGCATGGCGGCCCTTGACGCCGAAAGATATCTGGAAGGTGACGCCATCCTTGATTGGAGCGAAACCCTCAACCAGGGCCAGTAGAAGATTTTGCCTTTAAAAATGCTGGGAAATCAGCTATAAATCAACAGGGAAAAGGCAGGATAAAAGATGGATGCGTTATTTTATGAACCTGCTATAATGAGTGAAAAATCATTATTAGGGTGGTTTTGCATGGGAAATACAAGCTGCAGATATGTCATTAATGCTTCAGGAAAAAGCGGTGAAATGTATCATACAACATGCGAAAATAAGATGGAAGTCAAAAGATGGATCGAGGAAAACCAGGAAAAGATTCTGGCAGACAGAATAAAAGTGACTGACAAGAAAAAACGTCCTTTTTCCGGGCTTCTGTTTTTTATAAAATAATCATCCAGGGGGTGCCGCGATTGCCGCGGCATTCTTTTTTTGTATAAAGTTTTGTAAACTGGTGAATATAATAGCATGGTGCCTGTAGCTCAATGCAAAGAGCAGCCGGTTTTTACTACTGTGAAAAATTGTGCATTTTGCGGGTTGAAATCCCGCCAGGTCCATTGAAGCCGCATCCCTTTGGGGGTGCGGCTTTTCTGCCGGAAGCTAATCAAATGAAAATTTAAAAATGCTATTTTCAAATTGACATTGAGAATCAATATCAATTATAATAAACTTAGTGATATTGATAATCAATATCACTTAAAGCGGGACTGACCTGCCAAACCCCCTCTGCAGTCCCGCTTTAATACATATCTTAAAATTTTTGATAGGAGGGACTGATATGAATCATCAGTTTGCGGTATTGGAAGCTTTCAGGCATGAATATCCTGTCTGCAGGGCATGCTGTGCGGCTAAGGCGCCTGGACCGCTCGATTTGAAAAAGGGCGATGTTCTGGCCATAACGTGTGAGAAAAAGTATGTTGACCTTCTGGGATGGTTCTTTTTAATCAATATTAACGGAGAGCGGCAAGTATATATGTCTATATCTGACTTAGAAGATTATTATTTAACCGGAAAGATATGCTCTTTCTTTGACCTGGCATTAAAGATGAACCATTTGAGCTATAAAGTCAATCAGTCCCTGGACTGCAGGAATAAAAAAGAGTTTGGTATGTATTCTGAACAGCTGAGGCAATGGAAGGAATTCCAGGAGTCCGTTTACGAGAAAGATAAAGAAAGGGTATAAAGGCAGGAAAATGCGTCATTGATGCATTCTCCTGCCTTTTTTTTATGAAGCCTTTTCGGGGGGTGAGTCAATGCTCTTACACATCCCTCCCAATCCATCACAAGTTTATATGGAAATGCGCTGCAATCACAGAAATATAGGAATCAAATTCCTGGATTCCCTTGAAGTTGGACAGCATGCCCTGAATGACTGGAACCCTTGGGCTGCTGCTCAATATTTCCGCTTCCAGCACTTCCATGGACACTGCCAGATCTTCTTTATGCCTTCCTGACAACGCTTCCTTTTTCATGCTTTTCACCGCCGAAGTTAAATTACCCTTGTGCCCGGCAAGCATTTTTTTTGCTGCTTCCAGCAGAGCTGCATTTTTTTCCTCAGAGATGATCGGCTCTTCCTCGAGGATGCCGCCGACAATGCTGTCCATCCTTCGCATGATATATTCAGCAACCCCATCTGCTTTAAAGTTTTCAGGATCGTGCATAAGAATTTTAAAGAACGGGTGGAACATACCTTCGATCATCATGGAGAGGTCCCAAAGATATGGAGTGATTTTTTCACCATAGATGGAAGACAGGCCATTTCTGTAAAATTGATGCACCTCTATGATCCGTGCAAATATAAGTTCCTTTAGTGCTTCATCCCTTGGCAGCGCCTGCTCCCGGGTAAGCATGATCATAAAGTCTTTATGAGTGGCAAATGTATTGAAAAGGGAACCCAGCTGGCTGATGAATTTTTCGCGGGGCTCCAGTTCCCTGTTTTCATATACAAAAATTTCTGCATGCAATTCATCGAAGCTATTGTCGAAAATAGCATGAAGGAGTTCTTCCTTTGATTTGAAATAAAGATAGAAGGCTCCCTTTGACATGCCTGTGTCATTGACGATTTCCTGGATGGAGGTTGAGCTGAAGCCCTTTTTTGCAAATAGTTTCTTAGCGGAATCAAGTATCAGTTTTTCTTTTTCCTTCAATTGATCAGAACCTCCCTGTCTGGGTCTCTTAAAGCCATTTATAGATACTGCAGCGTTCTGCTGCCAGTCACAATATCGCCACATTTTAAACCTGTGGTAAAACTTGACGCATGACCGGTCAGTCAGTTATGCTAGGCACTGTAGTGACCAGTCAGTCACATCATAATACAAAAAGTCAATTAAATCAATTATAGCAAGGAGAGGAAGTATGAAAAGCATTATCCAGTTTTCCCTGAAGAACAAATTTGCTGTCTGGCTTCTGACAATTATTATTACGGCAGCAGGCTTGTATTCCGGGCTGAACATGAAAATGGAAACCATCCCGAGCATTTCGACCCCGCTTGTTTCGGTGATGACGGTCTACCCGGGTGCCACTCCGGAACAGGTGGCAGATGAAATTTCAGAACCGATTGAAAAGAGGGTCCAAAACCTTGAAGGAGTATCAGTGGTAAGCTCTTCTTCCTTCCAGAACGCTTCATCGGTTCAGATACAATACAATTTTGACAAAGATATGGATAAAGCACAGGATGAAGTGAAGGAAGCGCTGGACAGCATTGAATTTCCAGACGGTGCCCAGGAGCCCGGTGTTTCCCGCCTCAGCCTTGATGCATTCCCAATCATGTCCCTGAGCATCTCTGATGAGAAAAAATCTCTGCCTGAGCTGACTAAAACGGCTGAAGACCAGATTGTGCCTGCGATTGAGGGGATAGAAGGAGTTTCTTCTGTCCAGATATCCGGCCAGCAGCTTCAGGAAGCACAGCTCACCTTTGACCAGGAAAAGATGGCTGAATTTGGGCTTGATGAAGAAACAGTCAAGAACATCATCAAAGGTTCTGATGTTTCTTTCCCGCTCGGATTGTATACATTTGAAAACACTGAAAAATCGGTTGTTATTGATGGAAATATCGCTACAATAGATGACTTAAAACAGCTGAAGATTCCAGCTGTTCCGCAGGGAGCCGGCCAGCAGGCCCAGGGTGCTCCGGCTGAAAGCGGCCAGCAGGCTGCAGGACAGCAGCAGGGTGCTGCCCCTGGTGCAGGTGCACAGCAGGGCGCTGGCCAGGCTGGTGCAGCTGCGGGAATTCCGACTGTTGAGCTTCAGGATATCGCCACTATTGAAGTGGTCGGCAAAGCCGAATCGATTTCAAGGACTAATGGAGAAACATCAATCGGCGTACAGATTGTTAAAGCCGCCGATGCCAATACGGTTGAAGTTGTCAATGATGTAAAGGCACAGCTTTCAGAGCTTGAAAAAGACATTGATGGCTTGAAGGTAACGCCAATCTTTGACCAGGGAGAGCCGATCGAAGAATCTGTAGAGACGATGCTGAGCAAAGCTGTATTTGGGGCAATTTTTGCGATGATCATCATTCTTCTGTTCCTGCGCAATTTCAGGACGACGATCATATCGGTCATTTCAATCCCATTATCGCTGCTTATTGCGATACTTCTGCTGAAGCAGATGGATATCACGCTGAACATTATGACATTGGGTGCCATGACTGTGGCCATCGGCCGTGTAATCGATGATTCAATTGTCGTCATCGAAAATATTTTCCGCCGCATGAGCCTTAAAGGTGAAGAACTGTCAGGACGGGAACTGATTGTTTCGGCAACAAAGGAAATGTTTATGCCGATCCTGTCTTCGACCATTGTCACCATTGCGGTATTCCTCCCGCTTGGACTGGTTAAAGGCACGGTTGGGGAACTGTTCCTTCCGTTTGCTCTTACCGTGGTATTTGCCCTGCTTGCATCGCTGCTTGTAGCGATTACGATTGTGCCGATGATGGCCCATACGTTCTTTAAGAACGGATTGCCGGCCAAGCATCAGCATCAGGATGAAGAAAAGCCCGGCAAGCTTGCTTCAGGCTACCGGAAGGTCCTTAACTGGGCATTGAACCACAAAATCATCACCTCGGGGATTGCCGTACTGATGCTGGTCGGAAGCTTGTTCCTTGTACCAGTAATCGGCGTCTCTTTCCTGCCTGCCGATGAGCAGAAAATGGTGATTGCCACATACAAACCAGAGCCGGGCCAGACACTTGAAGAGGTAGAGGAAATTGCCGGCCGCGCAGAAGAGATGCTTCTCGACAGAGACGGAGTGAAAAACCTGCAGTTCTCTGTGGGCGGAGAAAATCCGATGAACCCCGGCCAGTCCAATTCCGCTATGTTCTTTGTAGAATATGAGGATAGCAAAGAGAATTTTGATAAAGAAAAAGAAGATGTGATTGAAGAGCTGAAAGGTTTGGCTGATAAAGGGGAATGGGGAAGCCAGGACTTCTCCGGAATGGGTTCAAGCAGTTCGCTTTCCATGCAGGTATACGGAGAGAGCATGGATGATATTGAGCCGGTCATCTCCGAACTTGAAGGCATCTTTAAAGACAATGATTCTTTGACAAATGTTAAAACAAGCATCTCAGATACGTATGACGAATACACGCTCGTAGCTGACCAGGAGAAATTGAGCAGCCTGGGGCTGTCTGCAGCACAGATCGGAATGGGCCTTTCCAACACAGGCCAGCGCCAGGTGCTGACGACGGTTGATTATGATAACGAAGAAGTCAACGTATATGTTGAAATGGAAGCAGAATCTTACCAGGATATCGATGACCTTACAGACCAGACGGTTCAGTCTCCACTGGGAATTGAGGTTCCGATTAAAGATGTGGTCGAAATTCAGGAAGGTACGACTTCCGATACGATTACAAGGCAGGACGGCCGGATTTACGCGAATGTCAGCGGAGAGATTACATCGAAGGATGTTGCAAAAGTTTCTGCAGATGTGAATGCGGAAGCTGATAAGCTTGAGCTGCCTTCTAATGTTGAAATTTCAATGGGCGGTGTAACGGAGGATATCAATGAATCCTTTACACAGCTTGGGCTTGCGATGCTTGCTGCCATCGCGATTGTATATCTCGTTCTGGTCATTACTTTTGGCGGAGGGCTTGCTCCATTTGCCATCCTGTTCTCACTGCCGTTCACGATCATCGGTGCTCTTGTCGGGCTATTGATTGCAGGGGAGACCTTGAGCGTATCTGCCATGATCGGGGCATTGATGCTGATCGGGATTGTCGTGACCAATGCAATCGTTCTGATTGACCGCGTCATCCATAAGGAACAGGAAGGCCTGCCGACACGGGAAGCGCTTCTGGAAGCAGCCGGTACAAGGCTTCGTCCAATCCTGATGACAGCCATCGCAACCATCGGTGCATTGGCGCCGCTGGCTGTAGGACTTGAAGGAAGCGGCCTGATTTCCAAAGGACTGGGAGTAACCGTAATAGGCGGACTCACAAGCTCCACGCTTCTCACATTGCTGATTGTGCCTATTGTGTATGAGAGCTTAATGAAGCTGAAGAGAAGAGGAAAAAAGAAAACAGCAGCTGCTGAATAAGCAGACTGAAGAGGCAGCGGGAATCCCCCGCTGCCTCTTTTTTTTCTGTTCAACTGAAGTATTCCATCTAGAGAAGCCCTAATAAAGCACCGCCGGCTGCCCCGGTTAGTACGACGATCCATGGAGGCAGCTTCCAGTAGGCAAGCATGGCAAAAAGGATGCTTGCGAATGCGAAGTCTGCCGGCGCCAGGATGGAGCTTGTCCAGATTGGATTGTAAAAGGCAGCAATCAGAATGCCTACCACTGCTGCATTGACCCCCATCAAGACACTGGCAGCCTTTGGGTTGCTGCGCAGTCTGGCCCAGAATGGCAGCGCGCCGGCAATCAATAAAAAGGCGGGGAGGAATATAGCGGCAGTCGCCAGGAGACCCCCCTGCCAGCCGCTGATTACGGCTCCGATATAGGAAGCAAAGGTGAAGAGCGGGCCCGGCACCGCCTGGGCAGCGCCATATCCGGCAAGAAAGGCTTCTTCTGTCAGCCAGCCGCCCGGCACAAACTCCCGTTCAAGGAGGGGAAGTACAACATGACCGCCGCCAAATACGAGTGAACCGGAGCGGTAAAAGCTGTCAAACATCGCAATCCAGTTTAAGGAAGTGGCTTCCCGAAGAACCGGAAGGATGATGAGCAGGCCGAAAAATAATGCCAGTGCCGCTGCGCCTGTCTTTTTTGAAATCGGAAATGGCATTGGTGCCTTTTTTTCCTGTGAGTGGTTTCTATAAAGGACAAAACCGGCAATTCCCGCGGCTAAGATAATCGAAATCTGCGAAATGGCAGTTTGCCACAAAAGGGCTGCTGTCAGGGCAAGAAGGACGATGGCCTTCCTTTTCAGATCAGGTGCAAGCTTTGACGCCATTCCCATGATGGCATGCGCCACCACAGCAGTGGCTACAATTTTCAAACCATGGATCCACCCGGAATTGGCTGCGTCCAGGCCATCCATGAGAAGTGCAAAAAGAATCAGCGCTACAACGGAAGGGAGGGTAAAGCCTAAGAAGGCAAGAAAACCGCCAATCAGGCCACCTCTGGCAAAGCCGATTCCCATGCCTACCTGGCTGCTTGCAGGGCCGGGCAGGAACTGGCAAAGAGCTACAAGATCAGCATAGCTTTGCTCATCCATCCACTTCCGCCGTCTTACATACTCTTCATGAAAATAGCCCAAGTGGGCAATAGGACCGCCAAATGATGTCAGGCCAAGCTTGGCCGAAACTAGCAGTATCTCAATAAAAGTATGAATGGTATATTTACTTTCTGTATTCATCTTTTCGTCTCTCCTTCCGTTAATCAATCTTTGATTTCTTTAAAAAGCTCATAAGCCTTTTTCCTGGCTTCTTCCAAAACCGTCTGCCCTTTTGGAGTAGCCGTATAGTACTTCCGGATTTTACCATCCACATTCCGGTTTTCCTTCATAAGCAGGCCATCTGATTCCATCCCGTGAAGAATGGGATACAATGTGCCAGAGCTTATCGAGTAGCCATGCTCTTTCAGCTCTTCCAGCATCCATGCTCCATAGATCGGTTCTTCCAATGCATGGTGGAGGATGTGGATCTGGATAAAGCCCAAGAATAATTTGCGCAGAATTTTATCTTCCACTTCCCAGCCCCCTATCGTTATATCGAAGTTCAATATCGGATTCCGATAACGGTAGTATAACAATATCTGAATGGAATTTAAGTACCTTTACATAATCTTTACAAAAAGATAAGGGAATGAAAGATTCACTCTAATTTTTTCCATTCATGGATTTGTTTATTAGAGGTAAAAATATATCCAAACATAAAAAGGAGTGAAGAACATGTTAAAAAAGCTTAGCATCATGCTACTCTGCGCACTTTTTCTTGGGCAGGCTGCTGGAATGGTACAGGCAGAAGGTACGGACAGCGGACAGCGCAAACAGCTGACAGAGGAGCAGGTAAAGGAAATTGAGGCTCTTCAGGCAGATGTCCTGGAGGCGAGGAAAAAGGTCATCATGAAATATGCAGACTTTGGGGCAATCACTGCTGACCAGGCACAGGAAATGGTGAAGCATCTGGAAAAAAGGCACGAAAAAATGAAAGAAGAAGGCTTCATGCCCCACTGGCTGAATCGTAAGCACTGCCCGCATTGCCATTAATAGATGGCTTGTGGAGGCTGTTTGACTTAAACAGCCTTCTTTTGTAAAATAAGTCTATATAAATTGATTTCCTTTTTTAAAAGGGGAGTAGCAGATAAGCACAGTCGTCAATACGGGCAATAGCCCCGGCTATGCTGGCAATCTTTAATTGTTTGCGAGACCTTTACCACGTTTGTTTGGTATGGGTCTCTTTTGATTATTGAGGCATTATGACCAGGCAAAAGGTCATGATGCCTTTTTTGTCGTTTGAAGGATGCTGTCTGGTTATTAGTATCAGCTAGACTATTGAGAGAAGTTCGGGAATACATCTTTACTAGGAGGGGGCAGGCTCTGCCATTTTGCAGAGTCTGTAAAACAGGAGGAGGAACTTCTATGCCGCAGAAAAAGTATAAAAGGCTCGCTGAAAGCGTCCTTATTGCCGAAAATCCAATCAGATATATACAAAAAGACGAAGCCCTCCTTCATGCTGGAACGGGCAGAAGTGCAGCTGTTTTCAAGATTGCCGGGACAGAAAAGGCACTCAAGGTATTTGCCCCTGCTTTCAGCCACATTGCCCTGGAAGAGGCTGAGATTTATGGGCAGCTCGAAGGAGGCGTATTTTATCCGCGCCTGCATGAAAAAGGGGATAACTATATTGTCATTGACTATATTGAAGGTCAAACCTTTTTTGAATGCCTTACAAACGGAACCAAAATCACACCGGACGATATTGCAAGAGTGGATGCAGCGCTGGAGCTTGCCCGTGCTAAAGGGCTGAATCCTTCTGACATCCACCTCAGGAATTTATTTAAAACGTCAGCTGGGGAAATCATGCTGATTGATGTGGCAAGATTCAGGCAGGCCAGCTTCTGCAGGCAATGGGAAGACCTGAAATATTTTTTCTGCAAGTTCTATTTCAAGCCATTGTTTCCAAAAAGGTTCCCCGAACCTGTATTAAATGGGGCAGCTTATGTGTATAAAAGGTTATTGAAGCGGCGCAGCTGCTGACGGGAATGGGCAACTCTGGTTTAGCCATAGCTTACTGTGTGGTAAAGGCATAAAAAAAGCCAGGAGTTGAGATGATGGAAGAGAAGAAAGATTATTATATTGATATCGAGAATGGCCAAATCCATCCGGGAAAAGCAGAAGGAGAGGACTGGCAATTCAGGGTCTTTGCAGATGATGAGGAAATCCACCAGCTGGCAAAATATTTAAATATCAACTATGATGCGGATTTAAAAACATTCGTACGCTCACATATTCCTTTCCTTGAATATCATAAAGATCCTCAGAATGATGAATATGATGCCACGATTGAACAGGCATATGCACTGATCTACCAGCTTGGAGATGAAGAAGCAAGGGCGCATGTAAAGAGCATGGGCATCTTATCCGAGGAAGAACTGGACAGACGCTGATAACATCCAGGCAGCCGGAATTTGGCTGCCTGTTTGTTTTATTTCTTTTTAAAGTGGTAACAGAGTAGAAAAGAGAATGGAGGGATTCAATTGGAAAACTCAGTTTATGAAGAATGTATACAGGCCTGTCTTGAATGTATGGATGCATGCAATATGTGCTTTGATGCCTGTCTGAAGGAAGAGGATGTAAAGATGATGGCCCGCTGCATCAGGCTTGACAGGGAGTGTGCCGATTTTTGCGCGTTTGCGGCTAAGGCAATGCAATCTGACAGCCCATTTGCAAAACAGATCTGCGCTGTCTGCGCTGATATTTGCGAGGCATGCGGAGAAGAGTGCAAAAAGCACGATCATGAGCATTGCCAGAGATGCGCAGATGCCTGCTTAAAATGTGCTGAAATCTGCCGCAGCATGGCAGCGTAAAAGGAATGTGCAAACTGTTTTCCGGCCTCCGGGCAAAATGCCGGCTGAGCCTGGAACAGGCATTTGAAGTGTAAAAAAACAGATCTTAAGATCATCTGAAAAAGCCGGGCTGAACCGGCTTTTTTCATGAAGAAAAAAGTACAGGCAGCTGCAGACATTTGAGTTGATTTTATACCTGAAGGCGTATATGATCGAAGTGCCGATACACCAATCTAATGTGAAACTAAGGGGAATATCACCAACTTCAGTGAGGTACAAAAAAGATGATATATATGCTGATCGTTTTCTTGTTTTTGCTAGCGGTTCCTTTCTATAATCGTTATATTCCAGTCCTCAAGGTGCCGTGCCGCAGGGTGGATGAAATCCCCGGGGACCATGTGATCCTTGATATCAGGGATTACAATGAGGGCTATGAAGAACGGATTCCGGGTGCTGTAAATCTTCCTGTCCCTTATATTGTCCGAAATCTTGACGATATCCCTGCAAGAAAGATCCATCTTATCTGCGCCTCCCCGCTGGAGCGGAATATGGGAGTCCGTCTGCTTCAAAAAAATGGCTTTCAAGTGGCCGGATTCACTTTGTCCAATAAAAAATGTGGCGGGAAGGCGCTGGCCTGCTGCCATAAATATTAAAGAATCCCCCCACTGTGAGAATGGGGGGATATCTTTATGTTTAGGGTATTTTTAAAATATAAGTCTTCGTCTTGAGGCCCAAAAAGGATGTGGTGTATGCAGACGCTGGCACAGGACACCGCGTACTTAGTCTGCATGCCTAAAGGGTGATCAAGAAGCTTGCGTTTTAGTTCAGGCTAGGAGATGTGCGGAATCTTTATTTTAACTTCAAAAGATTGTCCTTTATGGGTATAATCCAGGAAGCCATTGTAGGAAAGGACAATATCTTTAATGATTTTTGTGCCAAGCCCTTCATGGTCCCCCTCCTTAGTAGACATGCCGAATCTTTCAAACAAGGAGTCTATGATGGACTGTGGGACAGGCAGCGTACTATTGGAGCAGGTCAAAATCATAAGTCCGCTTCTTTTGTAAAACTGGAGCCTTGCGTATGCATCATCAAAGCCGGAAGCTTTATAGTCAGCTGCAGCCTCAATGCTGTTGGACAGGATATTGCCCGCTAATGCCGCAATATCCTCATCTTTCATGGGGAGAGAAGACAGGGGAAGCTCCAGGTCGTAATGGATGCTTATGCCTTCTGCCGAGGCCTTTTTCTGCATATGATGCAGCACACCGGCAACAGGGCCGTTTTCCCCTTTGATGGCCAGATTCACTTCTTCATATCCGGACAAGAGCCCCCCGAAATACGCTTTTGCTTCGCTGAATTGCCCTTTATCCAGCATATATTGGACAGCCGAGACATGCTTCAGGAAATCATGCCGCTGCTTGCGAACAGCGAGATAGGTATCATTGAGCTGCCGCACCTCCATCTCCTTTTCTTTGAGGCGTGCACCTGATGATAAAATGATCTTCCCGCTGTACCATCTGGCTGTTTCTGCCAGCACTGCTGCTCCTGCTGCAGCTGCAATAGCAGCCTTTGAGCCGGACAGGACTGCAGCCAGAAGGACTAGCAGCTGAAAAACCAAAAATAACGCTCCAAGGGCTGGGTGGAAGCTGGAGGAGTTCAGTTTTACCGAAAAGAAAAGGATGGCAGAAAAAATCATGAATGCCAATGCACCTGTCATCAACGGCTTCCACTGCGGTGCCAGGAGTATAAAGCAGCCGGCTCCGGCAGCGGATAATAGCACCGAATACAGGAGGGCAGGCGCTGAGCTGTTTATCTGAGAGCGCAAAATCCATCTTCCCCTTTTCAACTAAAATAAAGGCATAGCCTGTTAAAAATAGTGATCCTGCAAAAAATCTATCTTCTCTTTTGTAATCATTGCCTTCTCTGTTGTCCCATCAAAAAAAACAACATAGGAGTTTTTGGCGTACAAAGAAAAGTTCTTTACATAATGGATATTGATAATGAATGAACGGTGCGAGCGGATAAAATCTCTTTCACGGAGCTCGCCTTCAAGCTCATTCAGCGTTTGGTATGTTTTAATTTGTTCCTGCTTTGTATGTATGGTGGTTGATCGGCCGGAACGCTCAATAAAGATAATATCTTTTTTCTGGATGATATGAATATCGCTTTTTTGCCTGAGAAACAGCCGGCCGGAAATTTCCGGTGTCCGGTTTTTTTCAATATATCGGAGGACGGCTTTTTCAAGCCTGTCTTTTGTGAATGGCTTCATAATATAATCATGGACATTCAGTTCAAAGGCATGGACCGCGTAGCCGCTCGTGCCAGTCACGAAAATGACGGCAATATTGAGGGCATACGTATGGATAATATCGGCCAGTTCGTATCCTGAAAGGCCAGGCATTTCAATATCGGCAATCAGGAGGTCAATTTCTTCCCTTTTGACCCTTTCATAAGCCTCTTCTGCAGAGGTGGTTGAAAACACAATTTCTGTCCCTTCCATCTTGGATATAACTCCGTACAGCTTGTCTAAATCAATCGGCCGGTCATCCACCAATCCCACTCTTATCATAGTTTCGCCTCTCGTCAATTAAATTACGTATCTATTTTACCATCTATTGGACAGAAAACATCCTTTTCACGACATGAAATGGCATTTTCGCGACAGAATCGAAGCGGTGATGCGATCAGACAGGTAAGATTAAGCTACAAAGAGAGCAGGAAAGGAGCAAAAAAGATGATCGAGATAAAGGAAGTAACGAAAAGATTCAAAGATAAAAAGGTGCATGTAACTGCATTGAAGCATATATCATTTTCAGTCAGGGAAGGCCAGGTGGTTGGCCTCCTCGGAGAAAATGGGGCAGGGAAAACAACACTACTGAGGACGATTGCCACACTGTACACGCCGACAGAGGGTGCCGTTTCAGTCGGCGGCTTTGATACCGTTAAACAGCCAGATGAGGTAAAGAAGCGTATGGGCGTTCTGTTTGGCGGGGAAACCGGATTATATGACCGCCTTACGGCCAGGGAAAATCTTGAGTATTTTGCATCTCTTTACGGCCTTGGACGCCATGAAACAAAGGTCAGAATCGATGAGCTTGCAGTGATGTTCGGCATGAAAGACTATCTGAACAGGAAGGTAGGGGGATTCTCCAAAGGGATGAGGCAAAAGGTTGCCATTGCGAGGACCCTTATCCATGACCCGGAAATCATTTTGTTTGATGAACCGACAACCGGCCTTGATATCACTTCTTCAAATGTATTCAGGCAGCTTGTCAGCTCACTTAAAAGGCAGGGGAAAACAATCATCTTTTCCAGCCACATTATGGAGGAAGTGAAGATGCTCTGCGACTCAGTAGTCATGATTCATAAAGGTGAAATGGTCTATAAGGGCGGACTCGAGGATCTATACCGTGAAGAGGGAAGCTCAGATCTGAATTATATTTTTGAATCAAAATTGGTGAGGGGGAACGATTATGCTTCGTAATATTTATATAAAAGAAATGAAGGATATCTTGAGGGACCGGAGGACATTACTTTTGAGCGTCCTGCTCCCGATCCTTCTGCTGACGGGCCTTACCTTATTTTATGAGAAAATGATGTCTGATGATGGTTCAGAAACCTATACCCTAGCCATCAGCGATACTGCAGGCGAAGAAGTTAAGGAGCTTGTGTCAGGCATTCCTAACCTTGAGGTGAGTGAGTATGCCAACCCCGGGAAGGCTGTAAAAGATGGGAAGGCTCATGCAGCCATTGAATTCAGCGGCCAATTCTTTGAAAATCCGGAAGGCGGGGAGCCGGGTACCGCAGTCATTAAAGGTGACTCTCTCAGCCAGAACTCTGCTTATGTGATGTCACAGCTGGAAGGGGCTTTGAATGCGTACAGCGATACACTGGTTTCGGAAAGGCTGACAGCTGCAGGGTTGGATCCACAAGTTACTCAACCGATCGTTGTTCAGGTAACTGAAATCAATAATGAAGATGAAAATGCTGCTTCTGTCGGAATACTTGCGGGCTTCCTGCCAATGGTCATTACGATTGCAATCGCATCCGGTGCATATCCTGCTGCTTCAGATTTATTTGCAGGAGAGAAAGACAGAAAGACAATGGAGGCATTGCTGATGACACCGGTCAGCAGGATCAAGCTTCTGTTTGCCAAATGGCTCGCAATCTCCACAATCGGCATGATTGCAGGCATTGTATCAGTAGCCGCAATTGTACTGGAAACCATTTTCCTGACCGAAAAACTCAAGGCTGCCCTGGAGTTTGGGGACAATACGTTCACGATTATCGCTGTGACAATTGTGATCACCCTGCTGTTCGCCTTGTTCATGGGTGCCCTGCAAATGGTCGTCAGCATCATTGCGAAGACGGTAAAGGAAGCGCAGAATTATATTTCACCGATCATGATGCTTGCAATTGTGCCGACTCTATTCCTGAGCGGCGTAGGCATCAATGAATTGACTATGAAACATTTTCTGATCCCGTTTGTGAACATCCATGCGCTGATCAATGAACTGCTCCACGGGAGTGTCAATATGGAGAATATCCTTCTGACGCTTGCAAGTACGGCTATCTCCATTGTCCTTGTATTCATCATCTCCCGCTCATTATTCCTTAAAGATAAATGGGTGCTGAACTGATATAGTTACAGAAAGGGCGCTGCAGCTGCAGCGCCTTTTGTTTGTTTTTCAGGCATTGTGGAAAATAATATGAAAATCTGTTTCCAATATCAGATTATTTCGGTATGATAATATTTAGTATAGCGAAATATTCAAAAGACGAAAGAAGTGGAGTGGATGAATCAGGAACAGGCAGCAAAGAGAAATTTAATGATTATGTGGTTTGCCAACTTTTTTGTGGCAGCCAGCATGACAATGGTTTTGCCATTTATCTCTTTATATATAGAAACCTTCGGGGACTTTTCAGAGGAATATGTCCAGCAATGGTCAGGATGGACATTTGCAATCACTTTTGTGACTGCTTTTCTCTTTTCGCCGATTTGGGGAAGGATCGGGGATAAATACGGGCGAAAAAAAATCCTGCTTATCTCCGGCTTTGGCATGGCTGTCTCTATCTTTATGATGGGATATGTCACCAGTGTATGGCAGCTTTTCATGCTTCGATTGTTTATGGGGATGTTTACAGGCTTTATTTCCCTTTCCCAGGCGTTCATTTCTACCCAGACGCCGCAGCAGATTGCAGGAAGGGTCCTCGGCACCCTGCAGACAGGAAGCATTACCGGATCGCTGCTAGGCCCGATGCTCGGTGGGGTCCTTGCTGACTCGCTCGGATACGCGACAACCTTTCAGTGGACCTCGATTTCCATTTTTATCTCAGCAGTTCTCGTTATTTTTACGAAGGAATTCAAGGTTGACCTCAAAAAGGGTTCGAAAACGAGCTATTCCAGCAAAGAGGTCATCAAGCATATAGCGGCAAATCCGGTCCTTTTGACTGTACTCTTTATCAGCATGCTCATTCAGATTGCGCACTTCAGCATCCAGCCGATACTATCATTGTATGTGAATGAGCTTCACGGCCATGAGAACATTGCTTTCTTCTCGGGAATTGCCTTCTCAGCCGCTGGTCTTGGAAACCTGCTCATGGCAAGAAAATGGGGGAAGATCGGTGATCAGTCCGGGTATCTGAAAGTGCTGGTATTTCTGCTGTTCATGGCGGCTATCGTTTATCTGCCAGGAGCCTTTGTAACGAATATCTGGCAGCTCGTGGTCATCCGGTTCCTCCTGGGCATTGCCATTGGCGGAATCATCCCTGTCAGGATTGCCTATATACGCCAGGAAGCACCTGTCAGCATGCAGGGGGAGGTGCTGGGATATAATACAAGCCTCCGCTTTCTCGGGAATATTATCGGGCCGGTTCTTGGCGGCTTCCTTTCCGGATATTTCGGGTTTTCGTCTGTCTTTTATGTCACAAGCTTTTTATTGCTGATAAGCGGCGTGCTTCTCATAGCAGCGATGAACCGGAACCCTGAATTAGCGAACAACCATTAGACTCTCCTTTCAGGGGAGTTTTATTTTGGTTTTAGAATAATATTAGAATAATTTACCAATCAACGAAACTTATTAATCATCCAATTATTTCTTATATTTTTAGGGGAAACTAGGTATTTTAAATTATATGAATATATAAATAATAGTGCGAATGATTCATTGTTCGAGCCTCGAAATAAAAGTATACTCGTTATTAGACAATTTCGACTTCTAGATTTGTCAGAATAATTAGAGGGGGCTATCACATTGAAAAGAAGAAAGAAAGCTGCTTCTGCTGTATTGGCTGCAGCCATGGGGCTGAGCGTATTTTCAGCCGGTGCCTTTGCACCAGTCCAAAAAGCTCAGGCTTATAATGCTGTATCCAGCCCATATGCAGGAGCGCAGGCAGATTTAGGCATCGCCAATGATGAAAGATTAATAGAGCTTTTGAAAAAGCAGGGAAAGATTTCGAACAATGCTACCCATTCAGAAGCTGATAAGGCACTAAAAAAATTCCTGAAGGCCAAAGCAGAGAATGCAGCTAAGGTCCCTGCCGGCAAAGTAGGAAAAGAGCTGGATGTTTCTGAACAGCAGGAAAAAGGCAAATCAGGAAACGGTTTGAAAAACGGCAAGGGCAACAAGCTTGGACAAGCTAAAAAAGCGCATGTTGATCCTGTACAAAAGGAAAATTATGAAGGGGATACAAGAGAAGATAAAGTTCTTGTCCTTGCCATCGAGTTCTCGGATTATAAGCACAGCTCGATTACCAAAGAAGAATCAGACATGTTCTATGAAGATTATCCTTTAGAACATTTCCAGGATATGATCTTCGGAGAGGAAGGCTATGAAGGGCCTTCAGGCCAGAACCTCGTATCCATGAAGCAGTACTATGAACAGCAGTCCGGCGGAAGCTATACCGTGGATGGAAAGGTTGCCGGCTGGTATACAGCCGATCACCCTGCTAAATATTACGGCGAGAATGTGCCGGCACCGGACGGTAATGATAAAGCCGCCAGAAGCCTTGTAATGGAGGCATTGAATAAAGCGGCTCAGGATCCGAATGTGAACCTGACTGAGTATGATCAGTGGGACCGTGACGATTATGATGGGGACGGCGTTTATAACGAACCGGACGGCCTTATCGACCATCTTATGGTCATCCATGCAGGTGTTGGAGAAGAAGCAGGCGGAGGATCGCTTGGCGGGGATGCCATCTGGTCTCACCGTTCAAAACTTGGATCAGGCCCGGTAGCGGTTAAAGGAGCTAAATCCGACAGCGACCGCTGGGGCGGCGTATTGGGAGCCTGGGACTACACGATTGAACCTGAGGACGGGGCAGCGGGTGTGTTTGCTCACGAATATGGACATGACCTCGGCTTGCCTGATGAGTATGACACACAATATACAGGGCAGGGAGAGCCAGTAGCCTACTGGTCAATCATGTCGAGCGGAAGCTGGGCAGGAGATGTTCCTGGAACAGAGCCTACAGGATTCAGTGCCTACGCAAAACTGATGCTTCAGAATTGGCATGGGGGCAACTGGCTGTCTGGTGCGACCATTTCCTCGGAGGATGTAAATTCTAAAGGTGTGGAAGTTCTTCTTGATGAGGCTGTAACGAAAGGAAATAATAATGATGCGGTCAGAATCGATCTTCCGCAGAAAGAAAATATCGTCAATACACCAGCGAGCGGTTCATATGAGTATTTCAGCGGCAGCGGCGACGAGCTGAATAACTCAATGACAGCTTCAATCGATCTTACCGGCGCTTCGGAGGCTGAGCTTTCCTTCAAGGCCTGGTATGACATTGAAGAAGATTGGGACTACGCTTCTGTCCAGGTCCGTGAGCAGGGGACTGAGGAATGGGTATCCATTCAGGGCAATCTTACAACAGATACAGACCCGAATAACCAAAATCCGGGCTTTGGGATTACAGGGAATTCAAATGGCTGGAAGGATGGCAGCTTTGACCTGTCTGCATTTGCAGGAAAGAAAATTGAGGTTAAATTCCATTACTACACAGATGTTGCTGCCACAATGCCAGGTTTCTATGCAGACGATATCCTTATAACAGCCGATGGAAAGGAAGTCCTGAAGGATGATGCAGAAGGAGAATCTGCATTTTCGCTGGAAGGATTCACTAAAGACCAAGGGAAATTTTATTCAGACCATTACTATCTTCTCGAATGGAGATCTCATAATGGAGTGGATGCAGGACTTGCCCATGTGCGCCGCGGCGACAGCCTGATCAGCTATGATAAAGGCCTTGTCGTATGGTATGTCGATGATTCATTCACAGATAACTGGACTGGCATTCATCCAGGCGAGGGGTATCTCGGCGTTGTGGATGCAGATCAGCATGCATTGAAGTGGAACGACGGTTCAGTTGCCAACAACCGCATTCAGATGCATGATGCAGCATTCAGCCTGAACAAATCAAGTAAAATGCTGATAGAGTATTTAAACCAGGGGCTAAGCCTGAAGGACAACCAGACAAAACAAACGCCGTTATTCGACGACAGCGCTGACTACAGCAATCCAGGGCTCGTAGATGTGGGGCGGAAGGTGCCTCAGGAAGGGCTGAAGTTCCGTGTTACAGGAGAAAGTGCTGACGGAACAGTCGGAAAGGTCCTGATCTTTAAATAATCATTTTTGAATCCAGCCTGAAGCCAGGCTGGATTTTTTTGTTATTAAGGAACTTATGAAATTTGTACAGCTAACACGCGGAATAGTGAATTCCTGAGTATACTGCAGCTGCGCATGGCCTGCAGTTTTTTGCAGAGGGAGGCATAGCGGGGTTCCCTCCAGAGTATTTCTGGTAATACATTGGAATATAAAATAAGGCGGTTAGCGGCCGGCATTAGAGGGAAAAGGACAATAAATCATAATCCCCATTTAAGCGGGCTGGCAGGAGTTGATGAATCACAAATGAAAAAAATGATAGCGTATTTAAAAAAACTTGGAAAGGAAATAAAAGATGACAGGGCAACAGGACTCGCAGCTGAACAGGCATATTATTATATGCTCTCCATATTCCCGATCCTCATTCTGCTGCTGTCCATCGTTCCTTATCTGAATATTGATCCGCAAAAGGCCATTTCCTTTCTGCAGACCGTCATGCCTTCCGAAACCGCAGCTGTGTTTGAAGAAAATGTCGTGAACATAGTGACACAGCCAAGCGGCGGCCTGCTGACTTTCGGTATTATTGGTACATTATGGTCGGCATCCAACGGGATGCAGGCTTTCATACGGGCGATGAATCAGGCATTTGACGTCGAGGAGACCCGTTCCTTCATCAAGGCAAGACTCATTTCGATCGGCCTTACACTCGGCCTTATTTTTTCACTGATCGTTGCCTTGGTTCTCCCGGTATTCGGAAATGTAATTTTGGATCTTGTCCAATCTTTCATCAATATCCCGGATGAAATGCAAATCCTGTTTTCGGTTCTGAGATGGGTTGTCGCCATAATCGTCATAGCGGCTGTACTTTCTGTCCTCTACAAGCTGGCGCCGAATAAGCATTATCCTTTCAAGCATGTTATACCGGGGGCGATTGCAGCAACCGTCATCTGGCAGCTGATCTCCCTTGGACTTTCCATCTATATTGGCAATTTTGCCAATTACTCAGGTACTTATGGAAGCCTAGGGGGAGTCATCGTGCTTATGCTCTGGTTCTATCTGACGGGTCTTACCCTTGTGGTAGGCGGAGAAATCAATGCTATCTATCACCGGGAGCGCGTAAGCCCTACAGTACGGGCAAAGAAGAAGGCTGCCGCTTCCTTCAACTGAAGCATAAAAAAAGGAACCTTGGAGGTTCCTTTTTTTATGGATTAATTAAACTTGTTCACATAAGGGATGCGTTTCGTCCAAAGCTTTTTAAACAGCTTTGGAGTTTGTTTTGCCTGTACAACAACATGGTTGACTTTTTCCTTTTTCGCCTGGATATCCTGCTGAATTTCCTTTTGGTGAGCCGTGAGCTCAGTTGTCTGAGTTTTAATGTTCTCAGTCTGTTTCTGCAGCCTTGCAGCAGTCTCTGTCAGGTTTTGGATAGCGGGCTTGGAATCCTTATAAATTTTAAAGGCGCTGATGCCGAGATAAATAAGGGCTCCGGCAAAAATGGCTAAACTGATGTAGACGATGATCAAATTCTGCACCTTCCTTTCTTTATAAATTTAGTCCTTATCACTTTAATACCCATTCTGCTCCGGGTTTAACAGTGAATATGCACTGCCGTTCTGTAAAATTCAACCACGGGACGGTGCTGGCCCCGAAAACGATATCAGTAGTCTGAATTTATTTTTAAATTGACGCTTGCGGATTCTGCTTGTTAGAATGGCAACATTATATTCATAAAATATTTATTACTGTATATGTCCGGAAATAAGGTCTGGACGTTTCTACCAAGCTGCCGTAAATGGCTTGTCTACAGGTTAAGCTTTTCCCCGTATTCTTTTTTGGGGCTTCCTGTATATTTGCGCCGCGGCTTCGCTTGTAAAAGCGGGGCTTTTTTTGTTTCAGTTCTGGACAACAATAAGCCTAAAGAGAAACAACTTCAAAAATAATTCCTGCAGGAGGAGCCAAATGTCCAATTTCTTTCAATTCACTTCAAGAGGCACCACATATAGACAGGAGACGGTTGCCGGCATCACTACGTTCTTATCCATGGCTTATATCCTGATCGTCAATCCTATTATCCTGAGCCAATCCGGGATGGATAAAGGATCTGTTTTCACAGCTACAGCTCTTTCTGCCATCATTGGTTCGCTTTTGATCGGCCTGCTTGCCAATTATCCTATCGGGATAGCGCCAAGCATGGGGTTGAATTCGTTCTTTACTTTTTCTGTATGCATCGGGATGGGAATTCCTTGGCAGACAGCCTTGACAGGCGTATTTGTATCTGGTGTGCTGTTTGTTATCTTAAGTCTCCTGAAAATCCGCGAAAAAATCATTAATGTCATTCCAGGGGACCTGAAGCATGCCATTGCTGCGGGAATCGGCTTCTTCATCGCTTTTATCGGGCTGAAAAACGCCGGACTGATTGTGGGAAATGAAGCAACATTCGTATCGATCGGCAATCTGAAATCACCTGCTGTCCTTCTGGCAGTTTTCTGTTTCATCCTTACTGTTATCCTGCTTGTAAAGGGCATAAAAGGCGCAATCTTTTATGGAATGGTCGTTTCTGCTGCTGCGGGTATGATTTTTGGGGTGATTGAGTCCCCAACGCAAGTGGTTGGGCCTATCCCAAGCCTCGGACCGACCTTCGGGGAAGTGTTCTTGCATTTGGATCAGGTGTTTACGCCGGAAATGCTTGCCGTCATCTTCACATTCCTGTTCGTTGCTTTCTTTGATACCGCAGGAGCCCTGATTGCCATCGCGAGCCAGGCGGGACTGATGAAAAATAACGAAATCCCAAATGCCGGCCGGGCGCTTCTGGCTGATTCTGCTTCTACGGTTGTTGGTTCCGTCCTCGGAACTTCCACGACAGCATCCATGATTGAATCCAGTTCAGGTATTGCGGCTGGGGGCAGGACCGGATTCACTTCTGTCATCATTTCCGGGTGTTTTGCCATTGCTTTGTTCTTTTCGCCGCTGCTCGGTGTCATTACGGCTGAAGTAACCTCTCCGGCCCTTATCATTGTGGGGGCCCTTATGGCATCCGAAGTGCGGCTGATTGACTGGACCAGGCTTGAAATCGCCATACCTGCGTTTGTAACAATCCTTATGATGCCGCTCACCTTCAGTGTTGCAACAGGGATTGCATTAGGCTTCATATTATATCCGGCCGCCATGCTTGCCCTGAAAAAAGGAAAAGAAATCCACCCAATCATGTACGGGCTGTTCGTGGCCTTTCTGGCATATTTCGTCTATCTTGCCTGATGGGAATAGGGAGCATGCTGCCTGGATATAGTAAGGGGGCCGCTGTGAGCGGTCTCTATTGCTATATTTTGCCGCTGTCTGAAGTGGAGTTGCTTGACGGTAAATATTTTCTCATTATAATATCGAGGTTGTATGAACTCGATTCTTTTTTAGGAGTGGAACTTAATGGCACAGCAGACAGCAGATTTTTTTGAAATAGCAGCCGGGCGCAGGTCCGTTAAAAATTATGACCCAGAAAGCAAGCTTACGAAGGGTGAAGTGGAAGAGCTTATTGAATTGGCGGCAAAAGCGCCGTCAGCATGGAATCTGCAGCATTGGAAATTTCTTGTTTTTCATGGTGGGGAGGCACAGCAGCGCCTGCTGCCGATCGCTTACAACCAGCAGCAAATCGTGGAGGCCTCAGCTGTTTTTGCCGTGCTGGGGGATTTGGAGGCCAATAAAAACGCTGAACCGGTCTTCAGCCAGGATGTTTCTGACGGCCTTATGACGGAAGAAATCAAGCAGATTCTCATCAAGCAGGTTGAGGGAGCTTATAAAGATAAAAGTAAAGCCAGAGATGCAGCATTCAGCAATGCTTCACTGGCGGCCATGCAGCTGATGCTGGCAGCAAAAGCAAAGGGCCTGGATACGTGCCCGATCGGCGGCTTTAATGTGCAGGCATTTATTGAGGAGTTCAGTGTGTCAGACCGTTATGTCCCGATCATGCTGATCACTGTCGGAAAAGCAGCAAAGCCGGGACGGCCAACCAACCGTCTTGCCGTAGAACAAATATCAGAGTGGATTTAAGGGCCGCATGCAGAAGGACGACGCTTTTTGAGCATCGTCCTTTTTATGTATCGGCGTCTGTCGAGGAGATTCCTGTGGAGGCGGTGGCTGCACCGATAATTTTGCCTTCACCGTTCAGTAAAGGGCGGGCAAAAACGACATAGGTCAATTCTCCATCTGAGAGGGGAAATGTAATCTCCTCACGAAAACTCTTTCCGGTCTCAATCACTTTCTGCTTAAGCTGCATAAGCGCCCGGGTCCCGCTGTTGTCGGCCAGCTCATCATCGCGCATCCCAATCGACTCTTCTGAAGAAAAGTCAGCATGAGGATTGAATAGCCAGGTATATCTTAAATCAAGATCGCAGTGGGCGATGACCATGGGGGCCTGCTCCATAGCAAAACGGAAGGGACTCTCGTCTGCAAGAATGAAAGTGGAAGGGTGAAAGTCAAGGATGCCGGCTATTTTCTGTCTGATTTCTTCACTGGGATTTCTGTCGCCATTCTCAATCTGTGCATAGTACGCCCTGTCAATGAAGGATTTAGAAGCAATCTCCTCCTGTGTCATTCTTTTTCTTTTTCTCAGTGTAGTCAGCCATGTCCGGGCCTTTGATTTCTGCTTTTTCATAAGTTAACACACCATTTCCTAGGTTAGCAGTAATATTGAGAGGAGGGCTTCACTGAGGTCCTCCTCTAATTTTTCCTTATAATCCTTTTCTTATAGCTTTATGAAGACTATTGATATATTTGGCTTCAAGCCCAGGGAAATTATTGTGGATGAATTTTGCCTGCTCAGGGCTGATGCCTATCAGGACGGATTCTGCACCCAGCAGACTGAATTGGGAAAGGAGCTGCTGGAAAAGGATCAGTCCGTCACGCGAGATGCTGCCGACACCGTTGAAGTCAATTAAAATACGATTCACATTTGAATCATACAGCATGTCAAGCAGCCGATCTTTATTCTGGTTGATCAGCTGTTCCGAGAGCTCTCCAAAGAGCGGGATGAGCACAAGTTCGTCTGATATATGGATGAAAGGGCTGGAAAGCTCAAGCACCTTTCTGTATGATCTTTCAGCGCTTTCCTTGCTCTCAAGCAGGTCCAGGTTAGTTTCAGCAAGCCGCTGCCTGTGCTTCTCCACTTGGCCGGCAAGAATATTTATCTTATCATCTTCCTCAATCAGCAGAAGGTGGGCAGTATCCCCGTTCCAGCTGATATGCACTGTAACTAAAGCAAAAGGGGAAGAGTGGGTTTTCATATTCAGCTCTGTCCGCTTCTTCTTTTTATTCAGGAGGACATTCTTCGCTTTTTCTGCACTTTCATCATCAATCAGCTCCAGCAGATTTCCGGCAGGCAGAAACAAGCTGGCTGTCTCAGCAGAGCTTTCGAGTATATCAAGTTTTTCATTTATTTTAAAATAGGGCAGGGGCAATAGCTTATTATCTTGCATTCAATTCCTCTCCAAAAGGTAAAGTTGGAATCCACTGCTCAATGTCTATGAGCTCTTTCAACAGCGTTGTTTTGCTGGAGCAATGGCTGGTAAAATCGTAATATTTGAGCAGCCGGCCCCCGACAAATACCGCAGGCGAGTGCGTAAGGCTTTCAAGTTCTTTTACATAAAAGGAAAGCTTCTCGGCATGGTTGATCATGGTGAAGGACAGTCCTATTACATCAGGCTGCCACTCTTCTGCCGACTCTTTTCCTTTCTCTAAAGGAACGTTCGGGCCCAGCAGCTTTGTTTCCCATCCTTTTTCCTCAAAGATGATGGCTGCCATCTTCAAGCCAAGAAAGTGCTGTTCATTTTCAAGGCAGAAAAACATCGCTTTCCTTCCTTTTTTCGGATGGACTTCCCTGGAAACCTGATGCCTGTACCGCGAAAGCACAAAATCACATGTTGTGGTGGCTAAATGTTCATCGGCAACGGAGATTTCGTCATTCTGCCAAAGCTCGCCGACACGCTGCATGGATTTGGTAATCAGCTTTTCAAAAATTTCAAGTGTATTGGCTGAATGTTTGTGCTGGCCATATATAATCTCCCATGCTTCATCCTGGTCTCCTGACAGCAGGGCATCAGTAAGCTGTTTTGCGTATTGTTCCATTATGACCACCTTCTTCGATAAATATTGGTCGCGTGGCAAGGAAGTTCTGTCGGCTGTTCCTTCGCTGGTGCTCCTGTGCCAAATCTGTGGAAGGTGGGAGTTCAGCGTTGAAAATGTGTTAATATAATTATATTTTAAGGGCTTTATAAAGGAAACAAATAAAAGTATTGAAAGTCTGGGTTCTTAATGTTAATCAGTGTAACATATTTCTGTTCTTAATGCGGGATGCAGGATTTTACAGCAATACATTTATTTTATCTAATTGGCGAAGCTGGAAACAACTCTGATACATTCTCCAGGTGTGGCTCTCCTGCACCATAATGGAAGGCGAAAGATTCCACACGGGCTGAGGAATTGGATATGGAGAATTTTTTGGTTTAATATGAGTATAAAAGCCCGGAAGTACAGGGAGGATGTCCAGCATTGAAAGCATCCTGATTTCTATCGTTTTATCAGAGATTCGGCTGCAGTCTGTACTGATGTGCTGCAGAGTCTCATTATATTAACGGGCGGTTGTCCGGGGATGGTGTTTGAAGATGAAAATATTGGTAGTTGAAGATAATGAAAGTGTCTGCTCGATGCTTGAAATGTTTTTTATGAAAGAAGGCTATACAGGCAGGTTTGTCCACAGCGGCCAGGAGGGCTTTGATGCATTCAATAAAGAATCATGGGATCTTGTCATCGTCGATTGGATGCTGCCTGTCATGGATGGTGTTACACTCTGCCGGAAAATCAGGGAATTGAGCACAGTCCCCATTATCATGCTGACAGCGAAAGACAGTGAATCAGACCAGGTGCTCGGCCTTGAGATGGGAGCGGATGACTATGTGACAAAGCCATTCAGTCCGCTTGCCCTTATGGCCAGGATCAAGGCTGTTACAAGAAGATATCAGGCTGATTCCTCCAAGCAGGAAGAAGCAAACTATATCTCAAGCCAGTTTTTCAAAATCAGCAAGGATACGAGAGAAGTGCTCTACAAAGGCCAGCCTTTGAATAATCTTACGCCAAAGGAATTTGACCTGCTTTATTATTTTGTCAAAAACCCGCGGCAGGTTTTTTCCAGGGAGCAGCTCCTCGACCGGGTATGGGGATATCAATTTTATGGGGATGAAAGGACAGTCGATGTGCATATCAAGCGCCTGCGCAAAAAAATCGGCACCACATCCCAGCCGTTCATCCATACGGTATGGGGAATAGGCTATAAATTTGATGAATCGGAGGCCGCAGGTGAAAATTAAATATTTCTATCAGCTTCTGATCAGCCATATCAGCATCCTGATCATGGCTTTCCTGTTATTGAGCCTGCTTTTTACCCAGTTCGTCCAAAATTATGTTTTTCAAAACAAGACGGAGGAGCTGAATGCATATGGCGAACAGGTGCTGAAGGAGCTTTCTGTCAGGCCGGTGGGCAATGAGCGGTTTCTGGAAGAGTACAGTCAGCTGCTGAGGGCGCGCAATATCAATTATTATCTATTTGATGCAAATTACGGTGTCATCTATCCCCAGACGAGGGGGCTCAGTTTATTATTCACAGAAGAGGAGCGGCAAAGGCTTGCCGGCGGTCATTCAATCTCAATCAAGCATGACATCAAACGGTTTGAGCAGGAAGTGACCCTTGTAGCTATACCATATATGCATGACGGCAGAATGACAGGGGGGATTCTCCTCATGTCGCCGATTAGCGGTGCACTCCAGATGGCCAGCCAGCTGAATAAATTCCTGCTGTATACCATTGTCATCAGTCTGACCGCGACAATCCTCCTCAGCTGGGTGCTGTCCAAAAATCTTCTCAAACGCATTAAAGAATTGAGGAACGCGACCTCGATGATTTCCAAGGGGGACTATAATGTTAATATCAAAAACACCCAGTTTGATGAAATAGGGGAGCTTGCAGAAGATTTCAACCATATGGCCGCAAAGCTCAGATCATCCAATGAAGAAATCGAACGGCTTGAAAACAGGCGGAGAACGTTCATTGCAGATGTATCACATGAAATGCGGACGCCTCTCACGACCATCAGCGGCATGGCAGAAGGCCTGAAGAACAATCTCATACCTGAGCAGGAAAAGCAAAAGGGCATGGATTTGATTGACCGTGAAGCGAGAAGGCTGATCAGGCTTGTGAATGAGAATCTTGATTATGAGAAGATCCGCTCCAACCAGATCAAGCTGGACATCGGCAATATCCAGGTACTGGATCTGTTTGAAGTAGTCAAGGAGCAGCTTGATATCCAGGCTGAAGAAAAAGGGATTGAAATCGTGCTTGATGCAGATGAGGAGCTATATGTAAAAGCAGATTATGATCGCATCATCCAAATCATCATCAACATTGTCAAGAACAGCATCCAATTCACCGATGGGGGAACTGTATGGCTGAGAGGGCGGAAAGGGAATGAAGAAACTGTCATTGAGATAGAAGACACTGGGATCGGCATCGATCCAGGGGAAATTGAATCGATCTGGCACCGCTTCTATAAAGCCGATCTGTCAAGGACAAGCAGCACCTTCGGAGAATTCGGGATCGGCCTTTCCATCGTCAAACAGCTCGTCCAGCTTCATAATGGGGAAATTGAGGTAGAAAGCGAAAGAAATCAAGGGACACTCTTTAGGATCAGTTTTCCGAAATGAAGTGGTGTGACGTTGACTCCGCGAAGGGTGATAGTGGGCATATTTTGCTGCGGCTTGCATCCGGGAGTCCGGCTGGGGAACAGGAACAGTCGAAGGGAAGCTAAGTCATGCATCCGAGAGACCAGCTGGGATACATGACAAGTTGAAAAAAAGCCCAGTCATGTGCGAGAGCCCGTCTGGGATACATGAGTGGTCGAAAAAAAGCCCAGTCATGTATGCGAAAGTCCAGCTGGGATACATGACCAGCCGGAAAAAAGCCCAGTTATGTATGCGGGAGCCCGTCTGGGGTACATGACAAGTTGAAAAAAAGCCCAGTCATGTATGCGAGAGACCAGCTGGGATACATGACCAGCCGGAAAAAAGCCCAGTCATGTATGCGAGAGACCAGCTGGGATACATGATCAGCCGGAAAAAAGCCCAGTTATGTATGCGGGAGCCCGTCTGGGATACATGAGTGGTCGAAAAAAAGCCCAGTCGTGTATGCGAGAGTCCAGCTGGGATACATGATTAGCCGGAAAAAAGCCCAGTTATGTATGCGGGAGCCCGTCTGGGATACATGAGTGGTCGAAAAAAAGCCCAGTCATGTATGCGAGAGCCCGTCTGGGGTACATGACAAGTTTAAAAAAAGCCCAGTCATGTATGTGAGAGTCCAGCTGGGATACATGATCAGCCATAAAAACCCCAGTCATGTATGTGAAAGACCAGCTGGGATACATGAACAGCCGAAAAAAAGCCTGGGTCATGATCGAGAGACCGGTGGGATACATACCCAGGCAAAAGAAAAGCCAGCTGTGCTCACGTGACCAGCCTTTTTCACAATTTCCCAATAAACCAAACAAAAAACCTTTCCCGCATTGGGAAAGGTTTTTTTTCTAGGAAAGGACCTCCGACTTAGCCAGCATAATCTGCTCAGTCTGCTGTTCGACCGGCTCAGCCTGTTCCTGGAGTTTCTTTACTTCGATATACTTGATATGATGTTCTTCCATTTCAAGGATGGTGAAGTCATAGGAGTCAAAATGGATCGTATCGCCCTGCTTCGCTTCATAGTTCTCTGTCAGGATCCATCCGCCCATTGTGTCCACATCTTCATCATTAATTTCTAGTCCAAGGAGATCGTTCACTTCACTCACAAGAACTTTGGAATCAAAGATGAAATGCCCTTCATCCATTTTCCGGACCATGGGGACCTCATCATTGTCAAATTCATCGCGGATGTCGCCGACGATTTCTTCTATTATATCTTCGACGGTCACGAGGCCTGAAGTCCCGCCGTATTCATCCATCAG
This sequence comes from Cytobacillus sp. T106, assembly GCF_040492155.1. Taxonomy (NCBI): domain Bacteria; kingdom Bacillati; phylum Bacillota; class Bacilli; order Caryophanales; family Bacillaceae; genus Cytobacillus; species Cytobacillus sp. T106. The sequence goes on along the minus strand of NZ_JBEUMK010000005.1, from coordinate 122,256 downwards.
TATGGCCATATGGATCCGGTCTTTCTGCATTTTCACCAGAAGGTCATGAATCGGAATCGTATCGATGACCCGGATAATCGGCCGTGTATATGCTTCAAGCGTCTTGGAGGTTATTTCCCGGTCTTTGATGAAGTCAGTGATGATTTCCTTTATGTTGACCATCCCGATAATATGGTCTTTATCTCCATCGATAATCGGATACCTTGTGAACTTTTCGTCATGGACGAGCTGCAGGAAGGTTTCGAGCGTATCATCCTTGGCAAGCGAAACGATTTCCGTCCGCGGGACCATGATTTCCTTGGCAATCCTGTTATCAAACTCGAATATCTTGTTTACATACTTAAACTCAGACTGGTTGATTTCACCACTTTTATAGCTTTCGGATAAAATGATGCGCAGCTCCTCTTCAGAATGTGCCAGGTCATGCTCGGAAGCCGGCTTTAATCCAAAGAAGCCAGTGATTAAGCGTGCAGAGCCATTCAGCGCCCAGATGAAAGGGTACATGATTCTGTAGAAACCGATCAGCGGACGGGAAAATGCAAGCGTAATCCATTCAGCTTTTTGAATAGCGAGAGTCTTTGGCGCAAGTTCCCCGATCACTACGTGGAGGAACGTGATGAAGCCAAAAGCAATAGAAAAAGAAAGTATATGTGATACAGATTCCGGGATGCTGAGGTTCGTCAGCACCGGCCTTAAAATATGCTCGACTGTTGGTTCCCCGAGCCACCCAATTCCCAGCGCGGTCACGGTAATGCCAAGCTGGCAGGCGGACAGATAGCCATCCAGGTTTGTAATCACTTTCTTTGCAGCAAGTGCAGAACTGCTGCCTTCTTCTATAAGCTGGTCAATCCTTGAGCTTCTCACCCTGATGATCGCAAATTCCGAAGCGACAAAAAATGCCGTAAAAGCAATTAAAATGGCTATAATAACCAAGTTTAATATGTCCAATAAGTTTCCTTATCCCGCGTGAACGAGTAAGGAGTCACCTCCTGATAATACAAAAATATTTTAGCTTGTTAAGGTTTTAAGAGACTGGATCAAAGCCAACCCTTCCGTACTCAGCTTTTTGGAGATGTTGTTTTTTTCTTCCCCGTCCAGCTTTTGAATGAGCGGAAGGAGGGAGGAAATCTCTGTATGAAGGTGCCTTATCTGCTGTGTAACATCAAGAATCTGCTTCTCGACGGTCCCTGATGCCGCTTTCCCATCTTTCTTCAATTCCAGCTTTCTCTTAATCTCTTCAAGCGGGATGTGCAGTTTTTTGCATTCTTCAATGAATGTAAGGTCAAGGAGCACATCTTCAGAATAAAGCCTGTAATTCGATTTCGATCTTTCAGCCTTTATCAGGCCCAATGCAGTATAATAGTCAATCGTTCTTTTTGATACATTTGCAATCGCTGCTAGTTCACCAATGCGATAGAATGCCCCATCTTATCACCTCGGTATCAGATTTAAATTCTTCATTATGATGGTTTGGCTGTTCAAAAAACAAGATGTATATTTTCATAAAATTAACCATAATTATACGGTAACTTAAACCGTACAGTCAAACGTTGCGGTTGAAATGGAGTGATTACTCTTATTTTATGAGAATATATACAGCTTATGAACAATTATGAATCAATTTATCGGAAAATACAAAAAATTACACCGTAAATTCTCCGGTTTTTTTGTTCCAAAGGCTCGTTGGTCTTCTGTGCTGATTCGGGCCCATTCAGCGGCAGTTCTTAAAAAGAAGGACATCCTGGGAAGCCGCTTGTCTTGTATCAAAGTGAGTATATTCCTAATAAAATCCCGGCTTTATGGCAAAGCCTTTTGCAGAGGGATAAACCATGTGGAAGAGCTTGAAATTTCCAATGAAAAAACAGGCTGCGGATGTTTCCGGCAGCCTGTCCTCCATGATCTATTTTTGCTGGCGCTGAATGACCGGCTGCAGCTGGATCCTCAAGTCTGCCAGCAGGTCGTTCACTGTCAGCTCAGCCTCGCTTTGGCCTTTATCAAAGGCATGCTTAAGCACATCGGCAAAGCCGGGTAATTCTTCCTGTATCATCCGGAGATTTTTATCATTCATTATTTTCATGCACCTTTTCTATGGATTTCTCTTTTATTTCCCGCCTGCAGCAAAGGTTAAACTGCTATTCCCTGCAGAAAATTAGACATCGTCCCATTTAAAGTATAAATTTATAGTATAGGAAATGGCAGAAACCAGGATAGTAAGAAATAATCTCTGACTATTCTTGATATGTATTAAAGATAAGGGGTAGAGCAATGAAGTTAAATGAACTGCCGGACAGCAAACCTTCTATTAATGTACATGGCCTCGATTTCCAGTGGGATTTCAATAATGGCCAGTTCATCTTTGAAGGGGAAGACGCCGTATTATTTTGGATCAATTCAGCGATGAAGACTTTCTTTGACACCATTGAGGAAATTTCCGGTGAAGAAGCAGCCAGCGTGGTGCTGGAGACAACAGGCTACCGGATGGGACAGGTGGTCGGAGAGTATTTCGAAAAACTTAAAACTGTATCTGTTGAAGATGCAACAAAGCTGATTCCCAACACCTACGCGTCTGCTGGCTGGGGAAAAACCGTTGTAACAGAGCTTGATGAAGAGGCAAAAACAGTTACGGTGCAATTGCAGGATACGTGGGAACATAAAATCAATCTTGCCCAAAATAAAAAAACGGGCGGAACCTTCCTGCCTGCCCATTATGCCGGGATTTTTACCGGGCTGTTTGGGGAGAATATCTGGTATGAAGTAGCAGCCAGCCAGATAGAAGGCCATGACTATACCGAAGTCAAGTATTTTCCTTCTGATGTAACGGTGTCCCACAACATCCATGAGCTTTCCAGAAGGAAAGAGTCCGAGCAAATACGGAGTCTTGAGGAACTTGTCGCAGAACAGACGATGGAGCTGCATGACCTGGTCAGGCAGCTGTCTTCCCCAATCATTCCGGTTTTGGAAGGCATTGTGGTTGTACCGCTGATCGGAAAATATGATGAGAGCCGTTCAGAAGATCTGCTGACAAAGACCTTGAACAACTTGCCTAAATACCAGGCTAAATATCTTGTCCTCGATCTGACCGGACTTGATAATGATATCAGCAATTTTACAGGTGATTTCATTCATAAGCTTGGATCTGCCGCATCACTCATCGGCACAGATACCATCCTTGTCGGCATATCAGCTGAACTGGGAGTGGCCATCACTCAGTCCGGCATCAAGCTTTCGAAATATGATTGCTTCCAGACCCTTCAGCACGGCATCTATTTTGCGCTGTCCCAGATAGGCCGGAGGATTATTTGATAATGGAAAAAGCCAGCATTGCTGGCTTTTTGTTTTGCCGATTAATATTTCCATTCTTCCGCTAGAAGCCCGTAAACCACCAGATCGTGGTAATGCCCATTAAGGAACTCTCCTTGCCTGATGATTCCCTCCTGTGTGAACCCCAGCCGCTCAGGGACAGCCCTGCTCTTATGGTTCCTGATCCCGCATCTGATCTCAATCCGGTTCAAACGCAGGTCATTAAAAGCATAATTGATCATTGCCTGGACTGTCCTTGTCATGATTCCTTTCCCCTGAAATCCTTCGGCCAGATAATAGCCTATGCTCATTTGCCTGCTTGCCCAGTCAATTTGGTGGATGCCGGCGGCTCCTGCCAGTATCCCCTTATACCTTATACCAGTGTTGAAGCCATTGTTTTCGGCAAATTGCTTCAGCCACAAAGGGATGATGCTGTGATATTGCATGGGAGAGGTCATGCTGTCTACCCAGGGAAGCCATTCCCTTAGATGGTTCCTGCTGCCGTCCACCAAACCATAAAGCTCGTCGGCATGATGCAGCTGAAACAGCTGAAGCCGGATTTCATTATCAACTTCTAGTGTAAACAAATCTTCGCCCCCCTTTTTTTCTAAAGTTTGAATTATCCGGTAGCATTGCCTGACAATCCAATCATACACAGGAAAGCGGAGCAGCGTAAATTTTCTTTCATTTATTCGCAGCCGGAATCTGCTGCTCTTTCGCCGGTATGCAGAGGCAGAGTCATGCTGAAAATGGTTTGATCATAGTCTGATTCACAGGAAAGGAAGCCTTTATGCTTTTCAATGATTTCCCGGCAGACAAAAAGTCCCAGCCCGGTTCCCAGTTTTTTGGTCGTAACAAAAGGTTCAAAAATGGAACTTAGCAGATGCTCAGGTATTTGCGGGCCATTATTTCTGATTTCGAGCCGTACATAAGAGTCTGAAGTCATGAATGAGATAATTTCAATGAGCGGATCTTCCCTATAGGGGTTCAAGACATCGATGGCATTAAAGATGATATTGATAAGCACCTGGCGGATTTCATCTTCATAGCCGCAAAGATGGGTGCTCTCATCGACTTCCTTTATAATACGGACTTTGGCATCCAATATGCTTGGATACAGGAAAATCAGTACCTCTTCAACCAAACTGTTCAGGTTGAAGGTAGTTTTTTCCTTTCCGATAAGCTCCTTCTTGGATAATAGCAGGAATTGCGAGATACGGAAATTGAGCTGTTCAAGCTCATTTGAAATGATATCTAAATAATTCATGGGAGGGTTTTCAGCTTTAAGCAATTGAACAAAACCCTGGATGGAAGTCAGCGGATTCCTGAATTCATGTATAAAGCTGGATGTCATTTGTCCCAGAAGAGTAAGGCGGTCTTTATGGGTTGAATTGATGAATTCCGTTTTTTCATCAATGATCTTATTCTTGGCATCTGTATAATGGCTGACAGCATAATAAAGAAATTTGTCAAAACATACATTGATCCTGTCAATCCATTTCTGCAGATCATCCCAGTGGACGTCAACCCGGTTGAGATTTTTATAGATGATGGAACGGCCCATATTTACATTGTAGACAAATTCGCCGATGTTGATATTGGCCTTTACACGCTGAGAGGCAATTTTGATGGCGAGCTGCTGAAGATAGACATCCAGATCCTGTTCTGACTTGGACAAACTGGTCAAGATCAGGCTGAACATGGCTTCACCGTTTTCTCTTATATAATCTTTGAAAGGATCTGTCTCTGTTAAGACAATCTCTTTATTCCATTGCTCCAGAAGAATATGCTTCTCTCTTTCAAGAAAGTCAAGCAGCTTTTGATTTGATAGTGATAACATTTTACCCTCCGCCTATCTTTTTGACTATTAACCTTGCTGTAATAACATTCGCCTATAATGGGATAAATCCTCCGGAATTTTCTTGGGAATTTACAGAAATTTATCGAAAGATCGGGGATTGGATGACAAAGTGTAAAATTATGATAGTTTATGTAAAATACTGGATGGCTGGTGTGTCCTATTAAAAAAGCCTCAGTTTAATCTGAATGGTGAAGGGCATAAAAAAGTACAGGCATTTATCAAATTCATAAATATAAAAGTTATACCTGCTTTTATAATGTGTTAGAATTGGTGTAATATTACACTTGAAAAGGGTGGCGCGAATATTGACACGAGAAGAGATTATCATGAAGGTTTCAGAAAAGCTCCGCCTTATTCGTACAGAGGCAGGCTATACCCAGGATAAGATGGCGGAAATTATCGGGATCTCCAAAAAAACACTTGTTCAGATTGAAAAGGGCAGAGCTTATGCGGGCTGGTCCACAGTAGTGGCTGTCTGTGCCCTGTTCCGTGAAACCGAAACCGTGCAATTTCTATTTGGAAACGAACCGCTTGAAGTGCTTGAAACCATTGCAAGGGAAGGTATTGATTATCGTAAAGAAAAAACCCTTGGAGGCAAAATATGGTGGAGAGAGGTCGAAAAAAGAGGCAGATTTATGCTTCAGCAGAATATCATCAGCCAGCATTTCCGGATTATAGATGAAGACCTGTACAGAGTCTACAGCAGTTTTGATGAAGAAGAATCAAAAGAGCGTTTTTTCGAGATTGCAAGAGGGGCAGATGCGGACAAGTAACCCTGACTGTGCCTGTGAATGGAGAGAGAAAGAAACGCTAAGATACTGGGTATCTTAGCGTTTTTTGTATGAGCCGGAAATGATTATTTCGCAATCAGCACAGGGCACGGAGCCTGTTTGGCGATGTTGCTGCTGACGCTTCCCAGGAACATCCGCTTCAGCCCGCCTTTGCCGGAGTTTCCGACAATGATCAGATCGGCTCCTTCTGCCGAAGCGTAATCACAGATGCTTTCTGCAGGGCTGCCGTCAAGAGAATCATATTTTGCCTGGATATTATGGGGTTCAAGCTCCTGTTTGGCTTTATAGAATGCGTCATCCACGCTGTTTGAGATAATGGCGTGTGTTGGCGGGTTGGGATCATCATGCCTGATCGACATAGGCGGAATCTGGATCCCTTCCAGCATATATCCGTTTGTTCTTACCGGCTCCACTCTCTTTTCATTATCAGTCATTACGTTTTCTACCTTTTCGTCATAGACATTTGCAACCAGTACATGTGCCTCCGGGTTTCCTTTTGCCATCTGAACGGCAAGCTGCAGTGCCTTATTGCTGCCTTCGGTATCATCATAGCCGACTACAATCCGATTGAATTGGTTCATTGTCATCATCCTTTCTTAATAGGAGAGTTGTGAATATTTTCTATTTACCCATATTTCCGATAAAAGAATCCTGCCTGTTTGAGCGGCATCAAAATTTTGTACCCCTATAAAAGGGGGAACACTTTCGGATTATATAAAAGTGCCCAAACTGCTAATAAGGATAATTATGGTTTATATCCCATCATTTTTGAGTAAAAGTCTTTAAGAAAATTGTTTACAGTATGATAAGAAGTCACCAAGACAGTTTCAATAAAGGTTGTGATTAAATGAGCAATACAAGAGAAGGCAGAAATAAACAAAATCGAATTTATAGAATAAAACGGATTTTACAAATCGTCCTTTTATTTTCTTCTACATCGATCCTCGGCTTCCTTAGTTTCTTTTACTTTCAAGGCAAGGACGCGGATATCAGCAATCTGGAGGACGGGATGTCACAGCCCACGGTCATTTACGATTACAGCGGGGAACAGGCAAGCAAAATTTCAGCAAGCAAAAATGAAGGCCTCCGTGCCGACCAGATCCCTGACAGCCTGAAAAATGCCGTGGTCGCAATAGAAGATAAAAGATTTTATGAACATAGCGGCATTGACTACAAAGGCATTATGAGAGCGCTGTTCACTAATATCAAAGCTGGCGGTGTGGTCGAAGGCGGGAGCACCATTACACAGCAGCTGACGAAGAATGCGCTGCTCACCCATGAAAAAACATACAAGCGGAAGATGGAAGAGTTTTTCCTGGCAAGGGAAATAGATAAGAAATATTCAAAGGAAGAAATCCTTCAGATGTACTTGAATCAGATTTATTTCGGGGAAGGGGCATGGGGGGTCAAAAATGCTGCCCTTAAATACTTTGGCAAAGATGCCGAAGATCTGACCATAAGCGAGTCGGCCATTCTGGCGGGAATCATCAAGGCCCCCTCTGCCCTGAATCCAATCGGCCATCCTGAAGAGGCGGTAGAACGGCGGGATACGGTCCTGCTTCAAATGAAGGAGCAGAACTATATTTCTGCCAGTGAATTTGAACAAGCCAAAGCAGAGCCGCTTGCTCTCAATGACAGGGGCGGCGATCCACTGAAAGGAAAGTTCCCTTATTATGTTGATCATGTTCTGGATGAAGCAATCGAATTATATGGACTGACACAGGATGAATTATTGACAGAGGGATACAGGATCTATACTGAACTTGATCCGGAAATGCAGGCAGCCGCAGAAGAAATCTACCAAAGAGATGATCTTTTCCCGCAAGGAAAAGAAGATCAGATCGTCCAGAGCGGAGCTGTGCTGGTGGATCCTGAATCAGGCGGTGTCCGTGCTTTGGTCGGCGGACGCGGCGAGCATGTCTTCAGGGGCTTCAACCGGGCCACCCAGCTGAAGCGCCAGCCCGGCTCAGCTATGAAGCCTTTGGCTGCTTATGCGCCGGCTCTGGAAGAGGGATGGAAGGCAACAGACCAGGTAAAAGATGAGAAAATGAGCTTCGGCGGCTATGAACCAGGCAATTATAATGGACAGTACCGCGGGCAGGTGCCAATGTACGAGGCCGTCAAAGATTCGCTTAATCTTCCGGCGGTATGGATACTTAATGAAATCGGCATTGAAGCGGGGATTGAAGCATCCAAGCGGTTTGGAATCCCTCTGGAGGAGAGCGACAGAGATCTTGGGATTGCTCTTGGGGGATTGTCATCAGGTGTGTCTCCGCTGGAGATGGCCGGTGCTTATGCGGCATTTGCCAATGACGGTGTAAGGGAAGAGGCCCATGCAATCATAAAGATCGAAGATGCCCAAGGAAATGTAATAGCCGAACGGGAAGAAAAGTCTGTGCAGGCAGTTTCTAAAGAAGCAGCAGAACAAATGACAACCATGCTTCTGGGGGTAGTGGAGCAGGGAACCGGGAAGGCAGCAGGCATTCCTGGAAGGGAGACGGCCGGGAAGACAGGCTCGACCCAGGTGCCGATAGAGGGGATAGATGGCGTAAAGGACCAATGGTTCACCGGCTATACACCTCAGCTTGCCGGTGCTGTATGGGTCGGTTATGACCATACAGATGAAAACCACTATTTAACAACGACAAGCAGTGAAGGCGCGGCCCCGATCTTCCGGGAGCTGATGGCGGCTGCTCTTGAAGGGCAGGATGCTGAATCCTTCAATGTTCCGCATATCTCTTATTATATTGAACAAAAAGAGAAAGAAGAAAGATGGAAGAGGGCCAGAGAATGGGAGGAGAATTTAAGGAAGGAAGCCGAGAAGTGGCAGGAAAAGCTGCGTGAAGAAAAAGGGAAATGGGAAGACCGCTTAAAGGGCAGGGATAAGGAAAAAGAGAAAGAGAAAGAGAAAGAGAAAGAGAAAGAGAAAAAGCATGAAGATTAAAATAAAAAAGAGCCGGTCGGCTCTTTTTTTTGCTGTCGTTAGAACAGCCAGCTTACAAGTGCGCCAATCACAACGATGGCGCCGATTATCATAAGAATCGTCCGGATCATTATAGGTTCACTGCCTTTCTGGGAATTAAACGGTTTCCGTCATTAATGGCTGGTCAGCCTTTTTGAATGCAGATACACGGTTTGCGCAAGTTTCCTTGATTTTAGCGAGATGCTTCCTTGCCTGCACCCCTTCGACAATCACTTTAATGGATGTATTCGCCTTTTGGGTCAGCAGGAAGGAAACCAGCTTTGGCATATTGGAAGCATCAACAGACTTCTGATTGCAATAGATGATTGTGTTGCCTTTATATTGCTTAGCGGCCTGATAGATTTCAAGCATATCTTTCATTGTAAAATGTCTATCCAGGTTAATGTTTGTAGAGATGATTTCTTTCATAATGGTTCAGTTCTCCTTTATAGTATATTTATAGTTTTTGTTTGTTTTTTTATCGTTTATTGTTACTTGAGATTTACCCCGGCTCCCGAAGTCTAAACATGTCAAAATGATGACAGGGCTTCTCTATTTTTCCAGTAGAAGCTGCTGGATAAGGCATAAGATTTGCCGGCTGGTGAAGTCAGGTTTAAGATAAATGCATAATCATTCTGAATAATGAGGCATTTATCATGGAGGGGGACAAGAGGTTGCTGACTCTCATCAGAAACGGGAATGTATATGCACCTGATCATATAGGAAAGAAAGATATACTGCTTACAGGGAATAAGATTGGCTATATAAAGGATCATATCGATCTGCCTGAAGGCTTTGCAGATATCAGGATAATAGAGGCAGAGGGAAAGCTGGTAGTACCCGGCTTCATTGATGCCCACGTCCATATCATAGGTGGTGGCGGCGAGGGCGGCTACCGGACAAGGACTCCTGAGCTGCAGCTGACCGATGCTACTATGGCAGGCATTACCACCATTGTGGGCGTAATCGGAACAGATGGTACCACCAGGACGATGCCCAGCCTGATTGCCAAAGCAAGGGCGCTGGAGGAAGAAGGAATCACCTGCTATGCCCAGACAGGATCCTATCAGGTGCCGGTAAAGACACTCACTGGGAAAATTGAAGATGATATCATCCTGATTGATAAAATAATCGGGGCAGGAGAAATTGCCATCAGCGATCACCGTTCTTCCCAGCCTACCGTAGAGGAGCTCGCCAAAATAGCATCTGCAGCCCGGATCGGGGGAATGCTTTCAGGCAAAGCCGGGATCGTCAACATCCATGTTGGCGACAGCTATGATCATTTGAAGCTGATTGAAGATGTGGTGGAACAGACTGATATTCCGCTCCGCCAATTTTACCCGACACATATCAACCGCAATCCCCACCTCTTTGAAGAGGGCATCCGATATGCCAAAAGGGGGGGCTATGTTGATTTTACAACCAGCTCCATTCCTAAGTTCCAGGAGGAAGGGGAGGTTAAATGCAGCAGGGGATTGAAAAGGATGCTTGCCGCAGGGGTCGGAATATCACAGATTACTTTTACCTCTGACGCCCAGGGCAGCCTGCCGGATTTTAACCAGGCAGGAGAACTGATCGGCATGAAGGTCGGAAAGATATCCTCTTTATATAGTGAAGTCCGTGACAGCATCCTTCTTGAAGATATCCCGCTTGACCAGGCAATCAGGGTCATAACCAAAAATCCGGCAGACATTTTGAAGCTGCCTCATAAAGGGGCGATTGAAGCAGGCAGGGATGCAGACCTGGTCATGCTGGATCCGGACGATTATCAGATTGATACCGTCATAGCCCTTGGCAGGACCATAGTAGAAGGCGGACAGGCTATTGTCAAAGGAACTTTTGAATAAACCTGTAAAGAGCAGACTGAAGATTTTCATTCAGTCTGCTTTTTCTGCTGCAAGCTGTAAGAATAACTGGCCTTTTTTGAGAAACAATAGGTTTGTCACAATGGTGTGCGACAAAGTTAGTTTTCTTCTTCGTTGAACCCTGCCTCCCTGTCATTTACCATAGATAAGTAAATACTATAAATAGAAGGGAAGAGTGCAAATGGCTCAGCCTAATATAAAAATAGCTGTACAAAAATTCGGTAACTTCCTGAGCTCCATGGTCATGCCGAATATCGGTGCGTTTATCGCCTGGGGCCTGATAACTGCACTATTCATACCATCCGGGTTCTGGCCAAATGAAAGCCTTGCCAAAATGGTTGACCCAATGATTACTTATCTTCTTCCGCTGCTGATTGGTTATACAGGCGGAAAATTGATCCATGACCAGCGCGGAGCTGTAGTCGGTGCCATAGCTACTATGGGTGTCATCGTCGGCTCTGATATTCCGATGTTCCTCGGAGCCATGATTGTCGGCCCGATCGCCGGTTATGCAATCAAGCTTTTTGACCGCGCCATTGAAGGTAAGGTCAAGGCAGGCTTTGAAATGCTTGTCAATAACTTCTCTGCCGGAATCATTGGCGGTGTACTCGCGATATTGGCATTTGCGGGTATCGGACCTGCAGTCGATGTATTCACAGGCTGGCTGGTCAGCGGGGTGGAATGGCTTGTAGAAACAAACCTGCTGCCATTAACAAGCATCCTGATTGAACCTGCAAAAATTCTATTCCTTAACAATGCAATCAACCACGGGGTCCTGACTCCGATTGGGACGGAACAGATCAAACAGACAGGCCAGTCCATCCTGCTGCTGCTGGAAGCAAACCCTGGACCTGGTATCGGTGTGCTTCTTGCGTACATCTTCTTCGGAAAAGGAAACGCAAAGCAATCTGCACCCGGAGCTGCACTTATCCATTTCTTTGGGGGAATCCATGAAATTTACTTCCCTTACATCCTGATGCGTCCGCTATTATTCATCGCGGTCATCCTTGGCGGAATGAGCGGTGTGTTCACACTTGTCCTGCTTGGCGGCGGTCTATTCGCACCGGCATCACCGGGAAGCATTCTCGCCATCACGGCAGTAACGCCTCACCATGCGAGTGCCTATATTGCCAACTTTGCTGCTGTCCTTGTAGCCGGTGCTGTTTCGTTCATTGCTTCTGCCTTTATTTTAAAAACAGGCAAGCAGTCAGATGAAAATATTGAAGCCGCAGCACAAAAGATGCAGGAAATGAAAGGGAAGAAAAGCTCAGTTGCTTCTGCATTCACAGCAACAGAAGGCAAGCTTCCTGAAAATGTGAGCAAAATTGTCTTTGCCTGTGATGCCGGAATGGGCTCAAGCGCCATGGGGGCTTCACTTCTCCGCAAAAAAGTGAGGGCTGCCGGCCTTAATGATGTGAATGTAACCAATACGGCAATCAGCAATATTCCTGCTGACGCACAGGTAGTCATTACACAGGAAGAACTGACGCCAAGGGCAAAAAATAAAATCCCTGAAGCCTATCATGTGTCAGTGGATAATTTCCTTTCAAGCCCTGAATACGATAATCTGATCAGCAAGCTGAAAGGAACTGCAGAAGAAGAACTGATTGACATCGCTGAAGATGCGGAAGCTGAAGCGATGGGGGAATCGCCTGCAGAAGAACGCAAGGAATCGCCTGCAGCGGAAGTACAGGAAAACAATGATCTGCTGCTGGAAAAATACGTATTCCTGAACCAGAAATTCAATCATAAAGATGAAGCCATCCGTTTTGCCGGAAGAGCGCTTGTCGATGGCGGATATGTCCGTGAAAATTATATTGAAGCCATGATTGAACGTGATGAAATGACTTCAACTTATATGGGCAATGATGTTGCCATCCCTCACGGCACTGAAGCAGCTAAGCAGGAAGTCATCAAATCCGGCTTTACGGTCATCCAGGTTCCGGAAGGGGTAGACTTTAACGGCGAGAAGGTCCGTTTGATCTTCGGCATTGCCGGAAAAGATGGCACCCATCTTGAAATCCTGTCATCCATTGCTGTCACTTGCTCAGAGATGGAAAACATCGAAAAAATGGTCCAGGCGAAAACAGCCAAAGAGTTAATGGGTATCCTTAACGGGTAAGGACCGGTAAGACATGCAGAAAGGCACAGCTTGTGCCTTTTTGCGCTTTTGTTTTTTGGCGGAAAAGAATCTGTCTGCAGATAGGGCTGATAAAGATGTTTATTACCTCAAGGGAGAAAAGCATCATAGAACTGATCATAAAGACGGCCGGCAAGCATACGGCCCTGACCCTTGCTTCTTACTTAAACGTGAGTGCCAGGACTGTCCACCGCGACCTTGCATCTGTTGTAAAGGTTCTTCGGCAATTCGGGCTTGAGCTTGGGCGGACGCCCGATGAAGGCCTCGTGATTTCCGGGCGGAATGAGGATGTTTTCCGGCTTGTTCAGACAATGGCGGAAACCATTCCGACAGACCAGACTCCACAGGAAAGGAAGCTGCTGATTCTGTTGGAGCTCCTTAAGGGGGAACCCTTTAAACTTCAGCCGGCAGCAAAGGAAGTCGGCATCAGTGTGACGACCTATACTGCATACCTCGATGAATTGGCTGGCTGGCTTGAAAGCTACCGGCTCTCTGTCAGAAGGAAAAGAGGGGTAGGGGTAGAGCTGTCCGGCAAAGAATCTGATATAAGGAAGGCGCTGGCCGACTATTATTTAATCTATTTTAATGAAGAGCTCATAGAAAGCCTGTTCCTCCTTGATGCAGGAAGCTGGAACAAGCCCAGGGTGCTCTACTATTTCCGGTCAAAGTTCCTTTACGCAGCCGACCGCCTTGCCGGCAGAAGAATCAATAAGGGGCAGTCAAGATTGGCTGACAGCGACTATATCGGCATCCTGGTCCATTTATGCATCTCGCTACAAAGAACAGAAGGCGGCTTTTGCATTGAGGACGACCTCATCGAACCTCCGGACATCAAGGAAGAGGCAAATCTGATTGCCAGCCTGGGCAATGAGCTCGCGGATGAATTTTCCGTCTGCCTTGCTGAACAGGATATCCGTTTTCTTGCTATCGTACTGAAAGGATCCAAATTGCAGGCACCTGATTCCGTCCACTATGACAGTGTGATGATCGGGCAGTCTGTCAAAAATATCATCCAGCATGTATCTGCCCAGCTGAATGCAGATTTAACAGGAGACTTCTCCCTATTTCAGGGCCTGCTCGCCCATATGGAAACATCAATATTCAGGATCAGGCAGAATATGGGGATGCATAATCCACTGACAGAAGACATCAAGAAGAAATATCCAGCCCTTTTTCTCGCCGTTAAAAACAGCCTTGAACAGGAGTTCCGTGATATATCTTTTCCCGATGATGAGGCAGCATTCATTGCCCTCCACTTCGGATCTGTCCTGCTGCTCAGGGAAGAACAGCTTTCAGTCCATGCACTCATCATCTGCCCGACAGGGATTGGAACCTCCAAAATGCTGGCCAGCAGGATCAAAAAAGAATTGCCGGAAATCCGGTCCGTCGAAATTTCCTCTATCAAGGAAATACAGCAAACAGATCTGAACAGCTACGATATCATTTTTTCAACGGTCAGATTGCCTTACACAGATTTGGAGTACATCCTCGTCAATCCGCTTCTGGAAGAGGAGGATATACTGGCAGCAAAGGGCTTTCTGCAAAAACACATAGGTGAGCTGGCAGCCAGCCGCACCTTTTCGCCCGAAAGCAGTTATCCCAAGCAAAAAGAACGGAGCATCGGTCTAGGGCAAATGCTGTCTGACCTTGGTGATGTTCAAAACAGTATCAAAGAAATCCTCCGCAATTTCAGGTTTTACTTTTTTCCTGAAGCAGCTGACCATGAGGAAGTGGTTTCCCAAATGGTACATAGTGCAAAAGAACAGGGAAGCCTTTCCGAAAGCAGTAAGGTCATCACCCGTTTAAGGGAACGGGAGAAATTGGGCGGACTGGGCATACCGAAAACAGGGCTGGCTCTTTTCCATTGCCGCCATGAAGCAGTAAAAGAGCTGATTTTCCAAGTGTCACGGCTCGGCCGCGCAGTCCAGCTGAAAGGGATGGATGGCAGGATGATGGAGGCGGATAATCTGCTCCTTATGCTTGCGCCTGAAAGCTTAAGCCCAAGACAGCAGGAAATCGTCAGCCTGATCAGCACCAGCCTGATTGAAAATGATGAAGCGATGCTGATATTTTCTTCAGGCAGTGAGGAAGCTATAAAGAAGAGACTGGAAGAAATTTTTCTCGACTATATCCAAAACCAATTGATAAAGGGATGATAACTATGAAAAAAGCAGTACATTTTGGTGCAGGGAATATCGGCCGCGGCTTTATTGGCGCGCTGTTCTCTAAATCAGGGTATCATGTAACTTTTGTTGATATTGCAGAAGAAATCATCAATCTATTGAATGAACAAGGCGAATATAAAGTCAATCTGGCTGCCGAGAACGGTTCATCAGAGAAGATCAGCTCTGTTTCAGGACTTAATAATATGACACAGGAAAGCCAGGTCATTGAAGCCATCGGTGAGGCTGAGTATCTTACAACAGCGATCGGTCCGAATATCCTGCCGCGCATTGCCCCGCTCATTGCCAAGGGCATTGCTGAAAGAGTTAAAAAAACTGATGACAAGCTGTATATCATTGCCTGTGAAAACCAGATTTCAGCTACCGACCTCTTGAAAGGCTATATTCTTGAAAACCTTGATGAGGAAACGGCAGGAAAGCTGGAAGGCCGGGTATTCTTCTTTAATTCAGCTGTAGACCGGATTGTTCCGATCCAGAATAACCAAGGGTCCCTTGATGTGCTGGTTGAGCCTTACTATGAGTGGGTTGTCGAAGCACCAACAGATATACCTGCTGTAGAAGGAATGAAAATCGTTCCTGATCTTGCTCCTTTTATTGAAAGAAAATTATTTACCGTCAATACGGGCCATGCTGTCATCGCCTATCTAGGGTACCTTGCAGGCAAGGAAACCATTGATGAAGCCCTGAAGGATGAAGCTGTCTACAAACAGGCTGAAGCGACGCTGAAGGAAACTGGCGCCTATCTTGTAAAGGAATATGGGCTTGATGCTGAAGAGCATGCACAGTATATCAAGAAAATTATCGGCCGTTTCCAGAACGGTTTCCTGAACGACGGTGTAACAAGGGTAGGACGTTCACCGATAAGGAAGCTCGGGCCGAATGACAGGCTTGTCCGTCCTGCAGAACAGGCAATGAAGGCAGGTTTGCCGTTCGAAAATCTTGCCAAGGCCATTGCTGCGGCACTGCATTTCGACTTCCAGGGAGATGAGGAAGCCGTTAAAATCCAGGAGATGCTGAAAGAGCACGGGCCATTATATGTGCTCAAGGAAGTCAGCGGCCTGGAGGGAGACAATCTTATTGCAAAAGAAGCTGCCCGCCAGTATGAGCAGATGAAAAAATAATAGTGCTAGAACACTCATGCGCCGTTCCTTGAAGGAACGGCGTTTTTATTTGGCTTAGGGCTCCTCCGCCTCGAGGAGGAGCAAGAAACCATCAGAAGGCGCTTATCCCTTTCCTGAAAACGCATTATGATTAAAGCAATTAACCGGAATCGAGGGAGCTTAAATGAAAAAATTCAAAGAAATCTTCCAGAATAAGAATTATGCCAGATTATTTTTTGCCAACTTTACCTCACAAATGGGAAGCACAATAGGCTTGACTGCTTTCATGTTCTACTTGCTGGATCGTTTTTCAGACCAGCCGGTATATGCCTCGATTACAGAGCTAATGTACAGCCTCCCGACGCTCGCGGTATTTTTCCTTGTCGGGGTTTTTGCAGACAGGATGGACCGGCAGAAGATTGCCTATTATTGTGACTGGATCACTGCTGCACTGTCAGTGGCATTGATCGGGACAATCCTGATAGGCTGGATGCCTTTGATTTTCTTTGTACTGTTCCTCAGGAGCGCTGTGCAGAAGTTCTTTTTCCCTGCCGAGCATGCGATGGTCCAGGGGATATTGAAAGAAGATGACTATACGGCTGCAGCCGGCTTGAACCAGCTGATTATGAGTCTTTTCATGCTGTTCGGGAACGGCCTTGGCATTTTGGCCTACTGGACAGTGGGCGTTTACGGCGCCATCCTGGTAGATGCTGTCACATTCGGGCTCAGTGCCCTTTTGATCAGATCATGCCGCATTGCAGAAGAGGTCCGCCTTCCTAATGGAAAGCACACATTGAAGGACCTCAACCTTAAGCTTGTATTCAGGGATTTCAAAGTGGGGATGCAGTATATTTTGAACAATAAGCTGCTGTCGGCCCTGCTAGCCGGTTTCATCGTTTTCGGTGTTGTGAACGGCGGCTTCAGCGTTATGCCGGTTTTTATGCTGAAATACAGGCTTGCGCCAGAAACATATGAGGAATTATCGGTTGTCATCGGGATGGTTTTCGGAGCAGGCATTCTGCTCGGCAGCTTCATCGCCACCTTGCTTTCCCAGAAAATAAAGCTTTATCAGATGATCATTGCCGGAATCACCATCACAGGGGCCTTTGTGATTGCCGCTTCCTTTGCAGAATCTATTATCCTGTTTATGGTATTGATTTTCCTGACATCCCTCGGCCTGCCTCTTGTAAATATCGCAATCGGCGGATGGATGCCCAGCATCATCGACCCAAAAATGATGGGAAGGGTCCAGGGATGGATCAGCCCGCTGATGATGCTTTCACAGTCAGTCACCCTCGGTTTCATCGCCTACAGCTTCCCGGCGATCCTGAAAGTAGAAATGCTTTATTGGCTTGTAGGAGGATGCCTGATACTGGTCGGCCTGTTTTACACAGCTGTCCTGCCTAAATACAGCCGGACCGAAGAAGAATTGGAAAAGGCGGCAGCTGAAACGGCTATATAATTAATTAGGCTCTTTTCGTAAAGATTGCTGCTTTTAATTATAACAAGAATAATTTCCATTTTATGGTGTTGGATAAAGAGGAGCTTAATCCTTATTCGGGTGACCAGCAAGCCTTAAAATAAGCGGAGATTCTGCGGTTAGGCTCCTGAAAATAGCAGGGGTGGGTACAAATAAGCGGAGAATTTCCGGTTAAGAGTAGCGAAGTTGCCCATTTTCCTGTTTTTTGAGTTGATAGACGGAATTTCTCCGTCTATTTGAGCTGATTTTAGTGTTTTTTCGAAATTAGGGGGAATTCCTGCGCTTATTTTTCAGCCTGTCACTGCTTCCGTCATTCAGATCCGGGAAGTTCCGCTTTTTATGGCTGGGCGGGAAATTGCTCTTAAATAACGATAGCAAAGTAGCAACAGTCAACGGGAAAAGAGCCTTTAATTAAGAAGCGGACAATGTCCGCTTCTTTTATGATTCTGCCGCCAATTAACAAGGAGTTTTGAAGGATTATCAGCTCTTCATCTAGAAGCATAAGAAATGGGATTCTTTTGCATATGATCGATGCTGCAAAACGCAATTAAAAATAAGGGAGAGTACAATGAAATATTCACCAATCAATTTTCAAGAGAAGTTTTCAAAATTTGCGGATCATTGGTCCCCTAAAGTCATTGCTGAAATGAATGATTATCAATTTAAGCTTGTTAAAGTCCAAGGGGACTTTGTATGGCATAAGCATAATGACACGGACGAAGTTTTTATCGTTCTGGAAGGCAGGCTGACCATTGAGTTCCGTGATGGAAAAGTGGAGCTGGGAGAAGGGGAGCTGTTTGTCATCCCTAAAAATACTGAACATAAGCCTTTTGCCGGGAACGAATGCAAAATCATGCTTGTAGAGCCGAAGGGCGTTATAAATACCGGGCAGTAAAGAACAGAGCAGACAGCGGAGAATGATGTTTGGATATAAGTTAACAAAAACCCGCCGCCTGCTAATATAGAAGTTTCCCGGCTATGAAGATAGATAATAAAAACCAGACCAATGGGGGCTTGGATGGATAATGTATAAAACTGGTGTCATTGCCGGTATCATGACATTCCTTTTCTATATAGTATTTTTGCTTCTATACCTTTTAGAAATCATCAATGAATATGCCTTTGTCTTTATGCTGTTTCTCCTGCTGGTGATTCTGCTGAATTTATGGTTTGTTTTCCGCCAAAAACGTAAAAACAGAATACAAATCACAGTTTCAGCCTTTCTCCTCTTCCTCCTGTTCTGCTATGAACTGCCGCTGCTGCTGGTAGCGCTGAGCTCTCCCCCTTCGCATGTCGCTTATGCCTACCAGGAACCGAATGAGGCCTTAAAGGGATCGGGTATTTTTTCGGTAGGCGTAGCTGAATTTACGCTGAAAAACCAGAACAGTGAACAAGATGCCAAAAAGATTTTGGCAGCGCAGGGAGTTGACGTACTGTCCGTTGCTGAAGTGGATCATAAAGTTAGATATGACAGCAAAAACCGGCAGCTGTTAAAATGGCTTCATCTGCAGAAAGAACCTTTGCTGCAAATGGAAGAGAACGCAGCAGAATACCTGGGAAAAGAAGATGATTGGCTCAGGAGATTTATACAGCAGCCAGACATTGCCGGCAATAGTGCCGGACTCAGCCTGGCGCTTTCAGGGCTCGTTAAAGAAGGACTCCTTGAAAACAGGCTGCCTGTTGCAGTTACAGGGGCGATTAATGAGCATGGAGAAGTATCTTATGTAGGATTGATAAAGGAAAAAATCCGGATTGCTGAAAGATCTGGATTCTTATACCTGATCATTCCGAGTGAAAATGCGGAAGAAGCTGCAGCTATACAAAAAGAAAGCAGCAGAAAAATAGAAATTATTGATGTTTCACATGTGGATGAAGCTGTTGAAGCTATTGGGAGATTGAATGATGGAGGATAGCATCAGGAATTTTCATAAAGAAAGAGAGGACGAGATACATGGACAGCATTATTTTTGATTTAGATGGGACCATCTGGGATTCAATTGATACAGTTCTGGTTGCCTGGAACAGTGTCATTAAAGAAGATGACCGCAAGGAAGGTAAATTGACACGGAAAGATTTTGAAGGAACAATGGGTCTGCAGATGGATGAAATAAGCCGCAGGCTTTTTCCTGATCTAACAGAAGAACAGCGGCAGCAGCTGGTGGAGGAATGCAGGAAGGCTGAAGCACACTTCCTGGGAATCCATGGTGGAGAACTTTATGAAAATGCTGAAAAAGTCCTGGAGGAACTTTCGCAAAAATATAAGCTCTTCATTGTCAGCAACTGCCAGGAAGGCTACATAGAGGTTTTCTATAAATATCATAAGCTTGAAAAATATTTTCTTGATTTCGAAAATCCCGGCCGGACCGGCCTTTCAAAGGGTGAGAATATCAAATTGATCATAGAAAGAAATCATCTTTCCAGCCCGGTATATGTAGGTGACACAGAAGGCGACAGAAAAGCCGCCAGATTCGCAGGAATCCCTTTCGTTTATGCTCAATACGGCTTCGGGGAAGTGAGTGAATATGATAAGGAGATTAAAAAATTTGAAGATCTCTTAAAGGTTTTCGGCTGAAATGATCACCTATTTGGGAACACCGCTAATGGAGACCGAAAGACTGAATCTCAGGAGGCTGAAACGTTCGGACAGCCAAGCCATCTTCGACCGATGGCTTTCAGATGAGCGCGTAGCAGAAAACAGGGTGAGTGCGGCACACAGGACGGTTTCTGAAACCAATGCGAGAGTGGCGGATATAGCAGCCAGATATGAAAGGAAAGACTTTTGCTGGTGGGGAATCGAATTGAAAGCCACGGGGGAATTAGTCGGAGAAATTGACTTGTATGATTGGGATCTGACCACCGGAAACAGCAGCGTCAGCTATTCCCTGGGCTATGCCTGGTGGAATAAAGGATATGCTACAGAAGCATTAAAGGCGGTCATGGAGTTTGGGTTCTCTGAAATGAATCTTCATAAAATTTCTGCCGCTCATAATACGGATAATCCTGCTTCCGGGAAAGTGATGAAGAAAGCGGGAATGAAGCAAGAAGGAATTGTCAGGCATATGATACGTAATGCCAAAGGACAGTATAAGGATTGCGTTCTTTACGGCATCCTGCAGGAAGATTTTCTAAAAATGAATTTTCAGAAGGATTGATTGCTTTTCAAGCCTCTCCCTCAGATTGATTGCTGAGACAGAACCTGTTTTTTGCCGAAAAAATTTTTATAACCTAAGTTATAAACGATCATAAGGAGGCATCGTCCATTGTAAATTTTCCTTTTTATCATTAAATTCTAAGATAAAGAGGGGCAGGTTATATGAAAAGCAAATCTTTCCGGTCTCTTTGGATTGGGCAGTCACTCGCCAATTTAGGAGATGTGTTTTATATAGTGGGTTTGATATCCATTTTATATTCTGTTACCGGGTCTCCGGTGTACCTGGCACTGCTGCCGTTTTTGAATATGGCAGGCCGGGCTGTTAGCGGAGCAATTTCGCCATTAATGCTCAATAAATACAAACTTAAATCCATGCTTGTCAGCTCCCAGGTGAGCAAGACGCTGGCGCTTTTTATTCTTTCTGGCAGGCTTTGGCTGCAAAGCTCTCCGGAGATAATGTTCGTATTAGTATTGATATTTGTTATTGCTTTTTTCGACGGCTGGGCACTCCCGGCTTCAGACGCCATGCTGCCAAGGCTGGTGGAGAAAGAAGAACTGATGAAAGCCAACAGCTTTTTAGCTTTATTAAATGAATCTATCCAATTAGGCGGCTGGGCACTTGGCGGCATTTTGACTGCAGCGGCAGGAGGGCAGAATGTCATCTGGCTTACGCTGGCTTTCTATGCCGTGTCTTCCCTGATGATGCAGTTAATCAATGATAAGACTCCATTCCAGTCCAATACTGAAAAGCAAAGTACGGTGAACGTTCTGCTGGAAGGCTGGATCTCTATTTGGACGCAGCCTGTTTTGCGCAGCTTTCATGTGGTGATTCTAATAGAAGCCATTGCTAACGTAGTCTGGATAGCTGCCATTCTTTATGTATTTGTTGCGGAAGTTTTAAAGGCAGGGGAAGCCTGGTGGGGTTATATCAACACTTCTTTTTTCATGGGCTTAATATTGGGCGGGGTCATATGCAAGAAGTTCTCTTCTATTTTTGAAAAAAATATGAAACTCACCTTGATATCCGCCTCTTTCGGAGTGGCCATAGTGACATTGCTGTTTGGCGCCAATTCACTGGCCTGGGCTGCATTACTATTAGTATTTCTCAGCGGGCTTATCCATCAGATCAAAGGCATCATTCTGTACACCTATATACAAAAAGAGGTCGCGGCAGAAGAGCTGCCAAAGGTGTTCAGTGCCCAGCATACGCTGGTCTCCATGGCGTTTGCCCTTTCAACAGTATTGTTTGGGGCGATGGCGGAGAACAACAGTGCGGAGATTACTTTCGTAATTGCGGGAATACTGCTGCTGTTTAACGGAATCTACCTGCTGGCGGTCAGAAAGAGATTCTCCTGAGATTATTTAAAAGATGAATAACTGAAGGCTGCATTTTTGCAAATGCAGCCTTCAGTTTGTGCAGCCGGCACTATCCAATATTTTTTTCGGAAAAAAATGAACGATTTTCGTGGCCCCGCCGTCATATGAATGAAAAGAAAATGAACAGCAGCGGAATAGAGCAGGATAAGAGGTAACCTATCATATAAGGGCATTGGAAGGAAAGATGTCAAAAATGGAAGACAAAGAGCTCGTCAAGGCAGCCAAAAAAGGTGACAAAAGGGCACTGGCCATGCTTTTTAAGCAAAATTACCCTTTTCTGGTCAAGTATTTGGTCAAGGCAGCCATGGATAAGGATCTGGCAGAGGAGCTTGCCCAGGAAACCATGGCAAAATCCCTCGAAAAAATCCATTTGTATAATGGCCAATCGAAGTTCTCTTCCTGGCTCATTTCCATTGCGACCAATTTATATATAGACCATCTGCGCAGGAAGAAAAGGGAGAAACACTGGCAAGGGCAGGAGCAGTCATGGAGGAAGCTGAAATGGCAGATGGAGAGCCGGAATGAAGAGTGGAATGATGCTCTTGCCGCTCTTGGCAAATTGAAAGATGATATACGCGTAGCAATCGTTTTAAAGCATTATTACGGCTATTCCTACGACGAAATAGGAAACATGATGAATATATCCCCCGGAACAGCCAAATCAAGGATCCATAATGGACTTGCAGCTGTCAGAAAGGAGCTGGGCCTGCATGAAAAAGGAACAGAAAATCATACCGCTGGAAAGTAAATACGAAAATAAACAGGATAGATTGGCAGCTGATGAAATCGAAAAAGGGCTTGAGATCCTTGACCAGTCATTTTCTATTCATACTCCGGAGCTTGAATGGTTCGAGGAGATGGTTGCAGAAAAGCAGGAGCAGCTGCGGAAAAGCTGGATAAGGGATATTGGCCTGTTCTTTGTGATGGCAGCGGTGATATTAACGGTCCTGCTTACTACCCTGCACCAGCTTCCAGCTGTCTTCATAGCCATCCAGGCAGCAGCCGGGATATTCATTACAGGGGCAGGCACCTACTATTTTGTCAGGCAAAGGGTGAATGAAGCATGAATGAGGAAATTTCCCTGCCGCTCCTGCTGCTTGTTGCCGTTATACTAATCAGCCAAAGTGTTTTTCTCTTTCTTCATGCGAGAAAAAGGGGGCATCATTATTGGCTGTGGGGTCTGATCGGCCTTATCCAGGCGCCGATGCCCCTCTTGGTTTATTTTATTTTTGTCGAGAAGAGCTGGAGGAAAAACAAGGGAGATAAAGAATGGAGAAATTAAAGCAGCTTCTCTTATTTACGGCTCTCGGCGGGCAGCTCCTTGGGCTCGCGATGATTTTCATCAATTTAAAGGCGGCTGTCATATTTTATGCCTCCTATGCCATATTAATCATTGCTTTGCTTATCATGGTGGGCTGGGAAAGGAATAAAGAAAAAAAGGAGGAAAATGAGCATGATTATCGTCACTACTGAATTTGTTCCAGGTATGGAAGTGAAAGAATTGAAAGGATTCGTCAGGGGAAGCACAGTCCAGTCCAAGCATATCGGAAAGGATATTCTGGCAGGGTTCAAAACCATTGTCGGAGGAGAAATCAAAGAGTATACAGAAATGATGGATGAAGCAAGGCAGCTGGCAATCGGGAGGATGGTGGAAGATGCCAGGAAAAAAGGGGCGAATGCTGTGATCTGCATGCGCCTGGAGTCTTCTGCTGTTATGCAGAATGCTTCAGAAATCATTGCCTATGGAACAGCTGTTGTGGCAGAGTAATAAAGTTCAGAAAAATAACAAAAATGCCAATTGACTTTTAATAAGACAGATGATAATCTTACAAAGTGGAAAAATTTGAAAAGGGGGCGCATGATCATGATTGTACGAAATGATGCTATTTTAATAACTGAATATATGCCGGCCTGTCCTTTCCCTGACTTTTCCCAGTAATCATTCATTTTATTATTGATTCAGCACAGGCAGCTTTTTGCGCAGCCTGTGCTTTTGTCTTTTTTCGGGACATATCGCCATGACGCGGTATGTCTTTTTTTGTTTTTGTCTTTATATGATGGGAATACCAGGCATCAGCCTGTTTTCTATATAACTTTTAAAAAGGAGGAAGTTGGTTATGCTGTTTTATCAACAAGAAAGGATTGCTATTTCGCCTGGAGATCTCGAGGGAGGCTAGCAGAGCGGCTGTTAATAGAAAGGGGAGGAATGAATGTTTTCGATTTTGAAGAAATTGAGCTGGTTTTTTAAGGAACAATGGAAAAGATATACGGTTGCCATTATCCTGCTTGCGATTGTGGGGGTTCTGGATGTGATGCCACCAAGGCTCGTCGGGCAGGCAATCGATGACATCCATCTGGGATCGCTCGACAGCGGCAAGATCCTTCAGTATTTGCTGCTGCTCGGGGTGATTACAGTAGTGTCTTATGGGATCACGTATGTGTGGATGTATCAGCTTTTCGGAGGGGCTTTTCTTGTTGAGAGAAAGCTGAGGAGCAGATTTATGAACCATCTGCTGAAGATGACCCCGTCATTTTTTGAGAAGAACAGGACCGGGGACCTGATGGCGCGGGCGACAAATGATTTAAAGGCTATATCTGTAACGGCCGGATTCGGGATTCTCACGCTTGTTGACAGCAGCATCTTCATGCTGACGATCCTCTTGACTATGGGATTCCTGGTCAGCTGGAAGCTGACAATCGCAGCAGTCCTGCCGCTGCCGCTTATGGCTTTATTAATGAAAATATACGGAAAAAGAATCCATGTCCGTTTCATGGAGGCCCAGGATGCTTTCGGGAACCTGAATGACAAAGTCCTTGAATCAGTATCCGGTGTCCGGGTCATCCGCGCATATGTGCAGGAGCGTGCAGATGAAGACCGGTTCCACGATATGACAGAGGATGTCTATGAAAAAAATATCAAGGTCGCCAGGATTGATTCCCTTTTTGATCCAACGATTAAAATCATCGTCGGCCTCAGTTATCTGATCGGGCTTGGCTATGGAGCCAACCTGGTCTTCAATCAGGCGATCACACTAGGAGATCTTGTCGCTTTCAATGTGTATCTTGGAATGCTGATCTGGCCAATGTTTGCAATCGGCGAGCTGATCAATATCATGCAAAGGGGCAATGCCTCCCTTGACCGGGTCCAGGAAACGCTCTCCTACGAGGAGGATGTAAAGGATCCCGGCAAGCCTGCTGATGCCGAGAGACCGGAGAATATTGTTTTCGATGATGTTACTTTCAGGTATCCGTCGAGCAGCACTGATAATCTGAAGAGCATCAAGGTTAGGCTGGATAGGGGCCAGACTTTAGGGATAGTCGGCAAAACGGGCAGCGGAAAGACGACCTTCATCAAGCAGCTGCTCAGGGAATATCCCGCCGGAACAGGAACCCTGGCCGTTGCTGGAATCCCGATCAGGGAACAGTCACTGCAAAATACAAGGAGCTGGATTGGCTATGTGCCTCAGGATCATGTTCTTTTTTCCCGTTCGGTTAGGGAGAATATCCTGTTCGGAAACGAAAAGGCAGATGAAAGTGATCTGCAGAAGGCCATTGACCTGTCAGCCTTCCGCAAGGATCTTGAAATGCTTCCTGAAGGTCTGGAGACCCTTGTTGGTGAAAAGGGGGTTGCCCTATCAGGAGGACAGAAGCAGAGGATCTCGATTGCCAGGGCGCTGATCAAGGATCCTGAAATACTGATACTGGATGACTCACTTTCGGCTGTTGACGCGAAAACAGAGAAAAAGATTATCGGCAATATCCGCTCAGAAAGGGAAGGAAAAACCACCATCATTACCACACACCGCATGACGGCGGTCCAGCATGCGGACCATATTATAGTCCTGGACAATGGCGTGATAGCCGAGGAAGGGACACATCGAGAGCTGATGAAAGGGTCAGGCTGGTATAAAGAGCAGTATATCAGACAGCAGGCCCAGGCAGCTGCAGAAGAGGAGGTGCTGTCATGAAAACAGGAAAACGCCTTTTTTCATATGCGCTTATTTATAAAAAGATCATTCTGGCCGCGCTTGCCATGCTTACTGTCGCCGTTGCCGCAGACCTTGCGGGTCCGTTCATTGCCAAGAGGCTGATTGACCAGCATATACTCGGGATTGAATCCGTCTGGTATCAGACAGGAGAAAACGATGATTCTGTTTCATATAAAGGCCATTATTATACAAGAGAGCAGTATATGGATGAAGGCTCTCCCATGATCGGTCAGGCCCGCATCCTCCAGGCTGGAAAAGATTTTATCTTTGTGGAGGGCGACATACAATTTGATGGAGAACGAAGCTTTCAGGATGGTCTGCTGACCATCTCAAAAGGAGAAGAAAAAGAGGTGTATGAAGGTTCGAGGCTCCAGGGGGAAGAGCTGATGGGTTTTTATAAACCTGAAATCCCGCGCATCATAAGGCTTCTCTCCTTTTACTTCGGATTGATTGTCATTGCGGCCATTTTCCAGTATGGACAAAGATACTATCTGCAAAAGTCTGCTAACCGGATCATCCAGAAAATGCGGAAGGATGTTTTCGGGCAGATCCAGAAACTGCCTGTCCAGTATTTTGACAATCTCCCGGCAGGAAAGGTAGTTGCCAGGATTACGAATGATACGGAAGCGATCCGCGAGCTTTACGTGACCGTGCTTTCAACCTTCTTTACAAGCTTCATCTATATTGCCGGCATCTACACCGCGCTCTTTATATTAAATGCCAAGCTGGCAGCAATCTGCCTGATTCTTCTGCCGATCCTGTACATTTGGATGATTGTCTATAGAAAGTACGCATCCAAATATAATAAGGTCATCAGGACCAGAGTGAGCGATATCAATGGAATGGTTAACGAGTCAATACAGGGGATGAACATCATCCAGGCCTTCGGGCGCGAGGGAGACACAAGGAAAGATTTCGAAAAGCTGAACACAGAGCATTTTACCTATCAGAACAAACTGCTCAACTTAAACTCATTAACCTCCCATAATCTAGTCGGTGTACTCCGGAATATCGTCTTCGTTGCGTTTATCTGGTATTTCGGGGGTGAGTCCCTAAATGCATCTGCAGTCATTTCACTTGGAATGCTCTATGCCTTTGTTGACTATATCAACCGTCTGTTCCAGCCTGTGCAGGGAATTGTCAACCAGCTTGCCAATCTGGAGCAGGCACTGGTGGCAGGTGAGCGGGTATTTGAACTCCTCGATGAGGAAGGAATCGAAGTGGATGACAGCAAGGTTCCGCGCTATAAAGGAAATGTAGAATTTAATGGGGTCCATTTTGGCTATAAGGAAAACGAATATGTCCTCAAGGACATTACCTTCAAAGCTTCCCACGGTGAAACCGTTGCTCTTGTCGGGCATACCGGCTCAGGCAAAAGCTCCATCATGAATCTGCTGTTCCGTTTCTACGATTGCCAGAAAGGGAGCATCACTATTGATGGAAAGGACATCACCGGCATGTCGCGGCAGAATCTCAGGAAGCATATGGGGATTGTCCTCCAGGATCCTTTCCTGTTCACCGGGACGATAGCAGAGAATGTGAGCCTCAATGACCCGGCTGTCACAAGGGAGAATGTCGAAAAAGCCTTAAGGGATGTAGGTGCTGACAAAGTACTGGAAAATCTCGAAAAAGGATTTGATGAACCGGTCATTGAAAAAGGAAGCACTCTCTCAAGCGGGCAGAGGCAGCTCATTTCATTCGCAAGGGCGCTGGCTTTTGATCCGGCCATCCTGATTCTTGACGAAGCAACATCAAGCATCGATACCGAAACAGAGACAGTGATCCAGAATGCGATGGAGGTGCTGAAAGAGGGCAGGACGACCTTTATTATTGCCCACCGCCTTTCCACCATCCGCAATGCTGACCAAATTCTTGTCCTCGACCGGGGACGAATCGCCGAAAAAGGCAACCATGAGGAGCTTATGAAGCTGAAGGGGAAATATTATCAGATGTACCAGCTTCAGCAGGGATCCATGGCCGGCTGACAGAAAAGCACCCTTAATTGGGTGCTTTTCTGGTTGGCCAGGCCTGGGCAGAGGTACCCTGAAGCCATTCCAGCCCGCGTTCACCGATTATTCACCTTTATGCCACAAAATCGTGCAGGCAGCTTTTAAGCAGCATGGCAGAAATATGATAATTTTTAAGTAGGGGATATATCTGGCCATCCGGCAGGAATGGAGGGGAAATCATGGAGGTTTTCGCGGTTACTCTCAGCATAGCAAGCATCATGGTCATCGGCTATTTTATCGGCTGTGCGCTTGTCCACAATTGAGATACGGATAAAGCCGGCCCACAGTGGGCCGGCTTTATCCTTTCCGGAATTCAAATTACTGGAACTGCCAAAATTTTAACATTAAAATGAAGAAATAAGGGAAAAGGCTATAAGGATGAATACAGGAGGGATAAGTATGTCAGATTTCAGGATTGAAAAAGATACCCTTGGCGAGGTAAGAGTGCCGAGTGATAAGTATTGGGGCGCACAGACGCAGAGGAGCAAGGACAATTTCAAAATCGGCACCGAAAAAATGCCTCTTGAGATGATCTATGCCTTTGCCCATTTAAAGCAGGCGGCAGCCAAAGCGAATCATAAGCTTGGAAAACTTTCAGATGATAAGAAGGAAGCAATTGCGGCTGCGTGCACGGAAATATTGGATGGGAAGCTGGATGGGCACTTCCCTCTGGCTGTCTGGCAGACGGGGAGCGGCACCCAGTCCAATATGAATGTGAATGAAGTCGTTGCAAGAAGAGCGAATGAGATGCTCTCGGAAAAAGGCTCAGAGGAAAAGGTGCATCCAAATGATGATGTAAATATGTCCCAAAGCTCAAATGATACATTTCCGACGGCCATGCATATCGCAGCTGTCATCGAGCTGACAGAAAGGCTGCTTCCTTCACTGAACGAGCTGAAGAAGACAATTAAAATCAAGGAAGAATCCTTCAAGGGGATCGTCAAAATCGGCAGAACACATCTCCAGGACGCCACGCCATTGACACTGGCCCAGGAAATCAGCGGCTGGAGGGCCATGCTTGAGAAAAATGAAAAAATGCTGATAGATGCTATCAAATATCTGGATGATCTGGCGATCGGCGGAACAGCGGTTGGCACAGGCATCAATGCCCATCCGGACTTTGGGCCGATTACGGCAGAGTGGATATCCGAACAGACTGGCCATCCTTTCCGTTCGGCGGATAATAAATTCCACGCCCTGACAAGCCATGACGAGATCGTCCATGTGCATGGCAGTCTCAAAGCGCTCGCTGCCGATCTGATGAAGATCGCCAATGATGTACGCTGGCTTTCCAGCGGGCCGCGGAGCGGGATCGGCGAGCTTTCCATTCCTGCTAATGAACCGGGAAGCTCCATCATGCCAGGCAAAGTGAACCCGACGCAAAGTGAAGCCTTGACCATGGTCGTGACACAGGTATTCGGCAATGATGCAGCAATCGGGTTTGCTGCAAGCCAGGGGAATTTCGAGTTGAATGTCTTCAAGCCGGTCATTATTTACAACTTCCTGCAAAGCATCAGGCTTCTTGCAGACAGCATGCAGTCTTTCAATGAAAAATGCCTTGTTGGCCTTGAAGCGAATGAGGAAGTCATCAAAGGGCATGTAGATAGATCACTTATGCTTGTCACTGCCTTGAATCCTCATATCGGCTATGAAAAGGCCGCAGAGATTGCGAAGCTTGCCTTTAATGAAAATTCCACGCTGAAAGAGGCGGCGCTGAAAACCGGCCATGTAACAGAGGAAGAATATGATCAGTGGGTTGACCCGGATAAAATGATTTAATAGCAGCACAAGAGAAAGGACACCATAAGTTTGGTGTCCTTTCAGCCATTATCTATTCAATTGTTTTAGCTTAAATTAAAATTGAGATCCGCCAAGCTGCTGTTCAGCCATTTGAACAAGACGCTTAGTGATTTCTCCACCAACAGATCCGTTAGCGCGGGCAGTTGTTTCTGCACCAAGGTTTACTCCGAATTCGTTAGCGATTTCGTATTTCATTTGGTCTAGAGCTTGTGATACGCCTGGTACTAAAAGCTGGTTTGAAGAATTGTTGTTTGCCATGATGAGCACTCTCCTTCGAATAATTTTTTGGTTGGACTATTTTGGACTTGAACCAAACGGAGCACCATGCATAGTCCGCAGTGGGAAGGGAAGCTGTGCCTGCCGGCTGTTTGCTGTTTGTACTCTCTATTATGGTTGATTCCTGCCTGTTTATTCGGCAGTGAATGATGCAATTATTTCCTTTTTTGAATGGTTTCTTATGACTCTGAAAAGGCTATTCTACATACATAGCGGAAAAGGATGCAGACTAATGATATTAGACTGATGGAATAGGAAGGAGGAGCAGCCATGTCAGTATGCCCGGCATGCAACGGGCTTGAAAATATCAGCAAAAGCTGCCCGAAATGCGGTAACGGAATGGAAGACAGCGGGAAAATCATGGATTTTTATGATGATTACAGCGCCTATATGCCAGCTGACCAGTTGAAACTCGAGGATGGGTATCCTGATGATTATAAAAATAAAGAATGCCCCCATCTGCTTTCATGTCCGCACTGCGGAGACGATGAGGTGGCATTTGTGAAAGAAAAAGAAAACTCCGTCTGATTAGACGGAGTTTTTTTCTATTATTCATTCTTTGAGCGGATGCGGTCTTCTGTTTCAGCATCGAAGAAGTGGGCTTTATTCATGTCGAACGCCAGGTCCACCTGCTGTCCAGGCATGATGTCTGTCCGTGAATCAACACGGGCGACAAAGTCCTGGCCATTGATGCTGGAGTAAATCATGGTTTCTGCACCAGTAAGCTCGGATACATCGATTTTGGCAGAGATTTTGGATCCCTGGGAAGCATCGATGAATACAGGCTCATCGTGGATATCCTCAGGACGGATTCCGAAAATGATGTCTTTGCCGACATATCCCTGGTCGCGGAGAACTTTCATTTTTCCTTCCGGAACGGCTACAGATGTATCACCGAGGACCAGCTTTCCATCCTGGAGCTTGCCGTTGAAGAAGTTCATGGCAGGAGATCCGATGAATCCGCCGACAAATACATTTTCAGGTTTTTCGTAAACTTCTTTTGGAGCTCCAACCTGCTGGATGACTCCGTCTTTCATGACCACAAGGCGTGTAGCCATTGTCATGGCTTCTGTCTGGTCATGTGTTACATAAATCGTTGTCGTCTGCAGGCGCTGGTGAAGCTTGGCAATTTCCGCACGCATCTGTACGCGGAGCTTGGCATCCAGGTTGGAAAGCGGCTCATCCATCAGGAAGACTTTGGCATCGCGGACGATGGCGCGGCCAAGTGCAACACGCTGGCGCTGACCGCCGGACAAAGCTTTTGGCTTACGGTCCAGATAAGGCTCAAGTCCAAGGATCTTGGCAGCTTCGTTTACACGGCGGGCAATTTCATCTTTTGGAAATTTGCGGAGCTTCAGTCCAAAAGCCATATTATCATAAACCGTCATATGCGGGTAAAGGGCATAGTTCTGGAAAACCATCGCGATATCGCGGTCTTTTGGAGGCACATCATTGACGCGTTTGCCGTCAATTGAGAAATCCCCCTGTGAAATTTCTTCAAGTCCTGCAATCATTCGCAGTGTTGTCGATTTACCGCAGCCTGAAGGGCCGACAAAAACGATGAATTCCTTGTCCTGGATATGAAGATTGAAGTTATCCACTGCTGTCACTTTGTTATCATAAATTTTATATATATTATCCAGTTTTAATTCTGCCATCCTAATTCCTCCCCGGTTGTTTTCCTTCTGCTTCTAATAATAAAGGAAATTTCAGAAATCAGCATTAGGAGGTGTGCACAAAAGATGGGCAGGCTTTTTAGTCACATTGTACAGTCCGGTCTTAAGGCTGCTGATCCTTGAGCAGACAGGCAAGGTAAACGGTTACAGCATTATTGAAATCCTTCAGGTTTACTCCTGTCTTTTCCGAGAATTTATCCAATCTGTATTGCAGGGTATTTCTGTGGATGTACAGTTTTTTTGCCGACAGGGTTGCGTTGGATCCGTTCTCAAGAAAAGCTTTGATTGTGGCCAGCAGTTCCGAATCCTCTGCAGCCGGTCCAAGAAGCTGGGTGTCAAGGCTCTCGCGGAGGCTTGGCTTCATTTCAGCAACCAGGCAGGACGGGAATGCCTTTTCAAAGGTTAGGACTCTTTCATGGGGCATCAGCCTGAGGGCTCTGCCGAAGAAATCCTTCTCCTCTTCAAAGCCGCCCCGCAGTTGATCGCCTGCGGGAAAAAACTTGCCCAGGTATACATACATTTTTACGTAAAAATCGGTCTCGAACGCCTGGATGATGGATCGGAATTCGTCTTCGCCAACATCGTTGCCTTCCGGAATAACAAGATAGCAGCGGGTTTTCTTTTCCCACAGGAGAATAATATCCTCTGACAAAAAGGCCCGCAGCGCCGTTTCGGCATCTTCCTGCTCAAACTCGCTGCCGCTCAATTCGATTTGGGCGATTCTGCAGCGCGCCGGTTCAGCCTCGGGCAGGGGGCCGCTGCGGAACAGCCAGTCATGCCATCCTTTTGAGTGCTGATCCAGCCTGCCGGGAAGGCGTGCAGAATGAAAAAGAGTGCGGAGGAGCCTTAATTCTTCTTCGGAGATATCTTTTGCAGGCACTCCGAACCATTGAGTTTCATCATTGTCTGTGAACCAATAAAAATCATGAAAAAAGAAAAAGTCTGGTTCTTCCTGCTGAAGCCTGGAATTCCGGTATAAAGCATGCAATTTAGTAAACATAGATCATTCTCCATACTTTCTTTTATTCGTCAAAAGAGATAATATTTTATTCAAACCTTTATTTTGGTGGCTGTGTTAAAGATTTCTGCTGATATCCAGCTCTCTTAATTATAGCAGGAATAAGGCATCAGCAGCCATCAGTCTGCCGCTGCATATGGTAATATAGCATTAATCAGTTTGTCCGCAATTAAGGGGTGAAAAATAGATGGAATATTCACAGGAAATGAAGAATCGCCTGAAGCGCCTGGAGGGTCAGGTCCGCGGAGTCATCCGGATGATGGAGGAAGAGAAGCACTGCAAAGATGTGGTGACCCAGCTTTCTGCCGTAAGATCCGCCGTTGACCGGGCGATGGGGTATATTGTCGCCAAAAATCTAGAAAGCTGCATAAGAGAAGCCAATGAAGAGGGCAGAAATGCAGAAGAAGCCATCCAGGAAGCAGTCAATATGATTGTAAAAAGCAGATAATCAAAAAAACCGCAGACAAAAGGTCTGCGGTTTTTTTGCCTTATTTGGATGTGGTCCTTGCCGGCGGCTCCTCGCGTACCAGGGGACGTGCCTCTTCAATATTGGCGGAGCTTCTGCCTTCATGTACAGATCCCCCTGAGAGCCCTTCGCCTATCATGCGCTCAACATCCTGGTATGTATCCTCCCTGCCTTCAAAAAGAGCATCAGGCGCAGATTTCTTTGATTCTGGATCATTTTTTTTCATGGTACAGACCTCCATGGCTAAGTATTATTACTTTTCCATCAAGAGAGCTGATTATGCACAGGATTCTTCCTCAGCGGCTGTCATACACATGAAAGAGCATCAATTCATGGATGCCCGATTTAAGGCGGTCC
The DNA here is from genome assembly GCF_040492155.1 of Cytobacillus sp. T106. Classification (NCBI taxonomy): domain Bacteria; kingdom Bacillati; phylum Bacillota; class Bacilli; order Caryophanales; family Bacillaceae; genus Cytobacillus; species Cytobacillus sp. T106. The sequence goes on along the minus strand of NZ_JBEUMK010000005.1, from coordinate 88,455 downwards.
TCCTCGTCTGAAGGGGGAGCGGCGCCCGTCCATTCAATGCTGCCGTCGGGGTTGTAAATGCCGTTGTACTTTTTATTTTTAAAATAAAAGGAAATACGCCAGCCGGGCATCTGGTTGTTTTCATAAAGCGGCTGATATTGAAAATGTGTTAGCATATCATTCCTCCTCTTCCTCCATTGTAATCGTTTTCTGTCCATACCCCAACGAAAAAGTAAAGGGCACCTGCCAGGATGCCCGTTTCAATAGACCGCCTTATCAAATAGTATGTCAGCAAGCCTTCTGATCCTTTCAGCTTCAATATTCTCTTCATCAAACTTCATCGGCTTGGAATTGATCTCATAAATAACATAGCGTCCATTGCCGTCATAGCCTGCGTCCATGGAGAATTCCCCGAACCATCCCATTTCGCGGGACAGGGAGTTACCAGCCAATTGGACTGCCTTCTTAATGAATTCATCATGTGCTGGTGTGCGGTAATCATTATAAGGGATCAGCCTGCCACCATTGGGGATATGAGTCGTTATATCTTCCACTGCAGCCTGCCGGATGCCTATGCCTGTCACCTCATACTTGCCTGCCTGGCCATGTGCGAGTATCCGGAAATCATTCCGCTGCCCGTCCGCTGTGGCAGCATAAACGGCCTCTTGTGCAATAAATGCCTGTTCCTCAAAGACAGATCTCCAATCTTCCCAAAAATGTCCGAAGTCAGAATGCCGGGTCTGTCCGTTCAAGTCCTTCGCCAGGACCATTCCGTCATGATCCATTCCGGCTCTTATAATCCCCTTTCCCTTAAAGCTGCTGTTTGGCTTAATATAAATATCATTATGCTTCATAAGGAATGACTCCAGCTCCCGGCCGCTGCCAATAAGGATGGTATCCGGCAAAAAGCCTGTTAATCCAGGTTCTTGTTTTAATTTTGAATAGCATTGGAATTTTTCTAGAAAACATGGATTAAAGAAAGGGATCTTCTTAGCCTGGAAAAAGGCAGCAGCTTTGCGGAAGCTCTTGGTCTGTTCACTTTTTCTGAAAGGGATGCGGTTGTAGATGATATCAGGAAGGGGGGCAGACACAAGGGACCATGCATCCTGGCCAGGCAGGTAGACGATTCCTTCGGCTCCATCACCTGATATATCTTCCGGTGCAAATACAACTGAGATGCCGCCGCGTGACAGCATCTCTCTTTGTATGTCCTTGAATAGCCGGCTGTTGCCTGCCAGTGTGCTTTCCGATTTTCTGCTGGCAAGGATCCCGGCAATGGGCCCGCCCGATTCCGGCCTCTTCAGCTGGAAGGCGGTTCTTTCTCCTCCTTCAGGGGAGCTTAGCCACCGTTTAAGTTCCTGGCTTAACGGGGCTGTCATTTAAAGATTTCCTCAGGGCGGGATATCGCCTGTTCTGTTAAAAACACGGCAAAATCAAGGGACATTTTTCTTGTTAAATAATCAAATTCCTTCAGCTCCGGATGCTTGAAGATACTCCTGCCCGGCTTGGAGTTGGCTTCAAACAGCCACACATTCCCTTTTCGGTCAATTCCGAGATCAAAGCCGATTTCGGCAATAATTCCTTCAAGCTGCGTCTCAAGCACCCTGCTGAGTCCCAGAGCAGCCTTTGACAGCTTTTCTGTAAACTCCTGCTCCATCATGCGGCTTGTGCAGACCTCAGAAAGGGTTTTAATTTCCCCGCCGTTTTTGACATGTGTCGTTACACTGCCAAGACCCGCCACTTTTGCGGCAATGGCTGTTACCTTCCACTCTCCGCTTTCATCTTTATTTGTATGGACACGGAAATCGATCGAGCGCTGCTCATGCCGAAGCAGATGGATGCCCTGCTGGACAATCATGCTGTTCAGATTGCTGCGCCGGAAAACATGGTGCATGAGCGATTCCAGGGTATGGAATTTTCTCAGCCTGTTTTCGTCTTCATTGTCCCGGTAACGGCAATAATAAAAGCCTTCCTCCCGGTCATAGATCACCTGGCGGATCCCGAGGCCAAGGCTTCCGTTTGCCGGTTTGATATAGACATGGCCATAGTCGCCCAGCATCCGTTCAATCACAGAAAAGGAAGAGAAGGCATGGGTTTCCGGCAGATAGGGAACTGCCGCTTCCTCCTGCTGAAGCCGCTCGAATACGTCAAGCTTATTGAAAAAGCCGGGGTTATACCAGGGGATCAGGTAGTCCTTTTGCAGCCGGTCTTTGATTCGCTTCAGTTCTGCCAGCCTTTCGGATTTCCTGTTGGGCAGCCGGTCATACACGACATTTGGGAAAGGAAGCTCAACAGTTGCCCATCCTTCTTTATGATAGATATGGCCTTTGATTGTGCCTGCATCCCAGTCGATATGCTGCTCGCCAAATAAGAACGGCAATGCGCCGACTGCTTTATTGACGGAAAGGAGCTTGGAAAAAAATATTGTCCTTTCTCCGATCGGCCTGAGCGGAAAGGGGGTGAACCCTGATGTGAATATGCCGACCAGCGGTCCGATGAAAAGTGTCTCTCCTTCTGAAAATAAATGCAGCGGGATGCCGAGATCGGGCAGCTTCAATTTGGCTGCGAGATCGCTGCTGATGCTTACAATATATTTATCGCCGGGAGTCGGGAGAAATTCCGCCTCCTCTGTGCAGGCGCCGAAGGCAATTTTTTCAAGGGACTGTTGTTCAATCACCTCACGCGGGCACCAGACTGTATTCTCTCTTCCTTCCTTGATTTCAATGGGATACTGTTTTCTCACTGTTTTTCCTCCTCTCAGCCTGCCCGGCAGATGTTAAAAGCTTTCCATATAAAAGCGGGGCTCTGTACAGGGCTTCTTTTTTATCTGGATCTGTTTCGAGGATGACCTTCCGGCCCGGCTTGGAATTGACATCGAGGATCCAGATGGCCCCATCCCTGGCGATTCCAATATCCAAACCAATCTCAAAAAGGGGAGGTAGAGCATCCTCAAGGATTTCAGGCAGCGCATTGGATATCTCGCTCAATTCTGCGCGCAGAAAGCGGCTTGAACTGACGCTGCTGTTTTCCAGCCATGTCTCAAAAGAGGAGACTGCTGATCCTGCACTTAAATTGGAGATGATTCCATTTTCCCTCCCGACCCTTACACCCCTGCCCATTTCACGCCACTTTCCAGCTTCATTTTTCTGCAGAAGGATCCTGATATCAAACGGCTGATTGTCCTCGTTTGAGAGCGGCAGATAGGGCTGAAGCAGATAGCTGTTTCCGGACAGAAGCTGTCCAAGCCACACGGCAGCCTTCTTCTGATCAGCGAATAGGCGGGAAATCTGCTTTTCTGGTGTATCGGTTTTGACGAGAAGGCCATCCTTCTGCATCTCAAGATAATAAATGCCCGCTCCCTGCGAACCATTGGCAGGCTTTAAGATCATTGGGCTGACCAGGGATGATGGCTGAAGGACCTGGCCGGCGGACTGGGCATGTATGCTTTTGGGGATATATGGGGCCAGCGTCGACTGGGCAAGGATTTTGTACAGTTCCAATTTATTGGGCAGCCCGTGGCCAAGAAACAGGATATCACTGCGGTTTTTTAAGTAATGGACGATTGAACGGCATTGCCGGGAATGCGGATCATTTCCGTAAAAGCACCGGTCATACAGCACATCCGGCAGGGGAAAAGATGCTGTTTCCCAGTCTTCTTTATCAGGGTCGTATTTTTCGCCAGAAATGAGCTCTGTTCTCGGATCGATCGCTGAGGGGATAAAGCGGAAGCATTCGATCCCGCAGCTCCGGGCCCTTTTGGCAATTTCGGTTGCATAAGCTTTTTCGCTTGTTGAGCGAAGGGACATGAATCCCAATGAGCGCATCTTTTTTCCTCCTCAGCTTTTGGCTGCCTGAAAGGACAGCCAAATAAAATATTCTATAAGTGCCTTGGCTGAAGGCCTGATTCTTTGGTCGGCTTCCTCGAAATTCTTGGAGGGCTTGGAATTGGCTTCAATGATCCAAAGCTTTCCTTGCCGGTCAATGCCAAGATCCATGCCAAGCTCCCCTACAATCCCTTCTGAAGCATTACTGATGATCCCTGCCGCTTCAACAGCTAATTCCTTCATTAATGCTGCCTGCTGAACGGCAGTGGCCTTGTCTGCTATAAGGGTAAGGGCTTTGACCGGTTTCATTGTTTCTCCGCCCCGGGCAATATTGCTGACGAATTGCTGCTCAGCGGAAATCCTTGCAACCGCAGAAGTGGCACGCCAGCTGTTCTGCGGGCCTTTATGGCATAAAACACGAAAATCCAGCTGCCTCCCATTCAGGCTCGCCAGCTGGATCGGTTCCTGGACCAGATACATCCTCGTCCTGAGCTGGGGTTCAAACCATTTGAAGAAAGCAGCACAGTCTGGAAAAGATTTTTCTGCATCTTTCGCGCCGGCAGAAGAGAACGATGCAGATAGCTTATTCTCAGCCAGGGAGAGCCGGACAATGTTCCTGCCCTGGCTCCCGTTCACCGGCTTGATAAAAACTTCATGATAGCGGCTGAGCATATTTTCCAGTGTCCGGGCGCCAAGCAGGCGGGTCTCGGGGAGGTATGGCTTCATATGCTCCTCCCCGGCGAGGATATCATAGACCAGATCTTTTGAAAGAAAGCAGTCATTGAACATCGGGATGCCCAGCTCCTGCAATTTATATTTAAAATTCCCGAAATACTTGCCGGACTCAAGCTTCCGGGAATGGATTCGATTATAAATCACTGTGGGGAAGGGGACCTGCTCCTTCACCCAGCGGCCATCCCGCCAGCAATAGCCGGAAAGGCCGCTTTCTCGAAAGTCTTTTATATGAAACACATAAAATATGCCGCCAAATTCCTCTATTCCAGCCTGCAGTTCTCCGCAAAAGGAATGGACAGACCGGAAGCTGACTTCTTCATGGTCTTCACTGGCCTCTGTCATCAGGCCGATGATGGGGCCGGCGGCAAGCCGTCTGTCCCCTCCGGCATACTGGACAATCAGGCGGATGTCTTCTTCCGCAAGCTGAAAATAACTGAACAGCCCTGAATCCATATGAATCTCATCTTTTGGAATGGAAGCAGGCTCTATCGCAACCAGGCGTTCCTTTTTGCCTATTTTTAAAGTTAAATCCCGGTCCGCATCAAGGCTCCAGTAATGATAAAGGGAATGGCTGACTTTAATCACGTCTTTATCCTGAAACATTTTCCCAGGAACAAACGTAATAGTAAGAAAAGACAAAGACATGGAAATTCCCCATTTATAAAATTTTAAAAGCGCCGGCATCCAACATTCCCGCAGGCATCCCGCCCGCTTCGGATTTGTAAAAAACCGGGGAATTAGCCTATTATAAGGAGTAGGCCTGTTTTTGGATTTCTGATTCGGGAATGGCGGGCTGGTTTATGGTATGATGAATGTTGTTTTAGGCGGCTGCTGATAGGCTATCATATGTAAAATGGGCAGAGATGTGATTATTGCGGCCATTTTCAATACATCTTAAAACGTGAAGGAAGGCAGTTGAATACAAACTTATGCAAACTGGATTAACGATATTATTGATGGTCGTCATAGGGGCTGTGATAGGAGGACTTACCAATTCACTTGCCATCATGATGCTTTTTAGGCCCTACAAGCCGCTGTATCTTGGTAAACGCCAAATCCCCTTTACCCCTGGATTGATTCCCAAACGCAGAAGCGAACTCGCAGAGCAGATGGGCAAAATAGTTGTAAACCACTTGCTGACGCCAGAGAGCATCAAGAGGAAATTCGTTAATGGCGATTTCCAGAAAGAAGCTGAAAATCTGGCGAAGAAGGAAATTGCCCGTCTTTTGAATACAGAGAAAACGCCTGCTGAGCTCCTTGGCAAGCTCGGTTTTGAAGATGGCAAAGCGAAGGCAGAAGAGCAGCTTGATGCTTTCATTGAAAAGAAATACGAAACGCTGATGGATAAATACCGCCATAAGCCCATAAAAGAGGTATTGGCCCCTGAGCTCCTAGCCAAGGCGGAATCCCGCATCCCTGTTATCAGTGACTATATAGCACAGAAGGGTGAAGATTATTTTTCAAGCATTGAAGGAAAAATGAGAATCCAGCGTCTTGTTGATGATTTTGTCAAGGGACGGAGCGGGGTGCTTGGAAATATGCTTCAAATGGTTATGGGCAATGTCAATCTTGCTGACAAAATCCAGCCTGAAATCATTAAGTTCCTAAGAAGTGAAGGCACAAAGGATATGATTGCAGCCCTTCTTCAAAAAGAATGGATGAAGGTGCTTGACTGGGAAGCGGCAAGAATCGAAGAACAGTTCGAACGGAAAAATATCATAAAATCGATCAAGCTGTATGTGCGCAAAATCATCAAAGCAGATGATCTGATGGATACCCCGCTCAGCAAGCTGGCAGAGCCTTTCACAGAGACGCTTGTCGAGAAAGCTGTGCCGGGATTGGTAGGCATGGCCGGAGAGTGGCTTTCAAACAGGATGGACATCATTATGGAAAGGCTGCACCTTGCAGACATCATCAAGCAGCAGGTCGAAAGCTTCTCTGTGGAAAGGCTGGAGGAGATGGTGCTGTCCATCAGCCGGAGAGAGCTGAAGATGATCACTTACCTTGGGGCGCTCCTTGGCGGAATAATCGGTCTCCTGCAGGGCTTCCTGGTTTTATTCATCTGAGGACTATAAAGTGGCTTCCTCGCATTCTGATTTATAGTTTGTTATAGTGGAGTGGATTGTTCAAACCGAAAAGGAGTTGTTAGGCAAAATGGCAGTAAACTTACACGATTCAGCGTATGAACTTGAGAAAGCAATTCGTCAGAGCGATGAATATACGAATTTGAAAAAAATCTATGATGAAGTCAATTCTGATGAATCTGCAAGAACCATGTTCGAAAACTTCCGCAACATCCAAATGGAGCTTCAGCAGAAACAGATGTCCGGCCAGGAAATCTCTCAGGAAGAAGTGGAGCAGGCCCAAAAAACGGTAGCACTCGTGCAGCAGCATGAAACCATTTCTAAACTGATGGAAGCAGAACAGCGCATGAGCATGGCCATCACTGAACTTAACCAAATCATCATGAAGCCTTTGGAAGAGCTTTACGGCTCAATGGAAAACAACTAGGCTGATATTCAAAGGGGCGCCCATGGCGCTCCTTTTTCAATAGATAAGAAAGTCTATCTTTTCAATTTCTGATAACTGTCTAGCAGCTGCGCCTACCCCCTCGAGGTCACAAGCCAATCCCGCCAAGAAGGCAAAAAACGCCTTTTCGGCAGGATCGTCTTGAGGCCCCCAGGTTGGGGGTCATGCAGACGTGGCGACAGGACGTGGCGTTTGGCTGAGTCGCAAATATGTTGAGAAAGTCGCAAATAAAATCGAAAAGTCGCAAATAAACCGGAAAAGCCGCAAATAAGAGCAGCGGACCGGTTTTTAAAGAGTTGCTAATAAAAGCTGAAAGTTGCTAATATACTGGAAAAGTTGCTAATAAAATGAAAAAGTTGCTAATAAAAGCTGGAAGTTGCTAATAAAATGAAAAACTTGCTAATAACCCCAAAATGAAGCTGCGAATGAACACGTAAGGGCGCACATCAACAAAAAAACCCGCAAATAAACGCCCGAATTCCTTCTGCAAACACAAAAACAGGACCTCCAGCCGGGGGTCCTGTTCAATATCACATAGAAATGTTCACTTCTGATGGCATTTCTTCTTTGTCTGCTGATTTTTTCCATGAAGGATATAATAAATACCAGTCCGATCAGCGCAAAGGGATTCATTTTGCTCATGCTCATCATATTAATATCAGCACTTTGGAATCTGTTTTTCAACAATTAAATTTTACCGGCGAGCGGCGTTTATATCTCCCTCAGCATCGGATACATTATAAATAGAGGAAAACGATAGGAGGGATGACAAGATGAAGAAGGCTATTTTCCTGGACAGGGATGGTGTATTGAATGAGGTTCTTTCCCACCGGGTTAAGTTTGTCAACAAACCGGAGCAGCTGTATTTGCTCGAGGGGGCTGCCGAGGCGGTGGCTTTATTCAATGAAGCAGGCTATGAAGTATTCGGTGTGACCAACCAGGGCGGCGTCGGGCTGGGATTCATGAAGGAAAAAGATCTCCTTAGAGTCCATGAACGGCTCCAGAAGCTTGTCAGGGAAAAGGGCGGCCATATCACAGAAGTCGCTTATTGCCCGCATAAACCAAAGGCAGGCTGTGAGTGCCGGAAGCCGAATGCGGGGATGATACTGGAGCTGGCGGAAAGATATGATATCAATCTGTCAGAAAGCTATATGGTGGGAGACCATGAGCGTGATATCGAAGCAGGGATCAAGGCCGGGTGCAAAACGGCTTTCATCGGTCCTGGCCCGACCAAAGCAGATATCCAGGCAGATACTTTATGGGAGGCAGCAAAGCCGATTCTTGAAATGCAGTAGAAAAGCCGCTTAGGGGCAAGCGGCTTTTTACATTTTATCTTCTTGTGCCGCCAAGCTGCTGTTCAGCCATCTGCACAAGACGCTTGGTGATTTCTCCGCCGACAGAGCCGTTTGCTCTTGAAGTTGTTTCTGCTCCAAGGTTTACTCCGAACTCAGACGCGATTTCCTGTTTCATTTGCTGAACAGCTGCTTCAAAACCTGGTACAAGTAATTGATTGGAATTATTGCTTCTTGCCATGTTGAGTCATCTCCTTGGTGTAATTTTATTGTTTGAAACATTTATAGTTTAAGTTCTTGCAAAGCAATTATTCATAGAGGTAACTGGTAATTAATGGCTTTAAAGGGCGGGGTGTTTCCTGCTATACTTTTCTTAACTGATATTTGTGGATTTAGGGAGGAGCTGCCATTATGTCTAAAAGAGTAATCCTGGCCGGGGGAAGCGGTTTTCTTGGGGAAAGTCTGACTAATTTTCTGCTTGGGCGCGGCTATGAAGTCACCGTTCTTTCCAGGGGAAAAGAAGGCTTTAAGGACGGGGCGGAATTTATCCGCTGGGATGGGAAAAATATGGATGCACGCTGGGTGGACCGGATTGACGGAAGCTGTGCAGTTGTTAATTTTACCGGAAAGAGCGTCAACTGCATTTATACTGAAAAAAATAAACGGGAGATCATTGAGTCCAGGCTTGATTCTGTGAGAGTGCTGAAGGAAGCCGTATTGAATGCAGAACAGCCTCCGCCGGTGTTCGTGCAGGCGGGTTCACTGGCCATTTTTGGGGATACCGAGGAAGTATGTGATGAAGAGTCGCCTCTTGCTGATGGTTTTTCGCCGGAAGTGTGCAAGCTTTGGGAAGGTGAGTTTTTCTCGGGGGACAGGCTTCCCCATACAAGGCAGGTTCTCTTGAGGATCGGGTTTGCGCTTGGCAGGGATGGAGGCGCACTGGAACCATTGGTAAAGCTTGCCCGGATGGGACTTGGAGGCACGATCGGCTCCGGGAGGCAGTATATCAGCTGGCTTCATATAGACGATTTGAACTCTATGTTTCTAAATGCGATCGAAGACCCGGAGTACAGCGGGGTGTATAATGCCACAGGGCCGCATCCAGTGAGAAATAAAGAGTTCATGGTAACTCTCCGCAAGGTTCTGAAAAAAGGCTGGTCGCCCCCTGCTCCGTCTCCTTTCGTAAAGGCCGGCGCCTATCTCTTTATGCGGGCAGAGCCTGAACTCGCCCTGACCGGAAGGAATTGTGTGCCGAAACGGCTGCTGGACAATGGATTTGCCTTTCAATATACCGATCTGGAAAAAGCACTCCGAGACCTGGTTTAACCAAGGAATCCCGCTTTGAGGGGCTGGACATTTCTTTCCCTGGCCCTGTTCTATTCCTGCTCTCCTTTTCATAAAAGTGAATAAGGACAGAATTACATCGAGAATAGGGGGCAATGGGATGATATATAAGCTTCTTGCTTTAAACATAGAGGGCACGCTGCTTCAGTCCAATGGGAAACTGCATAGATCAACAAGGGAAGCGATTGATTATGTACAGCAGAAAGGAATTTATGTCACGCTCGTTACGTCAAGAAGTTTTCCTTCTGCAAAAAAAGTGGCAAAAGCACTGAAGATCAATTCTTATCTGGTAACGCACAGGGGTGCATTCATCGGCAATAATGTCAAAATGCCGATCTTTTCAAAAAAACTGCCGGAAACGATTACGTATGAGATTGTCAGGCTGCTTGAAGGATTCCCTTGCCAGATCAGGCTGCTGCATGAGCAGTTCTCACTCGCGAATAAAACAAAGCTCAACCATAATATACTTGCGAAAACCGTATTCACGGCCGGGGATCCCATCTTTTATTCACAGCAGTTTGTTGAATCGGTCAGTGATATCCTTCTTGATGATCCGGCTTCGGTTCCGAAAATCGAGGTGTTCTTTGAATCCAAGAAGGATCTTGAAGACGCTCAAAAGGCAATCTCAAATATGTATTCTGAGGCTGACACCGTCAGGCTGAGCGACCAGAGGCTCGATATCGTCCCTGCAGGGATTTCCAAGCTGAGCGGCCTGCTCCATATCGGCAACCAGCTTGGGGTGGACTTAAGCGAAATGGTCGTCATCGGCGACGGAATCGACGATGTGGACATGGTAAAGGCAGCAGGCCTCGGCGTTGCCATGGGCAATGCCCCGGCAGAATTGAAGCTTGCGGCCGACTGGCTGACCAGATCCAATAATGAAAACGGGGTCGCCTATATGGTAAAAGAACACTTCCGCAAACAGCACCCTATCGAATTCCTCAAAAAAATGAATCTGCTGAAATGAAAGAGGGTGACAGGCACCTATACCAGTGAAGGCTGCTGGTATAGGTGCCTGTCACTATTTGAACCTGTTGACCTCCCCTCCCCCTTTTTGTACACTTATGGGAGGTTTTTGTTTTTATGTTAAGATTCTTTTAGACCACAAAAAAAAGGTGATGAATGTGCGTATTTATATAGAAGGGCTGGATCATGAGAGATTTGACCGCCCGATGGGCAATATAGCAAACCTCTTTTTCGAAGAATGTGAAGTGAGCAGGAAGCCGGTTGGGGATGAGGACCTCCATATTGCGTTTAAAGTGGAAGTTGATGAAATGGTGAAAGTACGGGCCGTCCTGAGTGACCGAAGCGGAAATAGCGAAGAAGCTTCCTATGAGAAAGAGCTTGAGGGATGGAGTACGGAAAAAGAGTATTTCAGACAGCTGATCAAGGCTGTTTCCCGCGTGTATTTGATGGTGCTCCAGGATTATACCGGCATCACACAGAAGTGGGGAATTCTCACAGGTGTACGGCCCACCAAGCTCCTGCACCGCCATGTCCAGAAGGGGACACCTCTGGCGGAAGCCCATCGCCAGCTGAAAGAGGAGTATCTGATCACCGATGAAAAGATCGAGCTGATGCAGAAGATCGTGGACCGCCAGCTGGCCGTCATCCCTGACTTATATGAGCTGAAGAAGGAAGTAAGCATCTATATCGGCATTCCTTTCTGCCCAACGAAATGTGCATATTGCACGTTCCCGGCATATGCGATCAATGGCCGCCAGGGCTCTGTCGATTCTTTCCTGGGCGGGCTCCATTATGAAATGCGCGAGGTCGGCAAATGGCTGAAGGAAAACGGGATCAAGATTACGACCGTATACTACGGCGGAGGAACACCAACAAGCATTACTGCCGAGGAAATGGATATGCTTTATGAGGAAATGTACGAATCCTTCCCGGATGTAAAAGATATCAGGGAAATCACGGTGGAAGCAGGCCGACCGGATACGATTACCCCTGAAAAACTTGAGGTTCTGAAAAAGTGGAACATCGACCGTATCAGCATCAATCCTCAGTCTTACATCCAGGAAACGCTTAAAGCGATCGGCCGCCATCATACCGTAGAAGAGACGATTGATAAGTTCCACCTGGCCCGCGGCATGGGCATGAACAATATCAATATGGACCTGATCATCGGCCTTCCAGGCGAAGAAGTCCCTGAGTTCCAGCACACACTGGATGAAACAGAAAAGCTGATGCCGGAGTCCTTGACGGTCCATACGCTTTCATTTAAAAGGGCGTCTGAAATGACCCGGAATAAACAGCGGTATAAAGTAGCAGACAGAGATGAAATCGTGCGGATGATGGATCTTGCAGAAGAATGGACAGAAAAGCATGACTATGCGCCGTATTATCTGTACCGTCAGAAAAACATCCTTGGCAATCTTGAAAATGTCGGCTATGCCCTGAAAAATCAGGAAAGCCTTTATAATATCATGATCATGGAAGAGCAGCAGACGATCATCGGTCTTGGCTGCGGGGCATCAAGCAAATTTGTGCACCCTGTGACAGGCACGATCTCCCAGCTCGCTAATCCAAAGGATCCAAAATCCTATAATGACAGCTTTAAGCATTATACCGAAGAGAAAATCAAGATTCTTGAAGATTTGTTCAGCAGGGAGCAAGCCTGAGCTGGACACTGAATGGCAGGTGCCCCGGCTCCTGTCATTTGTTTGTTCTCCTGGATTATATGCCTTTGAACTTGCGGCATATTTGTGAAAAAGAGAGGGAAAGCATATAATGGAAAAAGGCGATTCTCTTCTGAGAGTCGTTTTTTATTGGCTGCGCCAAGCGCCGTTCCAATTGACACAATCTATACACAAAGCAAGCCTGGGCAAGGCTTATTCTTGATTTGAATTATAGTAAAATAAGCATATGGCGCCAGATCATCGATCCGTTTGAGGAGTGAATATAATGAAGACAGCAGTGGTAATCGGCGGAGGCATCACCGGGCTTTCTGCCATGTATTATCTGCAAAAGCTGAAGCGGGAAAAGAACCTGCCGCTTAACCTGATACTCGCAGAAAAAGGCGGGGAACTGGGAGGCAAGATTGCGACTGTAAAAAGAGGCGAATATATCATGGAAACAGGGGCGGATTCGGTTGTTGCCCGAAATGAAAGCATCCTCCAGTTGCTGGACGAGCTGAAGCTGCATGAAGAAGTGGTCTACAATGCAACCGGCACATCCTATCTATATTCGAAAAACCGGCTGGTGAAAATCCCCGAAGACACTGTTTTCGGCATCCCGACAAGTGTGCAGTCATTATTCAGCAGCCCGCTGATTTCCTTTAAAGGAAAAGTGCGTGCCCTGAAGGACCTTGTCAGCAAAAATAAGGAATTCACAAAGGACAGCTCAATCGGCCTTTTCCTTGAAAGCTTTCTGGGCAGGGAGCTGGTCGAATACCAGGTTTCTCCTGTTCTGTCAGGCGTCTATTCAGGGAAGCTGAACGAGCTGACGATGGCCACGACGCTTCCTTACCTGCTTGAATATAAAAATAAATACGGCAGCATTATCCGCGGGCTGTCCGAAAATAAAAAGAAGTTTCAATCCTCCGGCAGCAAGAAGTTCATTTCCTTTAAAGGCGGACTATCTGTCCTCATCGACAGGCTGGAGGAAGCATTGACAGAAGCTGAAATTCTTAAAGGGGCGGCGGTCGAAAAAATAGAGAAACATGGCGGGCAATACACGATTGCTTTTTCCAACAGGGAAAGCATTACCGCAGACTATGTGATCCTGAGCACTCCCCATGATGCAGCCGAAAAGCTGCTTCGGGATGACCGCTTGGATTCTGCATTTGCCGAGCTGAAGAACTCTTCTCTCACAAGCATCTATCTTGGTTTCGATATCCCTGACAGCGAGCTGCCCGCAGATGGCACAGGCTTCATTGTTTCTGAAGGAAGCGATCTTAAGTGCAATGCCTGCACATGGACGAGCCGAAAGTGGAGTCACACTTCAGAGAGGCACCAGCTTCTGCTCCGGCTTTTCTACAAAAGCTCCAATCCAAATTATGCATACCTGAACGGGCTGGACAGGGACGGGTTTGTAGAAGAAGCATTGAATGATGTGAAAAAGAGCCTCGGTATTTCTGCACAGCCGGCCATGGTGGAAGTGACACGCTGGAATAATCTAATGCCGAACTATTCGCTCAAGCATGGGGAAGCTGTGGAATCGCTCACTGACAGCCTGACAGAACATTATCCTAATGTCCTAATCGCCGGCTGTTCTTATTATGGTGTAGGCATTGCTGCCTGCATCGCCAACGGCCAGAAAACCGCTGAAATGATTGCGGAAAAAATATAGTAAGAGAGAGGCGGCTTTCCATAAGGAGGCCGCCTGAATTTTAGTGTTAGATGACAGAAATTTCTGTTAAAATAAAGGAGATTCAGGAAGTATAGAGAATGTTATAGGCAGAAGGAATCATAAGCTTTAAATAATTATGTAAGCGTTTACTATGGGGAGGTAGATTATATTGATGATGCAGACGCCTTTAACGATGACGCAAATGATTAAAAGAGCAGAAAAGTATTTTCCGAAGAAAGAAGTAGTATCTAGAACAGGCTCAGGCTTTCACCGTTTCACTTACAGGCAAATCGCCGAAAGGACGAAGAAGCTGGCAGCAGCCCTTGAATCAATCGGGGTGGAAAGGGGCGATAAGGTCGGTACCCTGGCCTGGAACCACCACCGGCATCTAGAGGCCTATTTTGCTATTCCCTGCAGCGGAGCTGTGCTGCATACCATCAATATCAGACTCTCCCCACAGCATATTTCCTATATTATCAATCATGCAGAAGACAAAGTATTACTGATAGATCCTGATATTGTCCCGCTCATCGAGAAATGCCAGCAGGAGCTGTCTACGGTGAAGGCCTATATCATCATGGGGGATGAAGGCCAGCTGCCGGAAACCACGCTTTCCCCGGTTTATCATTACGAAGAGTTTCTTGAAACAGGCAGAAGCGATTATGAGTATCCTGATGACCTTGATGAGAACAGCCCGGCCGGAATGTGCTATACCTCTGCGACGACCGGTAATCCGAAAGGGGTCATCTATTCCCACAGGGGCATTGTCCTGCATAGCATGGCATTAGGGATGGCAGACAGTGCAGCAGTAAGCGAGAAGGATATTGCCATGCCTGTTGTGCCGATGTTCCATGTCAATGCATGGGGACTTCCGTTCGCGGCCGTGTGGTTCGGAACCTCGCTTGTTATGCCTGGACCATATTTTACGCCAAAGCTTTTGGCAGAACTGGTACAAAGTGAAAAAGTAACCATCACAGCCGGTGTGCCGACCATCTGGCTTGGACTGCTGAAGGAGCTTGATGAGAATGAATATGACATGTCAAGCCTCAGATCTATCCTTTGCGGAGGGTCTGCAGCGCCGAAAGGGATGATTAAAGCATTTGAGCAAAAGCATAAGATTCCGTTCATGCATGCATATGGGATGACAGAAACAAGCCCGCTAGTAGTCATTTCGACCTTAAAAAGCTATCAGGAGGAATTGTCTGTTGAAGAAAAGCTCGATATCAAAGCGAAGCAGGGAATCCTTGTGCCAGGCCTGGAAATGAAGGCAGTCGGAAAAGACGGTGAGGTCAAATGGGACGGCAAGGAAATGGGGGAGCTTGCGATCCGCGGACCGTGGATTGCCTCGGAATATTATAAAGATGACCGGACTGACGAAGCCTTCAAGGATGGCTGGCTTTATACAGGGGACGTGGTCACCCTTGATGAAGAAGGCTTTATGAAGATCGTCGACAGGACAAAGGACCTGATCAAAAGCGGCGGTGAATGGATCAGCTCGGTTGATCTTGAAAATGCTTTGATGGCACACGAAGCCGTTTTTGAAGCGGCTGTTGTAGCAGTCCCGCATGAACAATGGCAGGAACGGCCTGTGGCCTGTGTGGTGCTGAAAGACAGCCATAAAGGTTTGGATAAACAGGAGCTCTATGATTTCCTTCAGCCTCAGTTTGCAAAATGGTGGCTGCCTGATGAAATCTTATTCATGGAGGAAATCCCGAAAACGTCTGTAGGAAAATTCCTTAAAATGGCCCTGCGGGATCAAGTCCAGCAGCACTGGCCGCAAATTAGAGGAAGCAAGGCAGAGTGAACCACCTCTGCCTTTTCTTACGGCTAAATATGACAATATTTCAAATTATTCGATAAAAACTTTATAATGGTTCCGCCTATCTTTATAATAGAGATAACTATGACCAAGGAGGCTGCGGATATGGCAATAGAATGCAATACAGAAACTGTGAAGGTATCCATCAAAAACAGGGTGGCAGTGGTTGAGATGAACAGGCCGGAATCCCTGAACGCACTGGATGAGGAAATGATCAGAGGACTGGCTGCAAACCTGAAGCAGATCAGTACAGATGAAAATGTCGACATCGTCGTGCTTAAAGGAAGCGGAAGAGCCTTTTCCTCCGGCGGCGATATTAAAACGATGCTTTCGTCCACAAATGAAAGCGATTTCTACACAGTGATGGACTGCATCAGCGATCTTGTCATCACACTCTATACCATGCCGAAGCTGACAATCAGCTCTGTGACTGGGGCAGCCGCCGGGCTTGGATTCAGCCTGGCGCTGGCTACAGACTATATATTGGCCGACAAATCAAGCAAGCTTGCCATGAACTTTATCGGCATCGGGCTGATTCCTGATGGAGGCTCGCATTTCTTCCTTGAGCGCAAGCTTGGTGAGGATAAAGCAAAGCATCTGATCTGGGAAGGAAAAGCAATGCCGGCCGAAGAGGCCTTTCAGAATGGCCTCATCCATGAAATTGCTGTTGGCAATATTGAAGAAGCCCTTAACGCAAAAATTGAAAATTGGCTTTCAAAGCCCGTGTCTGCCATGATCAAGACCAAAAAGATCCTCGCAGAAAAAAATCGGCCGCAGCTTCTTAAAATGCTTGAGCTTGAAAAACATGGACAATACAAAATGCGCAGCACAGAAGATCATCAGGAAGGCATTAAAGCTTTCATAGAAAAAAGAAAGCCGGTATTTAAAGGAAAATAAGCTGCAGTCTGATTCTGGAATTAATAAATCTGTTCAGGTTCCTAAAAATAAGAGCCGGACAAAAGGGGATGCTCCTTTCGTCCGGCTCTTATTATTTTGATGTGCCGCAGGCGCCTTTAGCCTGGGTTCCTTAACCTGGTCAAGTACCTTCCGCTACCTATGGATGAAATAATAACAGTTTCCCAAGCGGGGAGGTGCAGCGGTGGGTTTTGCCGCTGAGTCCTTTTTCGTTTAGGAGGTTTCCGCCGATTTCTTTCGCTTCGTCGTCGCTGCCGGCCTGGAAGCTTTCATCAAGGATTTTTTCTCCATCATTTTCGAAGGCTGTGAGTTTATAGGTTTTCATATGTCTTCTCCTTTTATTAAAAATTCTGATAGTTACTATTATTCTTGCATAATTTCTGTTTTTCTGCAAAGAGATTTTTCCTGTATTTTGAACCTTTTTTAAGGCTGAATCGTATAAGGTATAGAGAAGGAGGAGTTACGATGGTACTCGAGCTTGAACATGTGACAAAAAGATTTGGAAAGTTCACGGCGGTGGATGATCTGTCCCTGACCATCCCGGAAAAGGAAATGTTCGGATTTCTGGGGGCAAATGGTGCAGGTAAAACAACAACATTCCGGATGGTGCTCGGCCTGCTGGAGCCGACAAGCGGGCGCATCTCCTGGGACGGGAACACAATTGATTACTCGACAAGCCCAATCATAGGCTATCTCCCGGAAGAGCGCGGCCTTTATCCGAAGCTGAAGGTCAGGGATCAGGTTGTATACCTGGCAAGGCTGAGAGGGATGAAGAAGCCGGATATTCTGAAAGAGCTGGACTATTGGCTTAATAGGTTCAAGGTGCCGGAATACGCAAACAAAAAGGTGGAGGAACTTTCCAAGGGGAATCAGCAGAAGATCCAGTTTATTGCCAGCGTTATACATAAACCCAAGCTATTAATCCTTGATGAGCCTTTCAGCGGATTGGATCCGGTAAATGTCGAGCTATTGAAAAGCGCTGTGCTTGAACTAAAGGAGAAAGGCACGACCATTGTGTTTTCCAGCCACCGGATGGAGCATGTGGAGGAAATGTGCGAGCATTTATGCATCATGCATAAGGGACGCCCTGTTGTCCACGGAGCACTTAAGGAAATTAAAAGGGCGTTCGGGCGGAAGAACCTTGTGATCCATGCGGACTTCAAACTGGATTTCTTAAGCGGATTCCCTGGAGTGGAAAAGGTAAAGCAGACTGCGGAGGGCGTGCATCTGCAGATTGAAGGGGAAAAGGCTGCGGAGGCAATTTTAAAAGAAATTGCCGGCAGGGGATTTGTCAGGAAGTTTGTTCTTGAGGAGCCTTCGCTGAACGA
This sequence comes from Cytobacillus sp. T106, assembly GCF_040492155.1. Lineage (NCBI taxonomy): Bacteria > Bacillati > Bacillota > Bacilli > Caryophanales > Bacillaceae > Cytobacillus > Cytobacillus sp. T106. Next base: position 70,391 of record NZ_JBEUMK010000005.1, on the reverse strand, counting down.
TATTTTCATAGAAAAGGTGGGTGCTTCTTATGAATAATTTCTGGATTATCCTATTCCACACATACTGGAGCAAACTGAAGACGAAATCATTCATTATTACAACGATTGTCACGCTGCTGCTGATCATCGGCCTTACAAATATGCAGCAGATCATTGAAACGTTCGACAGTGGAGATGATGAGGTAAAGGTGGCTGTAATCGATGAAACAGGCAATCTCCTGAATCCTCTCCAGCAGCAGCTGAATACAGCAGGCAGCACCCTGAAGCTTGAAGAGTTCAGCGGTTCGGCAGACGATGGCGAGGCAAAAGTGAAGGATGGCGATTATGCAGGGCTGCTTACTCTCTCAGCCGATTCCGAAGAGCTTCCTGCTGCCGAATACAAATCCCTCAGCCTGGCGGATACATCGGTATCAGGTGAGTTGGAGGGAGCCCTTCAGCAGGTAAAGACCGGGATCGCAGCCTCAAAAATCAATCTTTCTGAGGCAGAGCTTGCCAGTCTCTATGAGCCTGTCCAGTTCCAAAGGGATGCGCTGGAGGAGAATGCCAAAACAGAGGAAGAGCTGACACAGGCAAGGGGCCTTGTTTATGTGCTGCTGTTCATCATCTATTTTGCTGTCATCATGTATTCAAGCATGATTGCGATGGAAGTAGCTACGGAAAAATCTTCGCGTGTGATGGAAATCCTGATTTCAAGCGTTTCACCCATCAAGCAGATGTTCGCCAAAATTCTCGGGATCGCCTTGCTTAGCCTGACGCAGCTGTCGGTGCTGCTGCTGGTAGGCTACTTTTTCGTCAAGCGGAATCTTGAGTCGATGCAGGGAGGCTTCTTTGAATTCTTCGGATTCGGCGATATTCCGGCAGCCACTATCATGTATGCTGTAGTGTTCTTTATTCTCGGCTATCTCCTGTATGCCACACTTGCAGCTTTCCTGGGCTCGCTTGTCAGCAGGATCGAGGATGTCCAGCAGATGATCATGCCGATGACCATGCTCGTTGTAGCCGGCTTTATGATCGCGATCATCGGGCTGTCACAGCCGGAAAAAGCATTTGTGACCATCAGCTCCTATATCCCGTTCTTTACCCCGATGCTGATGTTCATGAGAGTAGGAATGCTCACCCTGCCGGTCTGGGAGCCGATAGCGGGGATTGGGATCCTGGTTGTGTCCATCCTGCTGCTCTCAATATTTGGAGCTAGGGTATACAAGGGCGGAGTGCTCATGTACGGAAAGTCCAATTCCTTCAAGGATATAAAAAAAGCTTTGCAGCTGTCTAAAAATAAATAGGCGGTCAATCAGCCCTGGCAAGCTTAATGAATAATTTCCGCCTATAAATGGGGCTGTTGATTTGCGTTCCAGGCACTCCGCTTTCCGCGGGGCGACGCTGAGCCTCCTCAGAGCAAGCTCTTGCGGGGTCTCAGCCTTGCCGCTATCTCCCGCAGGAGTCTGCGTGCCTTGCACTCCAATCAACAGGCTTAAATACTTAATGCCGCTGTTCCAATGTTCTAAAAAATAATGACTGCAGACAAACCCGATTTATATCAGGTTTGTCTGTTTTTTTATCCAAACAAAGAAGCAATCCCCTGATATCCAAAATAGATTCCGAAAAGAATAAGCGACAGTCCGGAAAGCATGCTGATGATGATGATCGCTTTTGAGGTCAGGAACCGCCTGAATCCGCTCGTCAGGCCTGCCACAAAAATGTCCCAAAGGCCCAGTCCGATAAAAATCATGAGGCTGTAGACAAGAAGCTGGCCTGTCCCAAAGGAGGACGCCGTTTTGGCCAAAACCGATCCGTAAATCCCCAGCCAAAACAAAATCGACAGCGGGCTTGAAACCGACATGATGAATCCGGTGAAAAAGCATTTGAACAGCGATTCTTTGCTCCGTATGTAAGTGACAGATATTTTATTGGCATTCATCATGCCTTCGATTCCGGAATAAAGAAGAATAAAACCGCCGAACAGCCACAGGAAGGTTTGAATCATAGGGGAGTCAAGGAATTGCACGAGTCCGAGATAGACGATCAGCATATAAACCCCGTCAGCGATCATCGATCCCGCGCCGACAATCCATGCGTGCCAAAATCCGTTTTTCAGCCCCTTTTCCAGCCTGACAGCATTGACAGGGCCGATCGGCGCCGCCAGTGAAAGTCCTAAAACGATATAGCTGATGTATATTCCAATGCTCAATGATATCACTCGCCTATTCAAGGATTAGCCCGGAAGGACTTGTACAATTTTATGCAGCAAACACAGAGGGTAGGACCGCAAATCTTAAAATCTCCAGCTTTGTGTTTTTGGAATAATATGAAATTAGTCTGTTCTCTTCCTGGTCGGCATATGGTATAGTAGCTTATGAAAATAGCATATTTTGGCACTGGGGGTGCCGGTAGAGGCCGGCTGAGAGTAAGACCCGTTTTTAGTCTTTGACCCTTTTATACCTGATCTGGTTCGTACCAGCGGAGGGAAGTGTAGATGGCTTTTATTTGTCATACATACGCGGACTCCTTTTGCAGGAGTCCGCTTTTTAGCTTCTGCAGAAGAAAGATGCGGCAGCTGTATGCCATTTTTTGGCCTGGCATGCCCCCGGTGCAATATGCAAGGGGGGTTTTTGCTGTGAAAAAATAAACGCATGAAAAAATAGTGTGCAGATAACTTGATGTTTTTATTTTGAAAAATGCAAGAAAGTTTCTATTAGATTTTATTCACTGCTGGGGGAGCTTTACAGGCTGAGAAAGGAAAATCCTAAACCCTTGGAACCTGATCTGATTAATGTCAGCGTAGGGAAGCAGCCGGCATGGCCTGCTTCCTCCGTAAAAAACTGCCCTGAGGCACAAAGATGGAGGAGGAAGAAGTATGAAAGATTTATATCAAATGAATAGACTGTTTTTTTCAGGAAGCCGGAAAGTATATGTAAACGGCATCAGGGACGATATAAAGGTCCCGGTCAGGGAAATAATCCAGGAAAGCTCGAGGACTGCTATTGGAACAGAGGACAATCCGCCTGTTTGTGTATATGACACGAGCGGCCCTTATTCTGATCCTGATTTTGAGATAGATATAACGAAAGGTTTGCCCCGGGTAAGGGAAGGCTGGATTGAGGAGCGGAAGGATGCGGAAGCTTATCAAGGCAGAGTGCAGAAGCCGGAGGATAACGGGCTTCGGGCCGGGACCGAAGTTTCTTATGCAGACATTTTCCCGAATAAAGCCCCCTTCCCTCTCAAGGCAAAAGAGGGCAGGAATGTGACTCAGCTGCATTATGCCCGGAAAGGGGTCATTACACCTGAAATGGAGTTCATCGCCATCAGGGAAAATCTGGATCCTGAATTCGTCAGGAGCGAGGTGGCAAGCGGAAGGGCGATCATTCCTGCCAATATCAATCACCCGGAGGCGGAACCGATGATCATCGGTCGCCATTTTCATGTGAAGGTCAATGCGAATATCGGCAATTCGGCTGTTTCTTCCTCCATCGCGGAAGAAGTGGAAAAAATGACCTGGGCAGTGCACTGGGGGGCAGATACGATTATGGATCTTTCGACCGGGAAGAACATCCATGAAACCCGTGAATGGGTCATCCGCAATTCTCCAGTTCCTGTTGGGACTGTACCGATTTATCAGGCACTTGAAAAGGTGAAGGGGATTGCCGGGGATCTGACCTGGGACATATACAGGGATACCTTGATAGAGCAGGCTGAACAGGGAGTGGATTATTTTACAATCCATGCAGGGGTGCTGCTCCGCTATATTCAGCTGACTGCCGAAAGGACGACAGGTATTGTATCCAGGGGAGGGTCGATCATGGCCCAATGGTGCCTCCAGCATCATAAAGAGAATTTCCTGTATACGCATTTTGAGGAAATCTGTGAAATTTTAAAAGCTTACGATATTTCCATCTCTCTCGGAGATGGGCTGCGTCCGGGTTCTATAGCAGATGCGAATGATGAGGCTCAATTTGCGGAGCTAGAAACGCTCGGAGAGTTAACTGAAATAGCCTGGAAGCATGATGTCCAGGTGATGATCGAGGGGCCGGGGCATGTTCCGATGCATAAGATCAAAGAAAATGTAGATAAGCAGATGGAAATTTGCAAGGAGGCGCCATTTTATACGCTTGGCCCACTGACGACAGATATAGCCCCGGGATATGATCATATTACATCCGCAATAGGAGCAGCGATGATCGGATGGTTTGGCACTAGTATGCTTTGCTATGTAACGCCAAAGGAGCATCTTGGGCTTCCGGATAAAAACGATGTCAGGGAAGGGGTCATTGCTTATAAAATTGCAGCTCATGCCGCAGATCTAGCCAAAGGCCATCCCGGTGCCCAGGTTCGGGACGATGCATTGTCAAAGGCCAGGTTCGATTTCAGGTGGAACGACCAGTTCAATTTATCCCTGGATCCTGAACGGGCGCGGGCATACCATGATGAAACCCTGCCGGCCGAGGGGGCAAAAACCGCCCATTTCTGTTCTATGTGCGGCCCTAAATTTTGTTCTATGCGCATTTCCAAGGATATCCGCCAGATGGCCAAAGGTCAGGGGAAAACCGTTTCAGAGGCAATTGAGGATACAATGGAGCAAAAAGCCGGGGAGTTTGCCAGCCGTGGCTCATCCATCTAGTGAACATAGAAGAAATACTGAAGTTTGGAAAATGGAAGAGCAGATCCTCAATATGCAGCAAAAGATCCGGGGGCTGGAAAAGCAAATTTCAGAGATACAGAGAAGCTGCTCCCATATCTATTATGAGGCAGATGGATACAGGACCTGCACAAAATGCCGCAAGAGCGAATCGGTCCACTATTGAATAAGACAAAGGCTTGCCAGGATATCCCGGCAGGCCTTTGTCTATTCGCTGGACTGTTTTTCCATTTGCCTTTGTATGCTGCCGTAAGTAGGCAGATAAACAATGCCGATGCTCCATGCAGCAGCAGCCGTGAACTTCCAGCTTCCTGTCAGAGCCGAAATGATGATGAACAAAAGAAACAGGCCGGCAGAAATATATTTGAGTCTAATAAGTGCCGATTGAGGATTTTTATACAAGGGTAATCACTCCTAATGTTATTTGCTTCTTATACTCTCCGAAGATGCAAAAGGTTCAAAGCCTGATAACTTTTTGTAGAGGAACGTGCATTCGCTTTTTCCAGGTGATAAAATAGGAGAAAAGCGCTGAAAGGGAACATTATGAAGGAAATTACATTTATTCATGCAGCAGACCTGCATCTGGACAGCCCTATGCTCGGGCTTTCCAGCCTGCAGGATGATTTATTCGATAAAATTAAAGAAAGCACATTTGCCGCTCTGAAAAATATAGTGGATGCTGCCCTTGCAAGGAAGGTGGACTTTGTCATTCTGGCAGGAGATCTGTTTGACGGTGAAGACAGGAGCATAAAGGCACAGGCAAGGCTGCGAAAGGAAATGAACCGCCTTGCGGAAAAGAATATACCTGTTTACGCAGTCCATGGAAATCATGACCATTTTGAGGGCACCTGGTCCCACATCAGTCTGCCGGACAATGTACATATTTTCCCTCACCAGCCAAGTGAGGAAAGCTATACAGCACCAAATGGGACAACGGTCAGCCTGCATGGCTTCAGCTACCCGAGGAGGCATGTTTCCGAGAGGATGATCAGCCAGTATCCGGTTCGGGGAATGTCGGACTTCCATATCGGCATCCTGCATGGCAGCCTTGAAGGGGAGACCGGCCATGGCCGCTATGCCCCGTTTATTTTAAAAGAGCTGCTGGATAAGGAATACGACTACTGGGCTCTGGGCCATATCCATAAAAGAATGGTTCTGAATGCTGAGCCGCCGGTCATCTATCCGGGAAATACTCAGGGGCGCAGCCGGAAGGAAAGCGGGGCGAAAGGCTGCTACCATGTCACACTGAATGAAGCAGGGGCAGATTTTGAATTTCTTCAATGCCACAGCTTCCGCTGGGAGCAGAGAACAGTCGATATCAGCGGACTATCAGCATTTGATGAGGTCTACAGCAGGTGCCTTCAAGCTGTTGAAGAAGAGCGGAAGAATGGCGGTGTCATTCTTGAACTTTTCCTGGAGGGGGCATCACTCAGTCCGCAGGATATGAATGCTGTGGCCGGGGGTGAACTGCTCTCACTCCTTCAAGAGGAAGAGGTAGGGAATATGCCATTTGTATGGGTGAGCGCAGTTATAGCCGAAGAGCAGCAGAGCTGGGACAGAAATCAGCTGAGGGAAAAAGCAGATTTTTTCAGCGGGCTGTTTGCTGCTGCGGACGGGTTTGAAGATTTTGAAGAAAGCTTGGGAAGCCTTTACAGCCACCCGCTGGCAAGAAGGTATGCAGAAAGTATGGAGGAGGGGGAAAAGGCAGTGCTTTTAAAAGAAGCGGAAGAGATGCTGCTGGGGCTCCTTTACAAAAATGACTGAAAGGCAGCGCAGGGAAGGGGAACAGCTCTATGAAAATACTTGAAATCCATATATACGGCTACGGCAAACTTGAAGATGCTGTCTATTCCGGCATTGGAGATTTCCAGGTCTTCTTTGGCGAAAATGAAGCAGGCAAATCTACCATCATGTCTTTTATACACAGCATCCTGTTTGGCTTTCCCTCCAGGCAGCAGGCTGAGCTCAGATATGAACCGAAATTTGGGGCGAAATACGGAGGCAGGATCACAGCTTCCTTCCCTGGAAGGGGAAAAGCAGTCATCGAGCGGGTAAAAGGAAAATCAGCAGGAGATGTAAGTGTGGTGATGGAGACTGGGGAACGAGGAGGGGAAGAGCTCCTTGGCGAACTCCTTTCACATGTAGATAAAACGCTTTTCCAGGCCATTTTTTCATTCAATCTCCATGGGCTGCAGAATGTCCACTCCATGAAAAATGAAGAGCTGAGCAAATTCCTTTTTTCCGCCGGTGCTATAGGGTCTGATCGTCTGGCAGCTGCAGAAAACAAAATACAGAAAGAAATGGAAGGGCTTTTTAGGCCGGGCGGGAAAATCCCTGTTTTGAATGACCAGCTGAAAAAACTGAAGCAGCTGCATGCTGATCTTAAAAAAGCAGAACAGAAAAACGGACAATATTGGGCCATGGCGGCTGAGCGGAAGGCTGCTGCCGCGAGGATTGAAAGCCTGCGCAATGAAGCAGATGCATTAGGGGTCCGGCTCTATCAGCTGGAAGAGTGGATGCGTATGGGCCCGGTCCATAAAAAGGTGCAGCTTTTAAGGCAGGAAGCAGAAGCCGGTACAGGGGGGCGTTTTCCTCCGGGAGGGCTGGAGAAACTGGAGCAGCTGAACCAAAATGAAATCCCGCTGAAGGGAAGGGATGCGAGCCTTTCAGCCAGGCTTGCTGCCCTTAGGGAAGAGGCAGGGAAGATCAGCCCGGATCAGCTGGTCCTTGATCATGAAAAAGAGATCCTGTCACTTCACGAAAAGATGCCTGCATACGGACAGCTTGTCCAGCAGGCTAAGCAGGCTTCCTATAAAATCAGGAAGCTGGAGGAAGAGTCGGATCAATTGAAGGACAGGCTTCATCTGCGCTTGTCAGATGAAGAGCTGGAACAGGCAGATACAAGCATCTTCATGCAGGAAAAAACTGCTGAGGCACAGCGCAAAAAGCAGAGGCTTGCAGAAAAGCGTGCGGAGCTTGATGAACGCTTCTCGGAAGAAAAGGACAGGCTGGTCAGCTTGGAAGAGGAATTAAATCAGGTGAATGCCGCTCTCCTGCCCGATGAAGAGCTGGGAGAAATCCGCCGCCGGCTCGCGGGGGAATCTGATCCCGAGAGTCTTCTGAGAAAAAGGGAAGACCTTGAGGGAAGGTCAGCCTTCCTGAAGAATGCAATCCGGCATGACAAAGCATCGCAGCAAAAACAGCGTGCAGCAGTAAAGATTCAGGCGCTGATGGTTGCGCTCATCTGTGCCGGGCTGATTGCCTGGGGCCTGGCAGATAGCCAATGGGAGTTTATGCTTGCAGCTATACCAGGATTTGCTTTTATTGCCTGGCTTTTATTGAAAAAAGAAGACAACAGCCCATCGAGATTTCTAAAGGAAGAGCTTATTTCCATTGAGAAAAGCATGGAAGAACTGGATGAACGCATAAAAAGTCCGCAGGCGGAAGGGGCGTTTTACCTGAAAGAGCGGATTGAAAAGGACAGGCAGCTTAGGGAACGGCAGCTGCAGCTGAATGTCAGGCTGCAGCAGCAGAATGAGCAATATGATAAAGTCATTGCTGCTTTTGAAATATGGGAGGAAGAATCCGCCCTTGCAGACAGCCTTCTTGCAGAACTCGGCAGGCAGCTGTTCATTCCTGCTTCCTTGGCACAGTCCCATGTCCATGATGCTTTCATGCTGCTGGAAAAGCTAAAATCGGTCAGGCGTGAGCTCCGCCATGAAAAAGCGGAGGCAGCTGCTGCTGAGAAAGCTGCTGCTGAAATTGCTGGACTCGCCAATAGGCTTGCAGAGCTCATCCTAGAAGAAGCAGGAGACAGTGTGCAGGAGACAGCCTTTACTTTGAAAAAACGGCTGCTGGAGGCTCAGGGCAAATGGAATGAGCTTAAAGCAAAGGAAGCAGCCATACAGGAGCTGAAAGAAGAGAAAGAGCAATGTGTTCGAGAGCTGGCTTACATCAGTGAAGAAAAAGAAAAGCTGTTCTTGACTGCTGAGGCAGACACAGAGGGGGATTTCATTGAAAAAGGGATTCATGCAGTAAAGCAGGAAGAGCTGCAGGAAGAAATCAGGCATCTGGACAGGCAGCTGAAGCTTTCTTCCTTAACGGAAAAGGAAAGGGTTGAGTTCTCTGCCATTCCTGCTCCTGAAGCGGAAATTGCACGCTGCAGAGAAACCCTGGACGATATCAAAAAAGAACTCCCTCAGCTTCAGGATAAAGTGGCATCGCTGAACCATGAAATTGCCAGGATCGAGGAAGGCGGCTTATACAGCGACCTGCTGCATAGATTTTTCCTTGCAAAGAGCGAGTTCAATGAAGGGGCGAGAAAGTGGGCCAAATATGCATTGGCCAGAAAGCTCCTTGAGAATACCGCTGAAGCGTACAAGCAAGAATATATGCCGGAGATGCTGGGAAAGGCGGAAGAATTTCTTTCCGTACTGACAGGCGGGCACTATGTCCGCATCACTCCAAAAGAAGAGGGGGCAGGACTTCTCGTGGAGAAAGGCGATGGCACCCTTTTCGAAGCCAATGAACTCAGCCAGGCAACGGCTGAGCAGGTGTATGTTTCCATCAGGCTGGCCTTGGCGGCAGCCATCTATAAAAGATACTCATTCCCTATCATCATCGATGACAGCTTCGTCAATTTCGATCATGTAAGAACCAGGAGGATGATTGAGCTCCTGAGGGGTCTGAGGGGCCATCAGATATTGTTTTTTACCTGCCAAAGGCATCTGCTTGAACACTTTCATCCAGATGAGGCGGCAGACCTTCAGGGCAGGAAAGTACAGCTCGCTGATAATTGAAATCAGGCTCTCTTCTTATCAGTCACATCGGCATCAGTCCCTTGCACGCAAGGGGCTTTTTGCTGTGTTCCAATTCTGGACAGCGGATGCTGCATAAAATCCGGAGAGGGATTGCCCCTGCTCATAAATTGCCAGGGGAGACGAATCGTTCAGCCTGCTATACTGAATGCCTGGTATGTTATAATATTTTCATAGAAGGGAGCGTCGGTAGACCTATGAATAAGGGGATTATGAATTACGAGGTTGGAGAGCAGGCAGAGCTGTTCATGCTGATTAAAAGCTCGACGAAAGGAATTGCCAGCAATGGCAAACCATTCTTATCGCTCGTCTTCCAGGATCAGAGCGGCGATATAGAAGCAAAGCTCTGGGATGCTTCTGAAGAAGATGTTAAAAGCTACTCTCCTGAAACGATTGTTAAAGTTGCAGGCGATATCCAGAATTACCGGGGCCGGAGCCAATTGCGGATCCGCCAGATCCGGACGGCCTCACCATCTGATTCTGTCAAACTGGCAGACTTCCTGGAGACAGCACCGATCGGCACAGATGAAATGACCAGCAAAATTACACAGTATATATTCGAGATGAAGAATCCGAATATCCAGCGTATCACAAGGCATCTGATCAAAAAGCATAATGAGGCATTCCTTCATTATCCGGCAGCAACAAAGAACCATCATGAATTTGTTTCCGGACTGGCTTACCATGTCGTGAGCATGCTGGATCTGGCCAAGGCGATTTCAGGCCTTTATCCAAGCCTTGATAAGGATCTTTTGTATGCCGGGGTTATTCTCCATGATCTTGGAAAGGTAATTGAGCTTTCCGGGCCGATTTCGACTTCTTATACGGTGGAAGGAAATCTGCTAGGCCATATTACGATCATGGTGACTGAAATCGGCAAGGCTGCAGATGAACTGGGTATCTCAGGTGAAGAGGTGCTTGTGCTCCAGCATCTGGTCCTTTCCCATCATGGCAAAGCAGAATGGGGCAGCCCGAAGCCGCCGCTGATCAAAGAGGCGGAAATCCTCCATTATATAGATAATCTGGATGCAAAGATGAATATGATGGACAGGGCCTTGGAGAGAGTGAAGCCGGGAGAATATACAGAACGTGTATTTGCACTTGATAACCGTGCCTTCTATAAGCCGGTATTCCATAAATGATATCTGCAGTAAAATACCCCGTGCCAAAATGGCCGGGGTATTTTGATTGTGGTGCAATTTACCAAAAAAATAGGCGTAGTCCGGAAATCCTGTCATGCCGGCAATTGGAAAGTCCGGAAAAAATAAATCATTTTTTTAGAAATTATTACCATGTCATTATTGAACCAAATAATCCATAATATAACCATTATAGATAAAGGGGGAAATGTGAATGTTTAAAGCTGAAAGAGGATCAATGGAAGAGGCTTTGTATATTTTGCAGAATATTGGACTGCAGCTTAATGAATATGAAAAAACGAACTCAAACATTCCAGTGAAAAATTACAAGGAATTATTGGAATTCAGCATTTCCATTGCGAGGAAAACAACAGAAGTTTCTGAAACCATTGATGAAATGATCGGGGACATTGAATCCCAACTATAAAACTGCAGGCGGATTGAATTATGGACACTTTATTAGTATACAGTTAAGCAGCTGAACCTCAAATATGACGGTCAGCTGTTTTTTTTGTATAAAAAAGCAGCTTCGTACTTATATACCCTTAAGGGGAAAGGTTAAACCTACAAATAGAATTTTATTTAAGCATATTTTAATTCTGACAGCCATATACATAAGCTACAAAGAAAAGATGGGACAGCCCTTCATGGAAAGGAGACAATAAAGCAATGATTCCAATTTGGGTATACCTGGTTGCAGCAGGGATTATCATAAGCGCCATAATGGCTGTAAAGACCGGGAAAGAAGAGCGCAGGGAAGAAAGGGAAGGAATAGAAAGTGAAGGTGAAATATACATGAAAAGGCTCGAGAGGGAGAAGGAAGAGCGGAAATCAGCTTCACGTTCTCTTTCGTGAAAAAAAAAGGCAGATCCATGGGATCTGCCTTTTCATCTGGATTATTATTGTGCAGCTGCCTCATTATCCAGGCTGCCTTCAAGGTCTTCATCCTTGAATTTCACGTTTGCATCTTTCAGTTCACGGTCCATTGCGGCTTGGATTTTTTCACCATCAAGCTTGGACACTTTTACTTCGTATTCCATTTTTTCCTTCATTTCCTCGAAGGATTTCTTTTCTTTTTTCTCGGTAGTCTGGATGATATGGTAGCCATGCTCAGTTTTAACCGGCTCGCTTATTTCATTTACATCCAGTGCGTAGGCTGCTTCTTCGAACTCAGGCACCATCTTGCCGGCACCGAACCAGCCAAGATCTCCTCCGTTTGCTGCAGAGCCTGGATCTTGTGAATATTCAGTAGCCAGGTCTTCAAATTTTGCACCTTCATCAAGCTTTTTCTTTACTTCCTTGGCCGTTTTTTCATCTTCCACAAGAATGTGGCGGGCCTTGATTTCAGGCTTATAGTTATCATAGTATTCTTTCACTTCTTTTTCAGTTGCCTCTACATCCTTGATGGCTGCCTTTTCCTGAAGAAGGCCGGTCTTGAATGTTTCCTTCAGATCTTCTTCATCTTCATAGCCATACTGGGCCAATGCCATTTCAAAGTTTGCGCCAAGCTGCTGTTTAAGCTCATCGATTTTTTCATTAAGCTCTTCATCTGTAACTTTATACTTTTCAGACAATACCTTTTTATAAACAAGCTCCTGGATGGCCTGTTCGCCCACCTTGTCCTTCATTGCATTATATAGCTCGTCCTTTGTAATATCGCCTGCTTTTGTTTCAACTACAACTTCTGAGCTGTCTTCTGCATTGGAGCTGCATGCACTCAGACCGATAACCCCTGCAGCTATGGAAAGGGATAGCATCCATTTTTTCATGTTGAACACTCCTAAAGTTTTTTGAATTTGCTGTAATACACAACCATTACTATAACACATATTCCAATTAGAGCAAAAACAATATCTGAATCCTTTTAGAAATTCTTTCAAAAAATGGGTGTTTTGCCTATGCCGGATATTTCTCTCCGGACATAAGATATGGAGTAGAAAGGGAAAGTAAAAATCAAAATACATCAGCCCTTTCTTTCTATTAACAAGATCTTGGGGACTCCCGGTATAAGCCTGATGGGCCCCAATGTTCGTTGAATAGCATGAAGTAACAGCCTTAAAGGAGGTGTTACCGTGGGATACGCATATGGCGGTGGTTTCGCGTTGATTGTTGTTCTGTTCATCTTGTTAATTATTGTAGGTGCAGCCTGGCTGTAAGACTGCCTTAGTCCTTAAGGCATTTACGGTGAGCAATGCACTGTCCAATTATTGAAAGGGGGATTAATTATGTCCGGTGGAGCAGGTTACGGCGGAGGTTTCGCGTTGATTGTAGTCCTATTTATTCTCCTGATTATTATCGGGGCTTCCTGGCTGTAATAGCAGGCCTTCGTTTAAGCAAGAATATAAAATTAAAAGCGGTGGGGGAATCCCTCACCGCTTTTAACCATTGTTTATTTTGCTGAAATCCTTGATCTGCAGGGCATGCCCCCGCCTGGCAATCTTCGCAGCATATGAAAGCTATATGTAGAATTATGCAAACAGCAGCTCCACGAAAGAGGATACCAAAAGGATCGTGATCAGGATATTGATGGTCCTGAACACCTTTGGCTGTTTCTCTTCAGGGATTTCCTTCTGCAGACAAAGGGAATTCGTCATCTTGTTGATATAGAACAATATGAAAATAGCAAACAGGATAAAAACGGAGATCATCTGACTATTCCCTCCTTGATGACAGACTTTTATATGATACATACAATAACAAAAAAAAGGCAAAAAAGATAGTAATAAGGACGGCCTGATCTGCTCATTATATTCAGCCGGGCCAGCTTATATGAAGGCTGTGTTAGTGTACCTTGCTGATTTTGGGCTCATGCGTGTGAAGCTTTATTTCGCGACGCATGAGCCCAAAATCAACAGCAATGAGGGGATGCTTCCGTGAAATTAAAGAGGCAGCCTCTGCAGCTGCCTGTCTAATGCGCCCTGTAGACCAGGATCTCGATTCCCTCTTCATTTTCTTCTATATAGGCCTGCTGCGGAGCAGTGCATATATTTTTCATGCAGAGCATATCTGAGAAGCAAAGTCCTGCATGATATGCGAGCAGCATGGTAATATAATGTACATAATGAGGAAAGTGCCAGCAGGCCGCAAGCAGAATTCCGTTGATGATGACAAAAGGGGCCAATAAAGCGACGATGAATACCGTCTTTGAAATTGGTTCAGTCACCCTGACATGAATCAGCGGAATGCCGAGCCTGAATGAAACCTTCTTTTGCACCCTTTTTCCAAGATGGGCAACAGGGAGGAAGTGCAGCAGCTTATGAATGGGATATATCAGCCAAAAGCAGGCAATAAAAACAAAGAAATAATTATCGTAAAAAGAAGATTGCTCAAAATAATAAGATGCAGGCACGTATAGGAATATAAACGTTATGATCATGGTAATGGAAGACAGGATAAATATTCTCTGGGATCCATAGTCTTTTGTGTAATTGATCGTCTTCCAGCAGTTCATCGTATCAGCCTCCGAAGAGTATTCATGCGGTTTTTCTAAAAAACTCACAAGGGATACTTTACGATGATTAGAATAAAAAATCAATAATAAAAAAACGACATTTTTCACCAATTTGATTGTATAATTAGCTATGCGAAGAAAATGCATAAAATAGAACGGGCTATTCAAAGCGGGGACTCTTTCATGAATATCGGGGAACTATTAGAACGAATTGAAAAACTGGAATATCATCAGAAGCTTTTATTGATGATGGCTTCCGGGCAGACATTGCCATTCTACAGAATGGTTGTCGAAAAATCGCTGGATCAAAAAGAGGTAACACAATTCTTCTACCTTTGTGATAAACTGAGCAAAGAACTGGAAGAGCAAAAAGCGGAAGGGTTTGTTTACTTTCATCCGCTTTATACAGAATTTAAGCATAAGCTCCATCCATCTCTTAAACCTGAGATGGTGATCCCGGCCTGCCTCAGGCAGAACCTGTTCATGGATCTTATGTCCGAACTCAAAAAGTATCTGTAGTCTAAACGATTTCTTTCTCTGCAGTCTCTTTTTTCTTCAGCTTGCCTTCTTCATCCACAAATTCGCCTTCTATATTGGCAAAGGACTTTTCAAATATCTCCATAAAGTCATCTCCATAAATATTGCGGACGATCGCCATGACTTCAACAAAATCCGGAAATTTCCCGTACAGATCCCTCAAAGGCATTGCACCTGAAAAGACGGCGTTGGTTTCAGGCTCATAACTCTCCATCAGTTCAAGTAAAACGCTTTCACCCTTTTCAGTCAGCTGAATATAGGTATTTCTTTTGTCAGTTTCTTTTTTTGAGAATTTAAGAAGGCCCCTTTCTTCGAGTTTTTTAGAGAAATTAAAGGCTGTTGACACATGCATAACACCGAACTTGGCCACATCAGAGATGGAGGCGCCGTTCAAATGGTACGCAATCCAGATGATATGGTGCTCGTTGATATTCAGGTCAAACGGCTTGATCCATTGCTGCCAGTCTTTCTCAATCGATTTCCATAAAGCCTTGCTGATTTGAGCTATCCGTTGGCTAAAAAGCATCGCTTCCTTCATTGAATAATGTTTTTCCGTCATCTATAAATCCACCTACTTTTTTATTCTCTATTATCATTATGCCAATAAAACAAAAATTAATAAAGGTATAAATATACAAAATTTTTAGAAAATCAGCCTAATAAATATTATATTAGGTGTTAAGGGGCATTACAGCAAGGGTTTATTATAAGAACTGCTAAAATAACAATTTTTATAATATATTACTTTTCTGCCTAAAATGAAAAAATCCTTCTTAAATTGAAGGATTTTTCTTCAAAAAAGAAGGATTTTTTATTATCTTTACTGAGACCCGGATTTTGAACTTCCGATTGAATTTTCCAGCTCTGTCAATGACTGCTCGATTGATTGAAGATCTCTTTGCAGTTCCAGCTTTTGCGGGCGGATTGCGTTCTGCCAGTCAGAAACTGAGTGCTTTATATCAGATACAAATTCACCCAGGTGTGATTTCCCCTGGATCGAAGCATAGGAAGCGGATCTTTTCAGTTCCATGAAATCTGTCTTGAGCTCCGCCAGCTGGCTGCCGACTGCTTCTTTATTGTCTTTGATCATCTTCCGGGTGTCCTTGCCTGAGGCTGGAGCAGACAGCAATGTGCTGATGCCGGCCGCCGTTCCTCCGATCAGGAATCCCAGCAATAAGGATTTGGCTTTCATCAATTATCACCTCTGAGTTTCTTTTTATATCAATTCTGCATTTTACAACATATTCCTCTATGGTCAGGCTATTATGTTACTTTTCCTTTATCACAACTTCTCATTGTTTAAACATGGCCGGGCATTTGTTCATAGGGATCTCTTATCCTGAATAAAGATAAAATAGCGGGTATTTCACCGGAAGGGGCGGTTGTATGAACGGAGCGGCATCACTGTTATTTGCCTTGTGCGGGGTTTTGTTCCTTGGGGCGGTGTATTATATGCTGGCTTCCAAAAAGCCTGGCGTATATCCTCCTAAATCGATTCAAAAGAAAAGGGCAGGGGCGCTTGCGGGGGCGGGAGCTGTTTTCTTTCTGCTGGCTTTTATTTTGACTGGATTTTCCTAATGAATAATGCTCGGAAAAGGTTTGAACACTTAACTGCATCCAATCTTAAGATTAAATTCTAAGGCTACTGGTTGGAACGTGCTGTTAATTTCCGTTCCAGGCACTTCGCTTTCCGCGGTCGGAGTTGAGCCTCCTCACCGCAAGCGGCTGCGGGGTCTCAACTCTTCCGCTATTTCCCGCAGGAGTCTACGTGCCCTGCACTCCAATTAACAGGGGTTTTAAAATTTTATTGTATCTGTAATATTCATGGTAGGTAATTAAATTGACTACGCGTGTGTAAACACATCAAAAAGAAAAAGGGAAACGGAAGATAAAACATCGTCCATAACCCTTTTTCTTTTCTCTATTTCAAGAGAGGTTTTATGTGTGGCTTGCTGTCAGTTTTGTTCTTTTGATGATGCTCATGGCAACCGGGTAAAGGATGATCATCGCAACTGTATTGACAGCCGCTGCAGGAAGGACCACAGCCACGAACAATGCGGCAAAGGTTCCCGGCAATCCTGCAATCAAAAGAGCGGAAGTCAGGAACACTGCTCCTGAAATAATGGTGCCGGCAGCAGTCAGGACCGCTGCTGAAACTACTGAACCATTAAACTTCTTGACTGCTAAAAACAAACCGAAAAATACAAAAGCAGTGATAGGCTTATCGATGATGTTTGGGATCTGTCCTGCAGGAAAAGTAGTCGTCAGGGCGGAAATCAGTCCTGTCGCAAGGCCCAGCAAAAGCACACTTTTCTTTTCAGGAAAAAGGATAATCCCGAGGAACATCATGGTGAGCATCATGTCAGGTTTCATTCCCAGGAAAAATCCCGGAACAACGGCATGAAGGACGGCACCCATTCCGATAAGCAATGATAAAGCAACTAAATTCTTTGTATTCAATTCTAACCTCTCCTCTTCTCAGCTATTCTCGCTCTTTCTCTTCCTGCAGTGCACTCTTGCCTGCAGCGAAAAGTTACTCGTATTATACCACACTATCAATTAAGATGAAACGGAATATGTTTCTGTTCAGTTATTATTTTTGAATTTTCTCATAAAATCAGCTAATTTCTCAGCATGCTCAAGCGGGACGGCGTTATAGATGGATGCCCGGCAGCCGCCGATTGATCTGTGGCCATTCAGTCCCACGAATCCCGCTTCTTTGGCTGCATGGAGAAATTGGCCTGCAGCTTCTTTAGTATGAAGGTTAAATGTGATATTCATTTGAGAGCGGCTGTCCTTTCTGCTGTGCCCCTGATAAAATCCTTCGCTGTCATCGATGCTGCTGTATATCAGCTCTGCTTTCTGTTTGTTCCTTTCAGCGATAGCGGCAAGCCCGCCTTCTTTTTCCACCCACTCGAGCACCAGCATCAGCATATAAATGGCAAGCGTCGGAGGTGTATTATAAAGAGATTGACTCTTGCTGTGGGTGAAATAGTCGAGCATGACGGGAAGGTCCCCGCGCGGTCCTGAAAGCAGGCTTTTTTTCAAAATCACTACAGTTACGCCTGATGGGCCTAAATTCTTTTGGGCCCCGGCATAGATGATATCGAATTTGCTTACATCTATTTCTCTGCTCATGATGTCGCTTGACATATCGGCAGCAAGAGGGACATTTGTTTCAGGAAAATCCTGCCACTGTGTACCGTAAATTGTGTTGTTGCTCGTAAGGTGGAGATATGCAGCGTCTTTCAGGTCAGCCTGGCCTGAAAGCTCTGGTATATAACGGTATGTATCTTCTTTGCTGGATGCAGCTGATGCTGTTTTGCCGATTTTGGCAGCTTCCTTCATGGCTTTTTCAGCCCATGAACCTGTCAGTGCGTAATAGCCTGTTTTGCCCTCTGCCAAAAGATTCATCGGCAGCATGGTAAATTGAAGGCTGGCCCCTCCCTGGAGAAAGAGGACCTCATAATCATCCGGCACACCAAGAAGCCGCCGAAGCAGAGTTTTCGCCCCTTCATGCACCTCCTCATATTCCCGGCTCCTGTGGCTGAGCTCCATCACACCCATTCCTGTTCCATTAAAATTAAGCCAGTTCCGCTGTGCCTCCTCCAGTACAGAAAGAGGGAGGGCGGCCGGACCGGCATTGAAATTCAATGCACGCTTCATCATCTTACCTCCCTATAGTGCTTTAAAGAATAAAAACTTTATTCCATCCTATCAGAAACAGAACGAAAGTAAACAAAAAAGTGGGAATGTTTTAAAAATGATAAAAAGGAATACTTTACAGTTGTTTTATCAGTCTGAATTTTGAGGCACATTTTGAATCAATAGGGTATCAGGTAAGGGGGCCCCCTTAAAAATGAGCAGCCTCGCCAGTGCCTCCTAAAACCGGCCCGGTCCAAAAAAAAATCCGCACTCAGCCAGTTTCAGCTTTAGTACGGATTTTTTTCCTGCTATTACAGATGGCTGCTGATGCCTCCAGCAATCTGCTTCAAATCCTCAGGAGAGTATTCATCCTGGTGGGTTTTCCAGACAGCGCCGAAACCGTCGCCTTTTCCATAGCGCGGGATGAGATGCAGATGAAAATGGAATACCGACTGTCCTGCTGCTTCGCCATTGTTATTCAATGTATTGAGCCCAATCGGGTCAAATTCTTCTTTGATGGCGCTGGCGATGGCAGGAACCGACTCATATAGCCGTGCCGCGATTTCGGGAGTCAGCTCGTAAAGATTTTCTTTATGTACTTTCGGGACGACAAGTGTATGGCCTTTTGTTACCTGACTGATGTCAAGGAAAGCATATACATGTTCATTTTCATAAACTTTCGCTGAGGGAATTTCCCCATTGATGATTTTGCAAAAAATACAATCCTGCATAATGGCACCTGCCCTTTCTTTTTCTCAATATTTTACCATACCAGGGGATGTGAGGAGAAATCATCCGCCAATTTTGCCGGCAAAGGAAAGATTAAAGGAGAATGAGGGAGGATGGCGAACTTACAAAGTACTGTATATATGGAAGGAGAATCAGGGTGGGTTCAAGAATCATGCATCTGCTGGCAGCTGATATGGCTGCTGAAAAATTAAAGATCAGGGATAAGGCTTCCTTTTTGCTCGGAGGGATTGCACCTGATGCTGTTTCGCCAAAGGAGCTTTCGCATTTTTACACAGGGGAGACTGAGGATTTTACTAGGTCGATTGATTATGAAGCTTTCCTTGAAAAGTACCGGCATACAAGCAATCATGCCTATATCCTTGGATATTATGCGCATCTGATTGCCGATGATTTGTGGCTTAAAGGCTTTTATCTGCCATGGCTGAGAAATAGAATGGATCAAGATGAACGGATCTTGAAGCTATACCATGCGGATTTCGGGCTCCTTAATGGGAAGCTGCTTGCTGCTTACGGGAGCAGCAGCCTTGCTGCGTTACTGAATGAGAATAGGGGAATGCCTGATTTGGAGGAAGTGCCGTCCCATGCCGTTAGTGATTTTGTCCCGCATTGCCTTGCTGATATGGAGTACGGTGAGGATGCACTGAATGCGCCGCTAAAGGTGTTCACTTTTGACCAGATTGCAGGTTATGTGGGAACAGCTGCTGAGCTTGCCTGCCTGAAAATCGAACAGGCTGCCGCCCGGCTTTGAGAAGCTGCTGATTTTTTTGCAGACCAGATGCAGGTTTGCGGGCCAAACATCACAAAGAAAGCAGGACCCGGTGCGGATCCTGCTCCTTCTGAAGGGGAAATCACTTCGCTGAAACGTTCTATTACAGGTTATTCTCTGCGACAAACACCTCATTTTTTAAAATGGTCAGTGCTTAGTGAGAGATCTGATCCTTGTTCAAGCGTACCATCCCCTTGTTTCTTTATAGGTTTCACAACTTATAAAGCCGGCTGATGGGTCTTTGATAAACACCTCATTCCAGAAGAATGTCATGTGTTCCAAGTATCTGGTTAATTGGCACTCCTGTGCAATGCAACCATCCCCTTATAGCAACGCTGGAAGCTTATATTGAATGAAATTGGTCTTTGACAGACACCTCATTTCAATTGATGAAAATCATCTTTCCCCTTCATAGATTAGAATGCCCATTGAAAGAGGGGATATGCATCCGGATTTAAATTTGTCTCTGCTTCAATCTTTTGCTGGCGCAGCCATTTTGTTAAACTAGAAGCATCACAATAGATGGAAGGGCGTTTTGGAATGTCTTTGTTGAATATTAGCAATATAACAGGAGGCTATACGAGGAATCCTGTTCTGAAGGATGTTTCCTTCACTGTGAATGCAAATGAAATCGTCGGCCTGATTGGATTGAATGGAGCAGGCAAAAGTACGACAATCAAGCATGTTATCGGGCTGATGGAGCCGCATTCCGGGGAAATCACAATCAATGGATCTCCTTTTCACAAGGATAAGGAGGCATACAGAAGAAAATTCGCGTTTGTCCCCGAAACCCCGATCCTTTATGATGAACTGACGCTTGAGGAGCATCTGAGAATGACAGCGATGGCTTATGGCCTCGAAGAGAAAGAATATCAGGAAAGAATGAAGGGCCTTCTGAAGGAATTCCGGATGGAGAAGCGGCTGAAATGGTTCCCGGCCCATTTTTCAAAGGGGATGAAGCAAAAGGTCATGATCATGTGTGCTTTCCTGGTGCAGCCATCACTTTACATAGTTGATGAACCATTTGTCGGGCTGGACCCGCTCGGCATCCAATCGCTTCTTGATCTTATGAAGAAGATGAAAGAGGAAGGGGCGGGCATATTGATGTCGACCCATATCCTGGCTACAGCGGAGCGGTATTGCGACCGTTTTGTCATTCTCCACGAGGGCAAGGTGAGGGCTGCAGGCACACTTTCTGAGCTGCAGCAGCAATTCTCCATGCCAGGCGCGACACTTGATGATCTATATATACAGCTGACAAAGGAAGAAGATTATGTTTGAAGAGGGAAAACTTTGGAAGAACAGATTCGGGGATGGGCTCAAAGAATTGAGCCGCTATCTCCGGTATATATTGAACGGGCATATTGTCATTGTGCTCGTATTTCTATTCGGGATGGCGGCCTTTTATTATCAGGAATGGCTTAAAGGCGTCCCGGAAGATTTTCCTGCGGCTGCGATCATGGCTGTCCTGCTGGGGGTATTGCTGACATACAGCCCTGTTTATACTTTCTTGACTGAAGCAGATAAAATCTTCCTGTTGCCTGTAGAAAACAGGCTGTCAGGCTATTTTCGCAGGTCGCTGGGTGTCAGCTGGGCCGTGCAGGCCTATCTTCTGCTGATGGGCCTCGGCATATTCATGCCAATGTACGCAGTCGTAAACGGGGGAAGCTTTGAGCCGTTTCTCTTCTTTCTGATAGGCTCACTCGCTGTTAAGCTGCTGAATCTTCTGATCCGCTGGCATGTCCAATATTATGTGGAAAAAAATACAAAGATGATCGATTCTGTTATCAGGTATTGCCTCAATGCAGCTTTTCTTTATCTTTTATTTTCAAATGCCGGCATCCTGTTCCTGCTCCCAGTACCGGCAGTCCTGCTGGTACTATGGCTGTATTTCAGGAAACAGACCGAACCAAAGGGCCTGAAATGGGAATATCTTATTGAACAGGAAGAAAGAAGGATGACATCCTTTTACCGCCTGGCCAATCTGTTTACAGATGTGCCGAAGCTTAAAGATAGAGTGAAGCGGCGCAAATGGCTGGACTGGCTGGCAAACAGGATCCCATATGGGCAGGATAAGCTGCATGCGCATTTATATATGAGGACCTTCATCCGCTCAGGTGATTATTTCGGCCTGTTCATCAGGCTGACAGTAATAGGGGGAGCGGCGCTTTATTTGATATCATTCGGGATGGGGCAGATCCTCCTTGTGCTGTTATTCCTTTATCTGACGGGGTTTCAGCTGCTGCCGCTCAGGAACCATCATGAGAACAAGCTCTGGATCCAGCTTTACCCTCTGAAGGAAGAGTGGCGGGAAAAAGCCTTTACTTCACTTCTCTCAGCTGTCCTTTATCTGCAGACCATCATTCTTTCCCTGGTTGTGCTGCTGAAGGGGGACGGGCTGGCCGCGCTTGCCAGTGCGGCAGCTGGTGCCGTGTTTTCGTGGGTATTTGCGAATATTTACAGCAGAAGGAAATTGAAGAACTGATTAGAAGCCTCCGTTATTTAAATGGAGGCTTTTTGCAGCGCCTGAAACCTTTCCGGAAGAAAAACGTAGTATTAAGCACAAACTAAAAGCTGAACGAGAGGAAAGGGTGCAGCCGAATGAATGAGTATGAACAGATGGTTTCACGGGAGCTGGAGGAGTGGAAGAGGAAGCTGCTGAAGCGTTCCGGAATGCTTAACCGTCTTTCAAAGAAGGCGCAGACAAAAATCAACAGCTATATCCCGGAGAAAGCACATGCCGTCATTACCGAGGGAATCAAGAATATGGTAAAAGCAACCTTGGCAGGCTCTAATCTGACTACCAGGAAAAGGCTCGATGCCGGGCTGCGCCTTGAGGAAATGGACGGAAAATTGGCTGAAAAGCTGGCTGCATACCGTAAGACTGCAACCATTGAAGGAGCCGGCACAGGCGCAGGCGGCATCCTATTAGGGCTTGCCGACTTCCCGCTGCTGCTTTCAATCAAAATGAAATTCCTTTTTGAAGCTTCAGCCATTTATGGCTATGATCCCGGAGAATATGAGGAGCGCCTTTTTATCCTGCATGTGTTTCAGCTTGCGTTTTCAAGTGATGAGAAAAGGCGGGAAACATTGGCTGTCATTGAGAATTGGGATGAGAAAGTGAAAGAGCTGAAGGATATGGAATGGCGCGGGTTCCAGCAGGAGTACCGTGATTATATAGACTTTGCCAAAATGCTGCAGCTGCTCCCGGGCATAGGGGCGGTTGCGGGGGCTTATGCGAATTATAATCTGCTTGACCAGCTGGGAGAGACAGCAAGGAATGCCTACAGGCTCCGGTTTCTAAAAAAATAAAGGAAAAAAAGCATCCTCCGAATCATCGGCGGATGCTTTTTGCTTATACGGTGACGTTTTCCTGAAACTCGACTTTGTGGTATTGCAGTGCCGCAGAACCTAGTGTCTTTGCAGCAATCAGCATTGCCTTTTCATCAATATCGAATCTTGGATGATGGTGCGGGTATGCAGCATCATCGCTGAGAGGCTTCGCTCCTGTGAAGAAGAATGTGCCTTTTACATGCTGAAGATAATAGGCAAAATCCTCGCCGCCCATTTCCGGTGCTGTTTCAACGACTTCCTTGACCTCAGGAATCGATCTCGCGCACTCGGCTAGGAAGTTGGTTTCTGCTTCATGGTTGATGACAGCCGGATAGCCGCGGTGATAAGTATAGCTGTATGTGCTGTCAGCAGTATAGCAGGTTCCTTTCACGACTCTTTCCAATTCTTCTTCAATATCGTTCCGCACCTGCTCGCTGAAGGTGCGCACTGTGCCTTCCAATTTAGCTTTATCGGCAATGACATTGAAGGCATTTTGGGCCGTGAATGATCCGACAGTAACAACGGCTGAGTCAATTGGATCGACCTTCCGGCTGACGATCTGCTGGAGGTTGACGACAAGCTGGGAGGCTGTCACAATGGCATCCTTCGTTTTATGAGGCTGCGCTCCGTGTCCGCCCTTTCCTTGTACAGTGATTTCAAAGCGGTCGGCTGCAGCCATGAAAGGACCGGTCCGGTACTGGATCTTTCCTGTCGGTTCGGAAGCCCATAAGTGGGTGCCGAAAATGGCGTCCACTCCTTCAAGGCAGCCATCCTTGATCATGGAAACAGCGCCGCCCGGTGCATATTCTTCCGCATGCTGGTGGATCAGGACATACGTCCCTTCCAATTCGGAGCGCAGCTCGTGAAGGACCTTTGCAAGCACAAGCAGTGTTGCAGTATGGCCATCATGGCCGCAGGCATGCATGACGCCCGGGACGAGCGATTTATAAGGAACATCTTTTTCATCCTGGATTGGAAGCGCGTCAAAATCGGCACGGAGGGCAATCGTCTTCCCTGGCTTCTCTCCGTAAACCTTGGCTACGACTCCATTCCCGCCGACATTTCCTTTTACTTCGATTCCCAGCTTTTCATAATATTCTTTTATGTATTTTGCTGTATTTTCTTCCTGAAAGGAAAGTTCAGGATGCTGATGGAGATAGCGGCGGATCGCTGCCATTTCTTCATAATAGTCTTCAAGTCTGCTGAATAATGAACTGATCATAATAACTCTCCTTTGTGTTTTAATTTTTACTGTTTCGAAAATTATAACATTATTTTTATAAATTGCAGGATAATAAGCCTTCAAATTTGAAAAACTTTAGAATAATATTCTAAGAGTGTATGAAAAAGAAGCTGGGGAGATGGTATGGGTTTGCAGTTAAAACAATCAAAAGCAGCGCTGGCAGCTGTTATAATGGCAGTGGCTGCAGCAGTGCTGATAGGCTATTCAGTATCAGGGGGAGAATCTTTATGGTTTGACAGAGCTGTCTCATCTGCTGTCACAGGGATTTTTTCGGCCTCTTCCTATCCGCTGTTTGAATTTTTCACCTGGTTTGGCGACAAGCAGGGCATCGGTTTGGCAGCGCTTATAGTTCTTGCTTGGCTGTGGTTCAAGAAGAGAGACTATCTGGGCATGGCAGTCCTTGTGTTTGCCGTTGCACTCGGGAACGAGGCCAGCAAGCGGCTGAAGGAGCTGTTCGGCAGAGAGAGGCCGGAGCTGGAGCATATCACTGAGGTGAATAGTCTCAGTTTCCCGAGCGGTCATGCGATGGTAGGGGGCATTTTATATATGCTGACAGCCTATTTTGTCATAAAGGAATTAAAGTCTGCGGGAGCCAGGATGATGGCGGCAGCTGCGTTTGCCCTATGGATCCTTTTGATCGGGATCAGCCGCATTGTCCTTCAGGTCCACTATCCGACCGATGTTGCGGGAGGGTATGCTTTTGCTTTTATTTGGGTTTACATATGGGTTATATTCTATGTATTTATGAACAGCATCTTTGGCAGGAAAGTGAATTAAGACAGGAGGAATAAGGATGATAGATTTAAGAAGCGATACAGTGACAAAGCCGACAGAAGAAATGAGGAAGGCTGCTTACGAAGCAGAAGTCGGGGATGATGTCTACGCGGAAGATCCCTCCATCATCAAGCTTGAAGAGTCCGCAGCAGACACACTCGGGAAGGAAGCAGCCCTGCTTGTGACAAGCGGTACGCAGGGAAACCAGGCGGCCATTCTGACGCATACAAGACCAGGGAACGAAATTCTCCTAGAGGCAGAGTCCCATATTTTCTATTACGAATCAGGAGCCGCTTCTGCTTTTGCCGGTGTCCAGACAAGAACGATTGCAGGAAAACGGGGGGAAATGGATCCCGGCGCAATAGAAGCTGCCATACGGGGGAAAGATCAGCATTTTCCCGAAACCGGCCTGATTTGTCTGGAAAATACACATAATCGTGCTGGAGGGGCTGTTGTGTCTGTGGAAAATATGGAGGCTATCCATGCAATTGCCCGCAGGCATAATATTCCTGTCCATATGGATGGAGCAAGGCTGTTCAATGCCGCAGCCGCACTTGAGAGGCCGGTCACTGATTTCACCCGGCATGCTGATACAGTCCAGGTATGCTTGTCCAAGGGGCTTGGAGCACCAGTCGGGTCAATCCTTGCCGGAAGCAGGGAATTTATCCAGTCTGCCCGCATCTGGAGGAAAAGACTTGGGGGAGGCATGAGGCAGGCAGGCATCATCGCGGCACCAGGGCTGATTGCACTGACGCAGATGAGGCACAGGCTTCACGAAGACCATGAGAACGCCCGGAAGCTTGCTGAGGGGATTCAAAATATAAAAGGCATTACTGTCGTCAACCAGGTAGATACAAATATCATAGTTGCAGACGTAAAGGAACTGGGCCTGAGCTCAGAGCAGTTTGTAGAAAGGCTGGAGAAGGAAGGAGTTCGCGCAGTTACTTTCGGGCCGTCTTCGGTGAGGTTCACCACTCATTTCGATGTGTCTGCCAGTGATATAGAAAAGGCGCTGGATGCTGTCAGCAGGACGGCAGCAGGGCATGTGTCTGCGCTGTAAAATTTGAATTAGCATCAGGACCGGTGTTCTCTGATTAGGGAGGGCACCGGTTTTCAGTGTTGATTTTGGAATTTATTGTAAGGAGGAAAATTATAAAGTTTTTAGGGAGAATCATTGAGATTTTAGGTAAAATCTTTCGAATTTTATGTAGAATAAAGCAGAATTCAGGCAGAATGACTATATTCGCCGGTTGATAAAACAGTAATTCATATAGAATCGCCTCTTCTTCACAAAATTCATGCTGAATTCCTCCTAATCTATCCCAGCAAAACCAAAACAGCTGAAATCTAATAAAATACAGGTTTGACATCATACATTTCACTGTATATAATACTGAAAAATAACTGAAACGATGAAGGGGATCAGTAAACAGTCTATGTCTATCCAAGAGAGGGAGCCGGCGGTGGGAGGCTTCTATAGACAGCTGCCGAACCTGCCCCGGAGTTCGCTGCCGGATACTTGAAGGCAGCAGCGGCACATGCCGTTATCATGAAGAGAGTATAAAGCCTTGCTTTATAAATTAGGGTGGTACCGCCATGATCTGGTCCCTATTTTATAAATCGGGGCTTTTTTATTTTTCCAGCAGAATGCCGGCGCTTCTGCACTCTTCAAGAAGCTTCTGCAGCTCTTTCCCTGGCCGGGATGAGAGCTGATGCGTTTATCGTTTCACACTTAATCAGAATATGGGGTGCAATCATGGCAAAGGAATTTGTAAAAGAAATTACGGCAATGGAAGAGGATTTTGCCCAATGGTATACAGATGTGGTGACCAAGGCGGATTTGATCGATTATTCAAGTGTCAGGGGATCAATGATCATCCGACCATACGGATATTCTTTGTGGGACAATATAAAAAACGAGCTGGACAGAAGGATCAAGGAAACAGGGCATGAAAATGTTTATATGCCATTGTTCATTCCTGAAAGCCTCCTCCAGAAAGAAAAGGACCATATCGAGGGATTTGCGCCAGAGGTGGCATGGGTGACCCATGGCGGATCAGAAGAGCTGGCAGAACGGCTAGTCGTCAGGCCGACCTCAGAGGTCCTTTTTTGCGAACATTATAAAAATATCATCCATTCTTACAGGGACCTGCCTAAGCTGTACAATCAATGGGCCAATGTGGTCAGATGGGAAAAAACGACCCGGCCTTTCCTTAGGACGCTTGAGTTCCTGTGGCAGGAAGGGCATACATGCCATGCAACAGACGAGGATGCGCACGAAGAAACGACAAAGATGCTCGATGTCTATGCAGATCTGTGTGAAAACGTCCTGGCCATACCGGTCCTTAAGGGCAGGAAAACAGAGAAAGAAAAATTCGCCGGCGCAAAATTCACCTACACAATTGAGAGCCTGATGCATGACGGAAAAGCACTCCAGACAGGAACCTCACACCATTTGGGGGACGGTTTTGCCAAGGCATTCGGCATCCAGTATTCGGACAGAGAAGGGGAACTTCAGCATGTGCATCAGACGTCGTGGGGGCTTACGACTAGAGTGATCGGCGCCATGATTATGGTCCACGGCGATAACAGGGGCCTGATCATCCCGCCGCGGATTGCGCCAACCCAGCTTATGATCGTCCCTGTGGCACAGCATAAAGAAGGGGTTCTTGATTTCTGCTATGAGCTGAAAGAGAAACTCGGCAAGAGTTTCAGGGTCGGAATTGACAGCAGCGACAAAAAGCCTGGCTGGAAGTTCAATGAGTACGAAATGAAAGGAATCCCGCTCAGGCTTGAGGCCGGCCCGAAGGATATCGAGAATAATCAGGTCGTGCTTGTCCGCAGGGATACAGGCGAAAAGCTGTTTGTCCAGGCTGAAGGGGCAGAGCAGGCAATCGCCGGGCTGCTGGAAGATATCCAGTCAGGCTTGCTGGAAAAAGCGCGGGACCTACGCGAACAAAAAACAGAGAATGCTGCAGGCATGGGTGAGTTCAAGCAGGCATTGAAGGATAATCAGGGGTTTATTAAAGCAATGTGGTGCGGCAGGAGGGAATGTGAAGACAGAATTAAGGAGGAGACCGGTGCAACCTCCCGCTGCATTCCTTTTGAACAGGAGCATATATCCGATGTTTGTGTCTGCTGCGGCAATAAGGCAGAAGAGCTCGTTTATTGGGCAAAAGCTTATTAACGGGGCTTTGCAGGAAAGTTATTTGAAAACCATTTAATATTTTTTCTGCCGGGAAGGAATTTTGGCCCGGAAAAAGAATGTATGGACTAAGGCAGTGAAAGCTTCGCCGACAACATTAAATCCACCAAAGAGGATTGTTATAAATGAAGAGAACGGGCCAATTCGCTTTAGTCAGTATTTCTATTTTATTCACTTTAACGCAAGCCTTCATTTTCGATGACCCCTGGCATAAGGAAATTGTTGATTTCACCATTGCCACTATTATTGCCTGGTTTGTAGGCTGGCAATATGACAAATTGAAATATCTTACAGGGAAAGCGAAAGAGAACGAAGCATTTTACAGGCAGCTGATCGAAACGATGCCGGAGCCTGTCATCATCCAGGATTATGACAAAATTGTCTATGCAAACAAAGCGGCTGAGAAGATGGTGGCTGCTGAAAGCAAAGAGGAATTGGTCGGCAGGTCAGTATTTGATTTTATGGAAGCGCCGGATGCCGCCAAATACAAGAAGATACTTGATGTAACATATAAAGAAAAACTTCCGGCAGGCCGGAGGGAACAGAAAATTACCAGGCTTGACGGCAAAAAGATTTATTTTGAAGTGTCCACCTTATTTACAAGCTTTCAGGGCAGGAAGGCAGTGCTTTCAATCGGCCAGGATGTTACGGTTAAAAAAGAGCAGGCAGACCTGCTTCTGCAAAAGTCAGAGAAGCTGGCGCTTGTCGGGCAGATGGCCGCTGGGATTGCCCATGAAATCCGCAATCCTCTGACAAGCATTAAAGGATTCATCCAGCTGCTGAAGGCGGAGGGAAATCGGGAGTATGCCGATATTGCCATCTCAGAGCTGGACCGGATCAATCTGATTGTTGGAGAGTTCCTTGTCCTCGCAAAACCTGCGGCTGCGGTATACAGGGTATGCGATCTTAAGAAGCTGATTCAGGAAGTGGTTGTACTGATTCAGCCGCAATGCCTGATCCATAATGTCCAGATAATCACCGGGCTTGATCTGGATGAATCGGAGATATGGTGTGAGGAGAATCAGCTGAAGCAGGTATTTATCAATATGATAAAAAATTCTGCTGAAGCCATGCCGGATGGCGGAACCATCACGATCAAGGCATCGGACAGGAAGGATGGGCATGTGGCTGTCATGATCAAAGACGAAGGGACAGGCATCCCTCCAGAGCGGATCAACACACTTGGCGAGCCTTTTTATACAACAAAAGAAAAGGGGACGGGCCTTGGCCTGATGACCAGCTTTAAAATCATCGAAAATCACAGCGGGCTCGTCAAAGTCAGCAGCGAGGTCAATAAAGGGACGGTTTTTGAAATTATACTCCCGAAAACCCAGACGGAAGCAAAGGGACATTCATTTAACTGATGCTGATCAAATAGGCGTTTCCCAAGCCTCTATTCGGGAATAAGGATAAAAACACCGTTAGGAGGGACAGCTCATGCCTGAAAATAACAAGGATGGCCAGAACCAGGAAAGCCTGCTTGAATATGAACGAAAGCAGCATTCCGGCGGGGAAGCGCCTGACAAGCTTAAAGAGGGAAGGAAGCCTGACCAGCAGAACAGGCTGAAAGACCAGGAGAATATGAGAAAATAGTTCGGGAGAATAAAGCAAGCGGGCATGCCACTGGGCACAGCCCGTTTTTTTATGTACCTGGTGCAGACCAAGCCAGGTTTCCCTCTCAAGGCACAAAGGGTATACAAAAGGAAACTTTCTATAGACATGGAGAATGATCGTATGAAAAAACAGAGAATAGAATTTGTCTTTTTGCTTATGTTGGCTGCTTCCCTGTATGTCCTGTTCTTTACCGGTGCAGGCTACTTCTGGAAGCTCGCCTGCGCAGGGCTGTATGCTTTTATTATACTGGTGAGCATCTACTCGCTGATTCTTGAAAACCGCACTTCCCACCATACGCTCCTCTGGATTTATGTTCTGATCTTCATTCCGGTGGCAGGCTATATGTTCTACTTATATTCAGGGCAGCTTTATCTGAAAGGTTATCTTTTCCGCACCAAAAGGAGCAATGACAGAGAGCAGTGGAAAAGGATGATGAAGCGGAAAGATTCACCGGACCTTACATTTCTGCAGGATAACCAGCAGAACTTTGCCAGGTTTGCTGCGAATGCCAGCATGACCCCCATCAGCACCTCATCCAGGGCTGAGATGCTGAAAAATGGCGAAGAAACGTTTGAAGAGCTGAAGGCAAGGCTGAAGAAAGCAAAAAAATTCATCCATATACAATACTATATCTTCCGCTCGGATAGGCTCGGCAAAGAGATCATTGATATCCTCATTGAGAAGGCTGAAGCAGGAGTCGAGGTCCTTTTCATGTATGACGCTGCCGGCAGCATGAAGATGGCTGTGAATGAAATTAAAAGGATGGAGGAAGCGGGCATCAAGGTTCATTGCTTCCTGCCTTTGAAATTCGGCTTCTTCAATCAGAAAATCAATTTCAGGAACCATCGAAAAATCGTCGTGATCGACGGGGAGACCGGCTTTGTCGGCGGGCTCAATGTCGGGATTGAATATCTCGGCGAGGATGAAGCGATGGGGTTCTGGCGCGACACCCATATGGTGCTGGAAGGTGAGGCCGTATACACACTGCATACAGTCTTCCTTCTGGACTGGGAGTATGTCAGCCGGGAACAGGTCCTTGACAAATATTCGGTCAGTGATAGGCCAGCCGATGAGGATGAAATCAATGGGGCGATACAGGTGGTTGCCAGCGGGCCTGATACACAGCAGGGAATCATGGGAGATTTCTTTTATTCGATGATCACCAGTGCAGAAAGGTCGATTTGGATTGCCACGCCTTATTTCGTCCCGAACGAAGCTATCAGGACTGCGCTGCGGGTGGCTGCAGCAAAAGGGGTGGAGGTAAGGATCATGGTTCCGGAAAAGAATGACAGCTTTCTCACCCAGTATGCAAGCAGGTCCTATTTTTCCGAGCTGCTTAAATATGGAGTTGAAGTCTACTCTTACCAAAAAGGCTTTCTCCATCAGAAAATCATCATCGCAGATGGAAATATGGCTTCTGTGGGAACAGCGAATATGGATATGAGAAGCTTTCACCTGAATTTCGAGGTCAATGTCTTCCTGCTTGGCTGCAGCTCAATCAGGGATCTGTCAGCGCATTTCGAAGAAGATATGAGGGATAGTGTACGGATAACACCTGTACAATATTATAAACGCGGACTCTGGGAGAGGACGAAAGAGTCCTTCTCCAGACTGTTTTCCGGAGTGCTCTAATCCATTTGCGCTGCTGACTGGCATTTGTTCAGTCAGCAGCTTTCTCATCTTCTTCGCTGAACTTTGCTGCGCCTGGGACGTTCCGCGGTTCATATTTGATGGCATCCGAAGAAAAGACCCTGATGGCGAGCGTTCCTCCATATACCTGCGCGCGGATCAGAATGGGCTGGTTATAAGTGTTTTTAAAGGTAAAATCCGGTCCGTACCAGCTTACGGTTGCATCTCTGCCTGAAGGGACATACGGCACGCGCTTGCTGTGGGAATATCTTTGGATGATGCTTGTTCCGGCATTATCGACAGCATTATAAAGGGTTGAAGATACCTGGCATATCCCGCCACCGATCCCCTCGGACAGTTCTCCCCTGACAATTACCGGAGCTGGGAGATATCCCTTGGCTGCCGTTCTCTTGCCGACTGTTTCATTAAATGAAAATACTTCTCCGGGAAATACAACAATGCTGTCTATCGATCCGGCCGCGAGCCTGATATTCTGTGTTCTGGCCTTATTATGGGAGTTGAAATAGGTCACATATTGGCCGATCTGGCGTGCTTTAACAGATAGAATAAGCTCACTGTCGACCCTTGGATAAATCGGGAGAAGAGGCAGTTCAATGCTCCCTGAACCTGACTGGTAGTAAGTAGTATAAAAACGCGCTGAAAATAAATCCTGATTCAATTTGCTTCCGGGTTTTTCAGGGATGATTCTTTCTCCCGGGCCTATCCTGGCATCCTGCGGCTCTTTATAAGCCAGGCTGTTCATTTTAGCCTGGAATGCTTTAAATTTATCTTCATCTGCCAGCGGCAGGCCGGGTATATTGGCAGAGAATTCTTCTTTCTGGACTTTTATTGCATCCTTGCCTTCCTGCAGCACAGATAACTGTTCCGTTCCAATTCCTCCAGCTGCTGCCATAAGGCCGAAAAATAATAACAGCTTCATCATGCACCTCCCTGAAATAGTATGGGCAAGCCTCCTGAATTTCATGTAATACAGAAGAATGGCTGTACACCTCAAAGAGTGAAGAAAATTCCGGTATATGCTAATATAAATCTGATTATAAAAAAGAATCTTACTATTCAGGGAGGCAGAAATATGTTCAAAAGGGTGGCTTCAGATGTGCTGGGGATCAGTGATATTGGCAGTGTCATCTCGCCGGCTGACTATGATAAGGTCGATGCTGATGATTATGTGATGCATGAAGATAATGAAAAAATCTATTTTTTGATTAAATCCAAATCTGATGAATATTGCTTTACAAACAAAGCAGTCATCCATTTAGATGGGACAAGCGCGATGAGCAAGAAGAGAGTCCTGAAGAGATACAGCTTCAGGGAGCATCAAATTTCAAATGTGTTCCTGGAAACAGCAGGGACAGTCGACATGGATGTAGAGATCAAATTTGTGATAGGCTCTGCCGCTTTCTCCATAGATGTACATAAACGCTTCATTGAAGAACTGAAAGACCTGTATAAAGCCTTGATAAAAATCTCCGAAATTTGTGCGGAAAATGAGCATTCGATGGAGTTTGCCAAAAAGAGCATTGAAGTAGCTTCTGCAACATTGGGCAGGGCTGCAGGGGCAAGGGAAGGAAGCCTGACGGATGATTTCAGGGTGCTGAACGAAACCGCTTTTAACTGGCTGATGAACAGCAGGAAAAAATACCATGTAAAAGATTTTGGATATGTTTTTGAAAAATTCATTAATAATTGAGGACCGGTTCGCTGCAGTATAAGAATTTATTCATAGCGGGGAGATGCGTAGCATGAGTATATCTTTGATGAAGAAAACAGCCGGGGTCGTGCTGGAAAAGAAAAAGCTGTCACATGTCAAGGCGAGGGTCGGCCTGGTTTTAGACATTTCAGGATCGATGCGCACCTTGTACCGTAACGGCACGGTACAAAAAGTAGTGGAGCGGATCTTAGCCGTTGCGAGCCAATTTGATGATGACGGCATGCTCGATATCTGGGTATATGACAATGAGTTCTCAAGGCTGAAGCCGGTGACAGAAAGGGACTTTGAAGGCTATGTTAATCAGTATATCCTGAATAACGATCTAATCCATAAATTCGGGCGCAATGACGAACCTCCTGTCATGGAGGATGTCATCAGCAAATACACACTGGAAGATCCGAGCAGCGATCCTGCGTTCATTGTCTTTATCAATGATGGCGGCTGCAAAAAGACGATCAAGAAACCGATTGTAAAATCGGCAGGCAAGCCTATTTTCTGGCAGTTTGTCGGTATTGGCGATGCAAATTTCGACGTGCTGGAAAAATTGGATACAATGGAAGGCCGCTATATTGATAACGCGAATTTTTATCATTTTAAAGATATCGGGCAGGTAAGCGATGAAGAATTGTATGACCATCTTCTTGATGAATTTCCATCATGGATTAAAGAAGCGCGGGAAAAAGGCGTTTTAAAATAAGAAAAGCCTGGCATCTGTCAGGCTTTTCTTATTTTTTCTGAATGTTGAAACGTTTATAAATTTAGATCGTATATACAATTAGTAACAACTCCTTGTCATGAGCTATGAATGAACACTCATCACGCAGGGGAATGTAAGAGGAACAACGATCAGCAGGAGGAAATATGAAAAAGATTGCCGTATTGCTTATCTTATGTTCTTTCTTTGCCTCATCTGCCAGTGCCGAAACCCAGCAGGAAGAAAGGAAAGCTGCTATCATCATAGATGATTTTGGAGGAGGCATCGGAGGCGTAAAAGATTTCCTTGAAGGCGATATCCCGATTACAGCAGCAGTGATGCCATTTACAGATCAGACAGCACAGCATGCTGAATGGGCGCATGAAAATGGATTTGAAGTCATGGTCCATCTGCCAATGGAGCCTAAAAGGGGAAAGAAATCATGGCTCGGGCCCAAACCGATCACAACAAATCTGTCTTCTGAAGAAGTCAGGAAAAGGGTCAATGAAGCCATTGACAGCGTTCCCTATGCAAAGGGCCTCAATAATCATATGGGATCGCGGGCAGTGGAAGATGAAGGGATAGTAAGGGAAATCGTAAAAATTGCGAAAGAACGGAAGCTTTATATTGTGGACAGCGGCACAAGCCCTGAATCAAAATTTCCCATCATTGCAAAAGAGCTTGGTGTGCCGCTCATTAAAAGGGATGTATTTCTTGATGACATTTCTTCTGTTTCCCATGTCAGGCGGCAGATGAAGAAGCTGGCGCTGATCACAGAGCAGCAGGGCAGAGGGATCGCAATCGGGCATGTCGGCGTGACTGGCAAGGTCTGTTCGGCAGGGATCCTTCAGGAAAAGGGGTATTTTGAAGAGAAAGGCATCAGAATCGCCCCTGTATCAGAGATCATTTCAAGTGAGATCCGAAAAGAGTATTATCCATTCTATTAAAAGCCAGTGGACAAAATGAGGCAGGTGGAAAGGGTGATAATCATGTTATGGCTCATCATTTTAGGCGGGCTACTTGGATTCGGGGTGCTGGTTGATGTTATCTATCGGAGGAAGGGAATCCAGCATACAGACCCCGAACATAATGAACAGCATGTTTCTTCTTCAGAAAGGGTCTATATTGAATCCCATCTCCATAACAGCCGCCCGGAAAATCAGAATGGCAATTTTTAAGAAAACAAAGAGGCAGCCCAATAAGGCTGCCTCTCAGTTTTAGCTCCGTTTAAATCCTTCTTCTTCAAGATATTCTTTTGCTTCCCGATAAGATAGAAAAGCGGCGTCCAGATTCAGGCCGGCATATACATTCCACATTTCATCTTCCTCTATGAGGACAAGGGTTTCGCCGCTCCGGCTGCTCCATGTTTCTTCCAGCCTTGCAGCAGGCTGGGCTTCTTCGGCATCATGGCCGGAGAGGGACTGGATCGATTTTGCAATGATATCCCGAAGCTCGGATTCAGAGAAATCCCTGATGTTCACCATGCCTTTGCTGTCAGGCGAATAACTCTGTACATATTCTGCAAAAACAAAGCCATTGCCGTTAGGATGCAGATGGTAAACCACATTTTTCTTGTCTATTGCGCTTTCTTCATAATGGAAGTTGACTCTTCCAAGAGAGACGTCTTTTCTCTCAAGCTCGGGAAATGACTCGATGATCGCTAATTTTTCTTCAAAAGTAAGCATGTTTCCTCCAATGGATAAGGTGTTAATTTTGTGTTCTGCCTATTATACCATTAGAATAGAAGAACAAAAAGCGCGCCTGATGGCGCCAAAGGAAAAGGAGCTGATTGCATGTCTGACACCGGCAAATATCGTGAGCATGTTAAGCCTGGAATGGAAGCGGATATCATCTTAAAGAAGGACCAGCGGTCAGGGGCAAGGACAAGGGGGATCATTAAGGATCTTCTGACCAATTCTTCTTTCCACCCGCATGGAATCAAGGTGAGGCTGACAGACGGCCAAGTGGGCAGAGTGGCAGAAATCATAAAAAAATAGAGGGGCAGCTGATGGCAGCTGCCTCTTTTTTTTGCTCTCCCGTTCACACTTATATTAGGAACATGGCGACAATTGTAGTGGCTGCAAGCCCAATGATGACAGGCAGGAGATTCCTCCTTGCAAGCTCAAAAGGATCCACATTGCAGATGGCTGCTGCAGGGATGAGCGCCCAGGGCACGAGCGTCCCGCCGCCAACCCAGATGGCAGCAACCTGTCCCAGAGCTGTCAAAGTTGCTGCACCGGCACCGATGGCTGAAGCAAAAAGGCTGGCGACAGAGCCTGCCAGGGAGATGCCGGAAAAGCCGGAACCATCCAGACCGGTGATTGCACCGGTAACAGTGAGCGTAACAGCTGCCACTTCCTTGCTCAGCGGGACTGCTCCTGCCAGAGCAACCCCGAGATCATTGACGATGCCCTGTGACCCCCCCGGCAAATAGTCGCCGATTATGCTTGTAAAGCCGGAATCTCCAAGGTAAAAGAAAGCTGCGATAGGGATGACAGGCCCGAAGACCTTGAAGCCAAATTGAAATCCCTCAATCATATAGGAGGTTGTTTTCTCCAGTCCTTTATTTTTGTGGCTTGCCAAGGTGATCACCAGCAGAATAAAAATCGATGTCCCGCCTACAAGTGCTGTCGCATCGCCGCCCTGCAGGTCAAGCAAGAACATAGCTGCTACATCTAAAGCGAATAAAACAGGGATAAGGACTGCAAAAAATCCCCTTTGGCTCCTTGAAAGAAGCCCGGGCTCTCCTGATTCAGCCTCATTCCTTTGATCAGGGGGAGAGGCCGGCAGCAGGAGGCCCTTTTTCATATCCCTTTTCAAAAAGAAAAAGGCAGCAGCAACTGTGACAATCCCCATTACGGCTACAAGGGGAATGCTGGCAGCTATTACTTCCCCTGCTGGAAGCCCGGCAGCGTCTGCCGTCAATTTAGGGGCTGCCTGGATGATGAAGTCGCCTGACAGGGCAATTCCGTGCCCGAAGAGGTTCATGGCCATAGCTGCTCCCAGGGCAGGAAGTCCTGCCTTCAGAGCTGCCGGCAGAAGGACTGCTCCAAGAAGGGCAACTGCTGGTGATGGCCAAAAGAACCAGGATATCACCATCATAACAATGCCGATCGTCCAATAAGCGCCTGCCGGACCTTTGATCATCCTGGAGAAGGGCGCTATCATCGCATCGCTTACCCCCGCAGCAGCAAGGACCCTGCTCATGGCGACGATGATGGAGATGACGAGAATGGTAGAAAGAAGCTCGGTTATCGCGTATATAAAGCTATTGAACACACTGCTGACTGAGGTGCTCAGGGAGCCGGTGCTTGTGATGGCAATCAGGAAGATCCCGGCTATGCACACAAGGGCAGTATCCCGTTTCGCTATCATAAAACCGATGATGAGTACAATGAAGAAAACATAGATAGCATGAAGGACAGTTAAATCAATCGCCATTTTATATCCCTCCTATAGTATGCTTGGGCCATGGCCTTCAAGCGTACTATAGATTATGTTCAGTTCTGGGCGATGTGCATGGCACACATCCGCCTCAAGGCGGAGGGAAAAGCATTCCAGAGGCAGTTAAAGATTGATGGAAGACTGATAAAATGGGATTGCAGGGAAAAGCATTTTCTGCAGCGAATATTTATAGAGAAAGAAAGAAGGGGAGCCAATTGCGTTATCGATCAGTCAATCAAATGATGTTTGCATTTTGCCTTCTGGCTGCAGGTGTCCTGCTGCTTCTTGTAAATATAGGTGTCATTTCCTTGGAAATAAAGAAGTTTTTTGTCACAGTATATCCTTTTGTGATGTTCGGCTATAGCCTAATTCTGCTGATCTCTACATTGGCCAGAAAAAAAGGGGGCAAAGTTTTTGCCGGATTTTTGCTTGTTTTCTCCGGGCTGCTGGCCTCTGACAGATTCGGACTGATCCAGTTTTCTTTTTGGGATGTGTGGAAGCTTTGGCCGCTCGCCATCGTATACCTTGGATTCTCGCTTCTCGTAAGGAAAGAGCATATTAAAGTGCATGTTGAAACAGAGTTTCCAGCTAAGAAATATGATGGGATAGAAGAAAGCGAAAAGGATCTGGGCGAGGAAAAAATCATCAGGATCAAAAAGGGATCGCGGCATGCCCCATTAGCAAATATCAGAGGATTCTCTATAGGCGACGTCAGCTTTAAAAACGCAAATTGGTCTGTAGAACCTTTGGATCTGTATAATACGGTCGGTGATTATTTTATAGACTTCAGCAAGGCGTATATCCCGGAGAAGGAAACGCCTATTTCAGTCAAGGGATGGGTCGGCGATGTTAAGATGATTATCCCTGAGGATGTCCCGATTATGGTTCACTCCGATATCAATATCGGGGATATCCGCATTTTCGATCTGAAATCAGAAGACCTTAACCGCAAACTTTATTATAAATCCCCGGGATACGATGATGCGGCAAGAAAGTTGAATATAACGATCCAGCTCAAAGTCGGCTCCATTCGAATTGATCATGTATAGGAGATACTGCTGATGAAAAAAATGTTCGGAATCAGGTATTGGTTTATCCAGAGCTTTATTATGATGGCGCTGATCAGCTCGCTCACCTTCTTTGTCGGGATCCAGATTTATTTATTCTTTGCCGATGAACCGGTCCTCACCATTTCAATCTCTTTCTGGCTCTTTATCTATTGCCTGCTGATCCTGCTGGCTGCCGGAGGCTATTTTGGCATTAAAGGCAGTTACTTAATCAAGGGAAGGCTTGGAGATATCCTGGTTGCAGTGTCCAATCTGCGGTCCGGCAAGCTGGCAGGAAGGATATCTTCTTATGAAAACGATGAAATCGGGCTTATTGCAGAGGAGCTTGATGGTTTGGCTGACTATATCCAGGAGCAGGTCCACTCGGTCCAACGGCTTGCTGAAGAACGTTCATCCCTGGCCCAGTCGGCCCATGCTGCAGCAGTTATGGAGGAAAGGCAGCGCCTGGCAAGGGATCTCCATGATGTTGTGAGCCAGCAGCTGTTTGCTCTTAGCATGATGTCATCTGCCGCGCTGAAGGTCTTTGACAGAGATTCTGAAAAAGCAAAGAAGCAGCTCAAGGAAATTTCCGGTATAGCCGCCAAAGCACAGGGGGAAATGAGGGCTCTCCTTCTCCATTTAAGGCCGATCCAGCTGAGCGATGATACCTTGTGTGACGGGATTATCAAGCTGATACACGAATTGCGCGGGAAGACTACCATCGATTTTCAGGCCAGCATAGATGAAATCGAGCTCTCCAAAGCAGCAGAAGAGCATTTGTTCAGAGTTGTCCAGGAGGCACTTTCTAATATTCTCAGGCATGCCGATGCATCAAAGATAAAGCTGACCCTTACAGAAAAGGAAGATTATACATATTTATTTATTGGAGATGACGGAAAGGGATTTGACCCTCATATTGAAAGGGTTGCCTCGTATGGATTGAAAACCATGCGGGAAAGATGCGAGGAAATCGGCGGGATTTTCAATATCCGGTCCAAACAGGGAGAAGGGACTTATATTGAAATACGGATACCGCTGAAAGGGAGGGAATAAAGTGATCAGGATCGCAGTTGTGGATGACCATGAAATGGTCAGGAAGGGAATCATCTCGTATCTTTTGACTGAACCGGAAATAGAAATAGTGGGGGAAGCTTCCAGCGGGCATGAGGGAGCTGCCCTAGTGCTGAAGGAAAGGCCCGATGTCGTCCTTATGGATCTTTTAATGGAAAACGGAAGCGGCATTGAAGCAACAAAAGAAATATTGAAAAGCTATCCCCAGTGCAAGATCATCATTATTACAAGTTTTTATGATGATGAGCAGGTCTTTCCTGCAATAGAGGCCGGTGCATTCAGCTATATGCTGAAAACAGCAACGGCGGATGAAGTGCTTGACTGCATCCTGAAGGCTGCAAGAGGGGAGCCGGTAATCGAGCCGAAGGTCGCCACCAAAATGATGGGCCGCCTTCGCGGCAGGGAGAAAAAGCCCCACGAGGAACTGACGGAAAGGGAGCTGGAGGTCCTTCTGTGCATCGGCGAAGGGATGACCAACCAGGAAATCAGCAATCAGCTCTTTATAGGGATAAAAACGGTGAAAACACATGTCAGCAACATACTCAGCAAGCTGTCCGTTTCCGACCGCACCCAGGCAGCTGTGTATGCCCATCAAAACGGCCTCATTAAACAAGGACCTAAAGCTTGAAGGGATTTTGCATAGGGCGAATGAAAGAATCTGGCGTTAATTTCTTCAGGTTCTTTTTTTTCAGCTGCAACCCGAAGAAAAGGCCGGAAAATGCGGGCTTCCGCATCTTCCGGCCACTTATGATAGTAATGATCAATCTGCTTCAGGGATATAATAAGTTGTTACAAAGGATGGGCGTGCAAAGATATTTGGACGCTGGACATCGATGCCTTGATCTGTTCCCCGTTTTTCGTGTGCCTTTTCATAGGCTTTGGAATCCTGCCAATTCTTGAAATCCTTTTCGCTCTCCCATTGGGTGAGAATGACATACGTATCACTGGAAAGCGGGCGAAGTACCCGGATGCTGATAAAGCCAGGCTCGTTTTCAACCGCCCCAGCCCTGTTTTTAAATCGGTATTCGAATAAGGGCCTTCCTTCTTCTGTTACGGGGATATTATTCATGACAATAAAACCGCGGCTTTCGAGTGAACCTGTTGAATCCAGCACTTCATAGCTCCGCGGTTCGTTAAATAAAGTTTTTCCCTCGGTTTCGTGGAGGAGCAGTGCATTGTCCGCATCCTGCATCAGCACCATTTTCTCTGCGCTGTTCTTATTTTGTACTATTTTTAAAAAATCAAAAGTGCCGTTCGTCATATAAATCC
The DNA here is from genome assembly GCF_040492155.1 of Cytobacillus sp. T106. Taxonomy (NCBI): domain Bacteria; kingdom Bacillati; phylum Bacillota; class Bacilli; order Caryophanales; family Bacillaceae; genus Cytobacillus; species Cytobacillus sp. T106. The sequence goes on along the minus strand of NZ_JBEUMK010000005.1, from coordinate 29,599 downwards.
TCATCCATATCACCTCAAGATTCTCTTTGTATGTTAGCGCTCTCCCTCATTATAGCTTCTCCGCATGCCGATTCCCAATCAGAGCTCTTAGCTGCCGGATAGAAGTTTATTTCAAAATTTTGGTTTATCCAGGAACTATTGGTGGTATTTTCCTATTCGGAGGCTGCTGTATCTGTGTGCATCCTCCTGCCTCTGCCTGCTTATTGATGGTAGTATTTCCTTATTTTTTCCTTTTTATCTATTAAACAGGGAAATCTATCATTTCGTGATTTATAATGGCGAAGGGAAAATAATCCAAAAAAAGGTTGTGTAAAAACGTGAAGAAAAATGTTTTATGGACAGCACTCTTGGCTCTAATGCTTTTACTATCGGCATGCGGGAATGATGAAAAAGCTTCAAACGGTAAAGAGCCGGAAAAGAAGGTTGAAGCTGAAGAAACAGATCATGCTGCCGCAGAGGAAGAAACTGATGAGTCGGAAGAAGCTGAAGAAACGGCTGATGGAACAAGTGCAGAAGGAGAGCTGCTCAACCCCAATATTGCAGATGAATCAGAGGGCGAGGTTGAAGTCATCTATACGAACACAGAGCCTGGCTTTGTCCATGATATGAAAGGCTTCAAAGTCTCTGTGGATGAATATCAGATCGTCAAAGTGACAGGTATGCACGAGGATGTCACCATCCCGTTCAATGATGAGATCGACGGGTATGTGATTACGGCAAAAGTTACAGTGGATAATGGCACTGATAAAGCAATGTATTACAACAATATGCACCGTATCCAGACATCACATGAGCTGGACTGGTACCCATCAGACCCAACCTTTATCCTTGATGCAGACAAGGTCAAATCGAAAAAAGAGTCAGAAACAGGGAAATTCGCAGCCGGGGAAAAGATAACAGGGCTGATTTCATTCACCCTGACAAATGCCGAATTTGATAAGCTTTCGACTGTAAAGCCGAAGTACATCATCGAAGGCGGAGCTGCAGACAACGACCAGTTCAAAGGTTCCATCCAGGGGAATGCAGTCTTTGATTTTGCTTACAGTGTTGAACAGAAGGAGGCCATGGCAAGCGAGCCATCCTTCTACCAGGATCAGCTGACAACCGATAATATGGCAGATAAGAAAATGATTTTCGAAAAAGAAGGAATTGGCGAAGCACAAAAAATCGGTGATGTGAATGTAACACTTGAAGGGGTTCAGTATACAGAAATCACCCCGACAGAGGCCAATAAGCCGCGCTTTACAAATTTTGGCGACAGCGGCATTGTGGCCCTGACAGTCAAATTAAAAATTGACAATCAGTCTTCAGAGCCGGTCAGCATCTGGAATATAGGTTCCATCCTTTCAGTGGATGACAACCGCGCCAGAATTCTGTCACAGGGCATGGTTGAACCCCGTGAACCAAAGGCCATCGAGGCAGGTGCACAGGGAGAAAAGCTTCATGTCTTTCTATTCAGGAAAGATGAATTCGAAATATACAAAAAGTTTGATCTGGAATTCGGCCCTTTCTATAACGAAGACGGCACAAAAGCATTCAAAGGAAGAACAGCTGAATTTACACTGCCGAGATAAATTACATGAAGGCAGTATTTTTCAGACCAGAGGGGGTACGGAATGTTAGGGTTCCGTGCCTTTTTTGGTTTGTTTTTTCCTTTGCAAAATCAATGAATTAAAGGAAATAACCCTAATAATAGAATTGAATAAAGCAATGTCATGAAAAGCCAACTTTAACTTAACGTTTTTTACGAAATATAAAACTATAAGGTATTAATTGACCTGCTCCGATGGAGTTCTAAAATGGTAATTGAATGTTAAAGTTTTCAGGGTTGTACTGCCATTCGAATTTAAAAACCTGTTGATTGGAGTGCAAGGCACGAAGACTCCTGCGGGATTGCAGCGGAAGAGTTGAGACCCCACAGCCGCTTGCGGCGAGGAGGCTCAACTCCGCCCCGCGGAAAGCGAAGTGCCTGGAACGGAGATCAACACCTCATTTAAAAATAGAAATGACTTTTGTAATGCAATTTGTTTTTGCTTTTTCTCTTTTAAGGCAAATTTTCGACATTTCCCCAGGCAATCTATACAACCTATCCTGAAACCGCTATAGTGGAAGGGGCAATATGCCCTATACATACCGAAATTTCTAATTTCCAGAAAGATATATTACAATAAACAAACAGAAGAGTACTGAAAGGTGGATACAGTTTTATGGCAAAACAGATAGACGATACATTTTTAAAAGCGGCGCGCGGGGAAAAAACAGACCGCGTCCCTGTATGGTATATGCGGCAGGCTGGCAGATCCCAGCCCGAATACCGTGCCATCAAAGAGAAATACTCCTTATTCGAAATAACGCATCAGCCTGAATTATGTGCCTATGTTACAAGGCTGCCGGTTGAAAACTACGGAGTGGATGCTGCGATTCTCTATAAAGACATCATGACGCCGCTTCCCGCCATCGGAGTGGACGTAGATATTAAAACAGGCATCGGTCCGGTCATTTCCAATCCGGTCCGCTCGCTTTCAGATGTTGAGAAACTGGGGGAACTTCATCCTGAACAGGATATTCCCTATGTCCTTGACACAATCAAGCTCTTAACAGAAGAACAGCTGACAGTTCCTTTGATTGGCTTCTCCGGCGCGCCATTCACAATCGCCAGCTATATGATCGAAGGCGGGCCGTCAAAGAATTACAATAAAACAAAAGCTTTCATGTATTCTGAGCCGCAGGCATGGTTCGCGCTGATGGACAAGCTTGCTGACACCATCATCGTTTATGTAAAAGCACAAATCAAGGCTGGTGCAAAGGCTATCCAGCTTTTCGATTCATGGGTAGGCGCACTGAATGTGGCCGACTACCGCTGCTTCATCAAGCCGGTTATGGAACGGATCTTCACAGCTCTTAAAGAAGAAAATGTGCCTTTGATCATGTTTGGTGTGGGCGCAAGCCACCTGGCCATGGAATGGCATGACCTTCCATTGGACGTAGTCGGACTGGATTGGAGGCTTCCAATCAGCGAGGCAAGGGAGATGGGCATCAGGAAAACAGTCATGGGCAATCTTGATCCTGCCATATTGCTTGCTCCATGGGAAGTAATTGAAGAGAGAGCCAGGGAAATCCTTGACCAGGGAATGCAGCAGCCAGGCTATATTTTCAATCTTGGCCACGGCGTCTTCCCGTCTGTCAACCCGGATACATTGAAAAAACTGACTGGCTTTATCCACGATTACTCGGCTTTCAAGCTTGCTGAGTAATTCCTGAGCATTAGATTTTGTATTCAGCCGGGTTTTTGGCACAATAAGTGACTAGATACATGATTAAAAAGAGGTGTAAATATAATGCCGAAAAAGAAAATGGGCCTGCTTGTCATGGCCTACGGAACGCCATATAAAGAAGAAGATATTGAGCGCTATTATACTCATATACGCCATGGAAGAAAGCCCTCAGATGAGATGCTTGAAGATCTGCGGAGCCGCTATGAAGCAATCGGCGGGATTTCCCCGCTTGCCAGGATTACACAGGAGCAGGGTGAAAAGCTTGAGCAGCATCTGAACAGCATCCAGGATGAAATTGAATTCAAGATGTATCTGGGCTTGAAGCATATTGAACCTTTTGTCGAAGATGCAGTGAAGAGCATGAAAGAAGATGGAATCACGGAAGCTGCAAGCATCGTGCTGGCTCCCCATTTTTCAACCTTCAGCGTGAAGTCATATAATGGCCGTGCAAAAGAAGAAGCAGAAAGGCTTGGCGGCCTGACCATCACTTCTGTAGAAAGCTGGTATCAAGAACCGAAATTCATCGGCTATTGGGCAGAAAAAGTGAAGGAAGCCTTCGCATCCATGCCTGCAGATGAAAAAGACAATGCAGTGCTGATCGTATCAGCCCACAGCCTGCCAGAGAAAATTCTCCAGTCGGGAGATCCTTACCCTAACCAGCTGCAGGAGACTGCGGATCTGATCGCTGAACAGGCGGGGGTAGAAAATTATAAGGTTGGCTGGCAGAGTGCCGGGAATACTCCTGAGCCATGGCTTGGGCCGGATGTCCAGGACCTGACGCGCGACTTGTATAATGAAAAAGGCTATAAAGCATTCGTCTATACACCAGTCGGGTTTGTAGCAGACCACCTTGAAGTTTTATATGACAATGACTATGAATGCAAAGTTGTAACAGAGGAAATCGGGGCAAGCTATTATCGTCCGGAAATGCCGAATTCACAGCCCGAATTCATTGATGCTATGGCATCTGCCGTACTCAGGAAGCTTTCAGAATAGCAGAGAGAAGGAGACCTGCCTTTTGGGGCAGGGCTCCTTCTTTGGTTTCTGATTATGTCCCTCAGTTAGGGATAGTAATTAATAATAAAATATTAACCGGGAAGCATTGCAAGAGCTGCTGACATATGCTATTATTATTTTTGTTCAAATTGACCAAAATGTTCATTCAGTCATTTTGTGAATCGAGGTGTATAGATGGCTGTAGACCGCAAGCAATTAATTATTGAAGCTGCCAATAAATCATTTTCTCTGTTTGGCTATAAAGCAACCACAATGGATCAGGTGGCCAAAATTGCGAATGTCGGCAAAGGGACGATCTACACGTTTTTTAAGAATAAAGAGGAATTATTCGATGAAATCATCACAACGCTCATCAAGGAAATGAAAATTGCAGCTGACGAATCTCTGGATTCTTCATTATCTTTCCACGAAAATGTCCATCGCGCCTTATATGGGATCCTTGAGTTCAGGCTGAAGCACCAGCTGACCATCAAGCTTTTCCAGGAAGAAAAGGAAATGGGCACTCCTGCAGTAATGGAGGTAATGGAGAGGCTGGAAAAATCAATTCTTTCTTATATTAAAGAAAAAGTTGCCGAAGCTGTGAAAAAAGGCGAGATAGCAGACTGCGATCCTGAGCTGACTGCCTTCATCATGTTCAAGCTCTATATCGCCCTGATTTTTGATTGGGAAAAGCAGCATAAACCTCTTGAAAAAGAGGAAATTGCAAAGCTGTTTGAGCAATACCTGTTTAAAGGATTATCTAACTGACTTAAGGGATAGTCCTTGTTTTATGAATAAAATTGACCATTTGAACAAAATAGTCAATCGTACAGGGGGAAAAATAAATGAGAAATAGATTATTCAGGAATGAGTTTTCAGCTATTTTTAAAAACAGAAAACTGCTGATCCCGATTATTGCTGTCCTGTTCATTCCTGTGCTTTACAGCGGAATGTTCCTTTGGGCATTCTGGGATCCTTATGATCATCTTGCCGATCTGCCTGTCGCAGTAGTCAATGAAGACAAAGGGGCAGAATTTGAAGGAAAAGAGCTGCAGCTCGGGGACGAACTGATATCCAATTTAAAAGATAGTGCTGATTTTAATTTTAAGTTTGTTACTAAAGAGGAAGGCTATAAAGATCTGGAGAAGGAGAAGTATTATATTCTTGTAGAGGTTCCTGAGGACTTTTCAGAGAATGCGACAACTCTTTTGGATGAAGATCCGAAAAAGCTGAATTTAATTTATGTTCCAAACGAAAGCTATAACTTCCTTTCTTCACAGATTGGCGGTACAGCAATTGAAAAAATCAAAGCTTCTCTTTCCGAGAAAATTACCGAAACCTATGCTGAGACGATGTTTGATAAAATCGGCGACATGACAGACGGTTTGGTACAGGCGAGCGACGGGGCCGGTAAGCTTGACGAAGGAGCCCTGGAGCTTAAATCAGGTTCACAGGAACTGAAGAATAAGCTTGGAGAATTGGCCGGGAAGTCTGTTGAATTTGATAATGGCGTCAGCCAGGTGAACAAAGGATCTGCAGAGCTGGCTGCAGGAGCGAAGGACCTGGACTCTGGTCTTGGAAAGCTTCAAGCCGGCCATCAGAAATTGGAAGCTGCGGCCAGTGAGCTTCAGGCGGGTAATCAGGAAGCAGCTGCTGGAGCTGCAAAGCTGAATGAAGGAATCCAGCAGGTCCAGGGAAAGGTTCCTGCCCTTGTCCAGGGAGGAGAACAGCTTCAGGGCGGTGCTGCCTCAATTTCAGGCTCACTTGATCAATGGCAGTCAGAAGCTGCCAAGGTCAGCGGCGGAATGTCCCAGCTTCAGCAAAAGCTGGGGGCAGTCCTGCAGCAGATGCCGGAGGACTCCCCTGAAAGAAAAGAGCTGGAAGCAGCCTTAGGCCAGCTGGCAGCCGGTACATCACAGCTTGCCGAATCTGCCGGCCAAATATCCGGCGGAGCACAGCAGCTGTCAGACAAAATAGGCAGCCTTTCAGAAGGGCAAAAGCAATTGCAGCAGGGAATTGATTCTCTTGCAGCAGGAAGCTCTTCACTCGCACAAGGTACAGCCAAGATACAGGATGGCCAGCAGCAGTTTATCGCAGGCATGAATGAATATGGACAGCAATTTGCTTCAGCAAAAGCCGGATCAGCACAGCTGGCAGCAGGGAGCACAGAGCTTTCCGGCGGTCTCGGCAAGCTGGCTGATGGCTCTGGCGCCCTGAAGGAAGGCGCAGGAAAGCTGTCTGAAGGTGCCGGCAAAGTGGCAGAAGGGAATTCAGCATTGTCCGAAGGCTCAGCAGAGCTTGCAGGCAAACTGAAGGACGGAGCTGAGGAAGCTTCATCTGTAAGTGCGGATGACAAAACCTACAATATGATTGCCGAACCTGTCCAGGTGAAAAATGAAAAAATCAATGAAGTGCCTAACTACGGAACCGGCTTTACGCCGTACTTCCTTTCATTGGGCTTGTTTGTCGGAGCTCTGCTTCTGTCCATCGTGTTCCCGCTCAGGGAGCCGGCATCGGTCCCTGGAAACGGCCTAAGCTGGTTTGCAGCCAAGTTTGGTGTTCTTGCAGCGGCAGGCATCATCCAGGCGCTTATTGCTTCATGGATCCTGATTTCGGGACTGGGGCTTGAAGTGCAGAGCATCCCATTATTCCTTCTGTTCAATATTATTACAAGCCTGACCTTCATGGCGCTGATCCAATTCTTTGTTACAGCGCTTGGAGATCCGGGAAGATTTGTTGCTATTCTTATACTCATCCTGCAGCTGACAACAAGTGCAGGCACCTTCCCGCTTGAACTGATTCCGGGCTTCCTGCAGCATTTCAATGCCCTGCTGCCGATGACCTATTCAGTGGCAGGCCTGAAGGCCGTGGCATCGAGCGGAGACTTTGCCTTCATGTGGCATAATGCAGCCATCCTCCTTGGCTTTATGCTCGCATTCATTGCTGGCACGATGACTTATTTCACTATCATGCATAAAAGAAAGTACGCAGCAATCGCAGAATAATAGAGACAGAGAAAGACCCGGCCGCCGGCCGGGTCTTTTTGGTAAAATAAGAAAGTATATTTTTTTAACTTCGATTACTGTCTAGCTCCAGCGCCTACCCCCTCGAGGTCACAAGCCAATCATCCCAAAAAGGCAAAGAACGCCTTTCCGGGATGATCGTCTTGAGGCCCCCAGGATGGGGGTTATGCAGACGTTGCCACAGGACGTGGCGTTCTTAGTCTGCGTTCCTTAAGGGTGAGCAAGGCGCTTGCGCTTTTCTTATAATTTTATAGAATTCCAGTCAGTTCAAGTCAAGACACTTATCACATTTAGTCCCATAGCATTCGTGCTGCTCATCAATGGAGCTGCCGCACTCCGAACATTGTTTTGCTGGCAAATTCCTGAAAAATTCCACGATATTTTCTAGCATTCTGTCAGCCTCCCGGGTTATGTGTTTGTGTTTCTGTATTTACATTGTATTATAACAGTATTTTTAAGTCAACAACTGTATCAATACAATTTTAAAAAAATGAAAAAATAGGCATAATCGATTATAGTGTTATTAGGGATTCGGAAAAAAGGAGGACTGTTAGATGAAATTAACTGTTATAGGGCCCTGGGGAGGTTATCCGAAGGGGAATGAGGCCAGTGCCGGCTATCTTCTCGAGCACAATGGCTTCCGCCTGCTTGTGGACTGCGGCAGCGGAGTACTGTCGAAAATGCAGCAGATCATCCAGCCGGAGGAGCTAGATGCGGTCATTATTTCTCATTATCATCCTGACCATATCGCAGATATCGGCGTATTGCAGCATGCCCGCCTCATCCAGGGCTTCCTCGGAAAAAAGATGGATACCCTGCCTATTTATGCTCACAGGGAAAACCCTCAGGAGTTCTCGAAGCTCAGCTATAAGGATATTACAGAAGGAAAAGAGTATAAGCCGGACGAGGAATTAAACCTCGGGCCCTTTACAATCACATTCTTAAAAACAGATCATCCGGCACCATGCTATGCGATGCGGTTTGAAGCAGAAGGAAATGCGATTGTCTATACAGCCGATACATCCTATAAAGAAGAGCTGGCTGCTTTTGCATCCGGAGCTTCCCTGCTTGTCAGCGAGTGCAATTTCTACGGAAATCAGAATGGAAAGAACGCAGGGCATATGAACAGCTATGATGCCGGGAGGCTTGCTGAAAAAGCTGGCGCGGAACAGCTTGTCCTGACCCATCTTCCGCATTATGGGGAGCTTTCAAAGCTTGCTGAGGAGTCGGCAAGGGAATACAGCGGCCCAGTCCGCCTGGCTGCATTCAATGATACCTACACTATCTAAAACAAAGGAGAATCATCATGCTATTTATCGACAACAAAGGGATTACAGACCCCCGCATAAATCTTGCCATTGAAGAGTATGCATTGAAGAACCTGGACATTGACCAGGAAAGCTATCTGCTTTTTTACATAAATGAGCCTTCCATCATCATCGGCAAAAACCAGAACACCATCGAGGAGATCAATACAGAATATGTTGAGAAAAACGGCATTCATGTGGTCCGCCGTTTATCCGGAGGGGGAGCTGTCTACCACGATTTGGGCAATCTTAATTTTTCATTCATTACAAAGGACGATGGGGACAGCTTCCATAACTTCAGGAAGTTCACAGAGCCTGTTGTCGAGGCCTTGAAGAAAATGGGGGTGGCAGCTGAGCTGAGCGGACGGAACGACCTTACTGCGGAAGGAAGAAAAATTTCCGGTAATGCCCAGTTCGCCACAAGGGGCAGGATGTTCAGCCACGGGACATTGCTGTTTGATTCTGAGATCGACAGTGTTGTATCGGCCCTTAAGGTGAGGAAGGATAAAATTGAGTCAAAGGGCATCAAGTCCATCCGCAGCCGTGTGGCGAATATTTCTGAATTCCTGGAAGAAAAGGTTTCGACTGAGCAGTTCAGGAGCACACTCCTGAAGAACATTTTTGGGGATCTTGACGAAATTCCAGAGTATGTACTGACAGAAGAGGATTGGGAAAAAATACACCAGCTATCAAAAGAGCGCTACCAGAATTGGGACTGGAATTACGGGAAATCGCCGAAATTCAATCTCCAGCATTCACACCGATTCCCGGTTGGCCAAATCGATGTACGGCTGGATGTTAATAAAGGGATTATCGGGAATTGCAAGATATTCGGCGACTTTTTCGGTGTCGGAGATGTAGCAGTAATTGAAGAAAAGCTGTCAGGTCTGCGCTATGAAAAAGCGGCAATCGAAGAAGCCCTTGCAGATATCAACATCAAACATTATTTCGGCAATGTTACCAAAGAGGATTTTATTAATCTTGTCTACTGAGTTTTCCCCCGCCCAGGCGGGGTTTTTTCATAGGGAAGCAATAAGCGGCGCCCAAATATCTACAAAATTTTGGCACTGTGCACTTGAATACATAAATTTCTTTCAATATAATATATTTAGAAAATTTTTTATTATCTAATGAATGATTATTCATTCATTTAGGAGGAGGGAAAATGATGAACTTATCTTCACAGCTGCATGAAACCGCACAGAAGCTGGGTGAAAAACCCGCCTATTATTTCATGGACAAGGAAAGCACTTATGCTGAGCTTGATGCGGCAGTTACAAAGTTTGCTTCAGGCCTTGAAAAGCTGGGTATCCAAAAGGGAGACCATGTTGCACTGCTTCTCGGCAATTCTCCATTCTTCATTATCAGCTTGTATGGTGCGATGCGCCTGGGGGCGACCGTGATTCCGATTAATCCGATCTATACGCCGGATGAAATTGGCTATATTGTCAAAAACGGTGATGTGAAAGCCATCATCAGCCTGGACTTGCTGGTTCCAATGGCAGAGAAAATGCATGGGGCGCTTCCATCGGTTGAAAACTATATTATTTGTGAAACTCCGCAAGGCAAGCAGGCGGATGCTGATGTCTCGGCCCTGAGTGTCTATCCTAAACTGAAATCGTTTACATCAGTTCTGGCATCAGGCGATGCAGGGTACCAGGGACCGGAGCTTGAGGAAGAGGATACAGCTATCATCCTTTATACATCAGGCACCACAGGAAAGCCAAAAGGCGCAATGCTCACGCATAAAAACCTTTACAGCAATGCAAAGGATGTAAGCGATTACTTAAAAATGAATGAATCGGACAGGGTCATTACGTCGCTTCCGATGTTCCATGTCTTCTGCCTGACTGTTGTACTTAACGCACCTCTGATGAATGGAGCGACCATCCTGATCGATCCGAAATTCAGCCCGAAAGAAGTATTCAGGCTGGTAAAAGAGTATGAGGCAACTGTTTTTGCCGGTGTGCCGACCATGTACAATTTCCTGCTGCAATACAGCGATGGAAAGGCGGAAGATTTAAAGTCCCTCCGCCTCTGCATTTCCGGCGGTGCATCACTGCCGGTAGCATTGCTTGAAAACTTTGAAAAAAAATTTAATGTCCTTATTTCTGAAGGCTATGGCCTGTCCGAGGCATCGCCGGTAACATGCTTCAATCCGCTTGACCGGCCGCGCAAGCCTGGTTCAATCGGGACATCCATCCTGAACGTTGAAAACAGAGTTGTCAATGAACTGGGTGATGAGGTGCCGCCTGGTGAAGTCGGCGAACTTGCAGTAAGGGGCCCGAATGTTATGAAAGGCTATTATAAGATGCCTGAGGAAACTGCTGCTTCCATCAGGGATGGCTGGCTTTTTACAGGAGATCTTGCGCGGATGGACGAAGAAGGCTATTTCTATATTGTAGACAGGAAAAAGGAAATCATCATTGTCGGCGGCTACAATGTCTATCCAAGGGAAGTGGAGGAAGTGCTGTACAGCCATCCGGGCGTGGTTGAGGCGGCTGTCATCGGCGTGCCGGATCCGAATCAGGGAGAAGCGGTCAGAAGCTATGTTGTGCTGTCCGACCCTTTTCTCACCGAGGAAGAGCTTATAGGCTATTGCAAACAGCATCTTGCTAAATACAAGCTGCCTTCCTCAATTGAATTCCTGGACGAGCTGCCTAAGAATACGACAGGAAAAATATTGAGAAGAGCATTGAAGAAACAGGTTCTCCAGACCAAATAAAGCTAAGATGGCAGTTTGTCCATGGCCATTCTGCCGATATGTGAAATATCATTTACACCTTGTTTTTCAAAACCAGGCCGGACTTCGCCTCCAGCCTGGTTTTTTGATTTGAGCAGGAAGCTGCCTGCTTCCATCCTGTCATCTTCCGCCGGGGATAATATAGAAACGCTTCACACAATGAGCGAAAAGAAAGGGTTTTCATACCTGGAAAGCGAATTATGCAGATAGATATTAAAAAGGAGTTGAAAACGAAATATGAGCAGCATTGATCTGAAAGTGGAGAACCACGCGGCCATTATTACCCTGAACAGGCCAGAAGCCCTGAATGCTTTTAATTATGAGACTCTTGAAGAGCTGCAGCGGACAGTGGAGGATATCAGGATCAATCCGGATGTCCGGGTTGTCATTTTTACGGGAGCAGGCGATAAAGCATTCAGTGTCGGGGCTGACCTGAAGGAAAGAAAGACACTTTCTCAGACGGACGTTAAAAGGAATGTATATAAAATCGGCGAGGTATTCTCATTGATTGAGAGTCTCCCGCAGCCTACGATTGCAGCCATCAATGGATTTGCTTTTGGCGGGGGGATGGAACTGGCCCTGTCCTGTGACTTCAGGCTGGCTGCCCAGGGAACGAAGATGGGGTTGACTGAAACCAGCCTTGCCATCATCCCCGGAGCAGGCGGGACGCAGCGGCTTCCCAGGCTGATCGGGCAGGCAAAGGCACTTGAGCTCATCCTCACTGCAAGGAGACTCACATCAGAAGAAGCTTTGCATTACGGATTATTGACAAAAGCAGTCCCTCTGGATCAGCTTCTTGAAGAATGCCTGAAGCTGGCAGAAGAAATGCTGGCTAACGGGCCTGTCGCCCTTCAGCAGGCTAAATTTGCTGTAAAACAAGGGATGAATGCGGATCTGCAGACAGGTTTGCAGATTGAGAGAAAAGCCTATGAGGTGACCATTCCTACAGAAGACAGGCTGGAAGCCCTTCAGGCGTTCTCAGAAAAAAGGAAGCCTGAGTTCAAAGGAAGATAATAAAACACCCTGTGAATGGAATGCCGTTCACAGGGTGTTTTTGAGTTTTCATATTATTAATTTTTAAAATTGTCAAAATACATCTTGAATGCAGCACGGTTCGCCTATATAATTTAGTGAATAAAAGCATAAAAGCATAAAAGTACAAAAGCGGAATAGCGATTGATAGGACAAGAATGGGGGATATTTCATGAAACAGAAAAAGTTTGGATTGGCTGCGGCAGGACTGCTGGCAGCAGGATTGCTGTCAGGGTGCGGTTCAGATGAAGCTGGAGGAAAAACGGCGGCAGAGGGGGAAAAAACGTATCAAATCGGCGTAACGCAGATTGTGGAGCATCCTTCTCTTGATGCTGCGCTTGAGGGGTTCAAAAAGGCCCTTGAAGATAAAGGGCTCGAGGTTGACTATGATGTCCAGATCGCCCAGGGCGACCAGAACAACAACCAGGCAATCGCCAACAACTTTGCCGGAGACGGTGTGGATCTTATCTTCGCCAATTCGACGCCGAGCGCGTACGGGGCACTGAATGCGACAAAGGATATCCCAATCGTTTTCACCTCTGTAACAGATCCTGTTGGTGCTGAGCTTGTTGCCTCGATGGAGGAGCCTGGAGAAAATATCACTGGCACAACAGATACCCATCCGGATGCCATCCCGAATACGGTGAAATTCATGGCTGAGCAGATGGAAGGAAAAACGGTAGGAGTCATCTACAATTCGGGGGAGCAGAATTCCAATGCCCAGATTGATCTTGTGAAAAAGGCGATGGAAGGAACAGACTTAAAGCTGGAAGAGGCCACAGTATCAGCTTCCTCAGAGGTGAAGCAGGCAGCTGAATCCCTTGTAGGCAAAGCAGACATGATTTATATCATTACGGATAATACAGTTGTTTCCGCGCTGGAGTCGGTCATTCAGACAGCCAATGACAATGATATCCCGCTGTTTGTCGGTGAATTGGACTCAGTCGAGCGCGGAGGGTTTGCTGCTTACGGTTTTGACTATGAAGATATCGGTTATGAGGCAGGGGAAATGGCGGCCGAAATCCTTGAAGGAGAGAAGAAGCCATCAGAGCTCCCTGTGCAATATCCGCAAAACTTAAAGCTCCTGATCAACAAGAAGGCTGCAGAGGAAATGAATATCGGGCTTAAAGAGGAATGGAACAGCCTGGCTGAATTTACTGAATAGAATGATAGAATTACCTCCCGGAGAAAGGAAGATTATATGTTCACAGCGATATTTGGCTCAGTGGAGGCTGGTGCGATTTATGCTTTGATGGCCCTTGGTGTGTACCTGTCATTCCGGGTACTTGATTTCCCGGACCTGACGGTGGATGGGAGCTTTGTTACAGGTGCGGCTGTCGCTGCTTCAATGATCGTGGCAGGCGTGAATCCGTTACTTGCTACCATAATGGCCATGATATGCGGCTTTGCTGCCGGGTGCCTGACAGGCCTGCTCCACACAAAAGGAAAAATAAACCCCCTTTTGTCCGGCATATTAATGATGATTGCCCTTTATTCTATTAACCTGAGGATAATGGGAAAATCGAATGTCCCCCTCCTTTCAGAGGAGACTGTCATCACAAAGCTGTCCGGCTTTTGGGAGTCACTGCCGTTCGACAGCGGGATGGCATCCCTTTTGACGGGCATGGGGCTCGAGGGGATGGTTCCCAAAACATGGGGGATCCTGCTGGTAATGCTTGCTGTATCAATGGTCATTAAGCTGCTGCTCGATGCTTTCCTGAAAACGGATATCGGGCTTGCCATCAGGGCAGTGGGCGATAATGAGACAATGGTGCGGAGCTTTTCAGCAGATACCGATACACTCAAAATCCTGGGACTGGGGTTGTCCAACGGACTTGTTGCTTTTTCAGGAGCCCTTATTGCCCAGTACAATGGCTTCAGCGATGTCGGCATGGGGATCGGCATGATCATTATCGGCCTTGCCTCCGTCATCATCGGCGAGGCGGTCTTTGGGGCAAAAACGATCTTCAGGGCGACTTTAGCCGTTATTGGGGGAGCCATCCTTTATAGAATCATCGTGACCCTTGCGCTGAGGGCCGATTTTCTTGAAACGGGAGACATGAAGCTCATTACGGCTGCGATCGTTGTCTGTGCGCTCATCATCCCAAGGATGATTGAGCGGCAGCGGGATAACAGGCGCAGAAAAAAAAGGCGTTTTGATAAAGATGAGCTGAAAAAAATGGCAGAGGAAGGCGGTGGGCAGGTTGCTGCAGCTAAAACAGATTTATAAAGTATTCAATGAAGCTACCCCAGATGAGAAAAAAGCTCTTCAGCATCTTAACCTATCCATGCAGCCAGGAGATTTTGTCACTGTCATCGGCAGCAATGGGGCAGGCAAGTCCACCTTGATGAACATCATATCAGGCCGCCTCTATCCGGATGAAGGGGAAGTGCTGATTGACGGCAAAAATGTTACGCAAATGAAAGAGCACAAAAGGTCGCGCCTGATCGGCAGGGTCTTCCAGGACCCGATGGCAGGGACTTCTCCTAATCTAACCATTGAGGAGAATCTGGCGATCGCCTCTTCGCGGACTGGGGGGCGGGGCCTGAGGATGGGAATGACGAAGAAACGGAAGGCATTTTTCAGGGAGCAGCTCGAAATGCTCCACCTCGGGCTTGAGGACCGCCTTGAAGCAAAGGCTGGCCTTTTATCAGGAGGGGAAAGGCAGGCATTGTCATTATTGATGGCAACCTTCACAGAGCCGAAAATCCTGCTGCTTGATGAGCATACAGCTGCGCTTGACCCGGCCCGGGCTGCCCTTATCACTGAACTGACCAGAAAGATCGTTGAGTCTTTCGGACTGACAGCCCTGATGGTCACCCATAATATGCAGCAGGCGATCGATCTCGGAAACAAGCTGATCATGATGGACGGTGGGCAGATCATTTTCGAAGCAGGAGAAAAGGAGAAGCGGGAACTGACAGTTGAAAAGCTGCTTGGGGAATTCCAGCGCATCCGCGGTGAAAAATTGAACAGCGACCGCGCTGTTCTTGCCTGAATAAAAGGTGCCGATGGTCTGCCATGCGGCACTTTTTATTTTGTTATTCGTAATACATGACTACCTGGCATTTTGCTGGTGCTTCCCCCGTATTCCTGTAGCTGTGGGTCTGGTCAGCGGCAAACCGGAGGGCAGAGCCTTCCTGGATCCTGTATGGCCGGCCACCGATGATTACCTCAATTTCCCCGCTTATGACTGTGATATATTCTTCTACCCCTTCGTTATGCTGATCTGATGTCTGCTTCCAGTCAGGGGCGATTTCCACAATAAATATCTCGAATTTCTTTCGGGGATCAAAGGGGAACAGCGGGAACACTTTATACTTCCCTTTATTCTCAATGATCGGGTTAATCCGACTGATGCTGGCAAAAGAAACTTCAGATGATTTTTCTGCCATCAAAGAAGAAAAAGAAATCTGGAGGCCGCTGGCAATTTTCCATAATGTTGTGACGGTGGGGTTGGATTCTCCCCGTTCTATCTGCCCAAGCATTGCCTTGCTTACACCGGTTGCCTCTGCGGCCATGTCCAGGCTGAGACCTCTGCTCCTTCGTATATTCCGTAAATTTTCCCCGATATTTTTGTGAATATTCTCCATTTTTTCCTCCAAAGGAATTGTGTAATATAACGCACATATGTATAATATAACTCAAAAGTATAGAAGAAACACAGTACATTCCAATAATATTTTCCAAGATACATAACGGCAGGTGAGGATATGGCAGAATTAGCAGCAGAAAGGCCAGCGGGGGAGTTCCGCAAAGGGATACAGGCAGGGATAAGCATTGCGATCGGATATTTTCCGATTGCCATAACATTCGGGCTCTTGGCAAAGACTACAGGGCTTTCAGTAGGAGAAACAGTGCTGATGAGCCTGCTCGTCTTTGCGGGTGCGGCCCAGTATATCTCCCTGAGCCTCTTGACGCTGGGGACAGGGATATTTGAAATCATCCTTACTACCTTTATTGTTAACATCAGGCATTTCCTGATGTCAGCATCTCTTAATGAAAAGTGTGAAGACGAGCATACGGCAAATAAAATCATATTTGCTTTTGGCATTACAGATGAGACCTTTTCAGTTGCTTCCATGAAAAGAGAGAAAGTTTCTTCAGGCTATATGTTCGGCCTCATCTTTGTATCCTACTCAAGCTGGGTGGTCAGCTCCGGCATCGGCCATCTGATCGGCGCCAGTCTTCCGCAGACTCTCCAGGAAAGCATGTCAGTCGCATTATATGCCATGTTTGTGGGACTGCTCGTACCTTCCATGAAGGGCAGTGCAAAGGTTGTGTTCCTTGCTGTGCTTGCAGCAGGGTTCAATACGATATTCACAATGGCAGAACTGCTGTCGACAGGATGGGCCATTGTCACAGCTACACTTTTGTCAGCACTGATTACTGAAGCTGTTGAAACTATCAAAAAGAGAAGGGGAGTTAATCGGCATGAATAGCCAAATCATTATGATGATCATCGGGATGGCGGCCGTTACCTATATTCCGAGGATGCTTCCCTTCGTCCTGTTCAGAGGGAAGGAGCTGCCTGCATTCTGGCAGGGGGTCTTGAGAAATGTCCCTTATGCGACACTGGGAGCGCTTATTTTCCCAGGAATCCTATTTATCCAGGAAGACATCTGGTACGGCCTGCTCGGGGCAGCTGCAGCTTTCCTGGCAGCTTACCTTGGAGCAAATGTCATCGTGGTTGTCCTCGGGTCGATCGCTGTATTGTCGGTATACTCCTATTTTTTCTAGCATGACTGCCAGGCTCAAGCTGCTGAGCCTGGTTTTTCTATTGAGGGCAGCGGTTTGAAAGCGGTTTGGGAGAATATATAATTGAGGCTCATCCATTTTGCTGTTCTAAAATAAACAATCGGTACTACACTGTAGGGAGAGAGGTTGTACAAAGAAAGCCCGTCCAGGCTGCCCGCTTTTTGCGAAAAAGCAGCCAAGAAGAAAGGGGGAATTGAAATGGCTCGGAAAATCGGCTTTTACACAGTCATAGGATATGTAGTCTACGGGCTGTTTTTTTACTGGTATCTGTTTTATTTTGCGAATACAAGCCTGCCTTTTGAGTATCAGGGAACACAGGCAGACCCGGAAGCTTTTCTGAACGGGCGGGAGCTTATGCTGAGCGAAGAGTATTCCAAGATAAGGAACCTGCTGTTCTTTTTGTCCACACCCCTTGAATGGGTGTTTTATGTTCTCGTCCTTGTGACCGGCCTGTCTTCAGCCATGAAGAAGTGGGCGGGGAAGTCGGCGCGGGCAAAGGCTCTGCAGACGGCCATCTATCTGCTGTGGCTCTCAGTCTTTGCTTTCGCCGCCACATTCCCCTTAAGCTTTATCAGCTATTCGCTGTCCAAGAGCTATAATATCTCAACACAGACCTTCAGCTCCTGGATGAAGGATGAACTGATCGACTTCTGGATCAATTACGGAACGATGTTCATTTTGGTTTCAGTGCTGTATTGGCTGATGAAAAAAAGCACAAAAAGATGGTGGCTGTATGCATGGCTGTTATCGGTGCCGTTCACACTTTTCATGATGTTCCTGCAGCCTGTTGTGATCGATCCGCTTTACAACGATTTTTATCCGCTTAAAAATAAAGAGCTGGAAGGAAAAATCCTTCAATTAGCGGGTGAGGCACATATTCCTGCTGAGCATGTGTTTGAAGTAAACATGGCGGAGAAGACCAACTCGCTTAATGCGTATGTAACAGGCATCGGTTCAAACTCACGGATCGTTTTGTGGGATACAACACTCAACCGGCTGAGTGATGACCAGATCCTGTTCATCATGGCGCATGAAATGGCCCACTATGTAGAGAAGCATATATACATAGGGATTGCGGGTTATTTAGTGCTTTCCTTGATCGGCCTGTATCTGATATCGAAGCTGATGAAGCTGGTGATTGCAAGATGGGGGAGAGCCTTTAAGCTGCAGGAGGTTTCCGACATCCGCTCACTCCCTCTGTTCCTTGCGCTCCTTTCGATACTGCTTTTTGCTGCCAGTCCGGTTACCAACCTTGTCTCAAGATATCAGGAAATGAGAGCTGACCGGTATGCCATTGAAATGACGGATGATCCGGAAGCGGCAATAGGGACATTCCAGGAATTGACGAAGGCAGGCTTGAGCCAGGTAAAGCCGCCGCTGCTTGTGAAGATTTTCCGGTACGGCCATCCGACCATGCTGGAGCGTATTTCCATGCTGGAAGAGTATGAAATGAAAAAAAGAACTGGATCCGGCAGCGAATAACAGCTGTTAAGCAGAGGGGCACCCGGCCGAGCCGGGGCCTCTTTGTTTGTTGAATCTTTTTCACAGTCGAATCCGTATGATTATTATACGAACCAAAAAAGGGGACCTGGTAATGAATCTGGATCAAAGAATTGCTGAAGCAAGACAGCGGGAACAGCAGTATGAAAAATATAAAAGGCGCCTTGAGGCGCTGATGGCTGAAAATGATCAGGAAAAGGCTTCATCAGAAAGGCTGAAGAAAACTTGGGAGAAGGAACTGAAGGAAGCGGATAAGCTAGAAGGCCCATCATTGTCAGGATTCTTTCTGATGCTCAGCGGCAAGAAGGAAGAAAGGCTGCAAAAAGAAAAAGAGGAAGCGTATAAAGCAAGGATTCTGTATGATGAGTCCCTGAAGAAAATAAAGGATTACGAAGCTGACATCAGCGCGCTCAGTGAAAAAGCTGCCGGATTGGAAACGGCTGGGGCGGTGTACAAAGAGCTGCTATTGGAAAAAGAACGTCTGATCCTGCAGGAAGGCGGAGCTGTCAGCGATATGCTTTTTCATTTATCAGACCGGCTGGAGGAAAGGAAAGCGATAATTCAGGAAATACGGGAAGCTGAGAGTGCTTTGGTGGAGGCAAGGGAAGCCTTGCGCAAAGCTGATGGCGAGCTTTCGAGCGCGAAAAATTGGGGTTTCCTCGACCTTGCGGGAGGCGACTTCCTCTCGACCATGGCGAAAAGGTCATATATGGACAAGGCAAAAGAGTCCTTGCATGACGCACAGCACAACTTGAAAAAGCTGCAGAAGGAGCTTGATGACCTTGGCCGCTCCATTTCCGCCGAGCTTGAGGTGGGAAGCTTTTTGGGCATTGCCGATCTTTTCTTTGATAATATTTTTTCCGATTGGATGGTCCAGGAGAAAATCAATGCCTCTGCTGATAAAGTGAAGGAATGCCTGAATGTGCTTGAGGACCTCGAAATCGAACTCAGAACGGAGAAAGATGCTGCAGAACGGGAGATTGAGATCTTAAAAGAGAAAAGGGTAGAGTATTTGGGCCACTGAACGGTCCGTGGATAATAAAGAAGACCCTCCGGCCGGACCGGAGGGTTTCCAGTTTTCTAGTTTCCAAATCGTTCGTTCAATTCTTTGTACTCTTTTGATAGCTGGGTGAATAGGGCCTTGTTGCGATCATCGAGGGCTTGATCGATTTTTTGGGCCAATTTTTCTTTTTCGGATATCAGCTGGACTTCCGACAAGAGCATTTCAATGTAGAGGTGTAAGACGTACGTGTCCTTAAGCTGGTTGCGGTTCATCGTGTTCTTTTTCATCGACTCTGCATATGACTTCTCTTTCATGAAAATCACCCCTGCTGCTTTTTAATATTATATGGAGGAGCAGGGGAAAATTCAACTAAATTATTTAAATTTTTAGAAAATTAATTCCGTGACAGTGGCATTTGACAATAATTGACTAAAAATTTGCAATTATCTGGAATAAAGATGGTATAATGAAATGAAACGAAGAGCAAAGGAGATGAATCACTTGGATATGCATAAAAAAAGATTGGTGGAGGAGTACGAAATAAATCCTTCTACGATGATCATCCTGCCGCACATATACGGCAAAAAAATTTATTCGCGGATCTTTGAGGTGGAAGATGAATTCCTGTCCCCGTTCAAACCGTTTGATATCGTCAAAAAAAGCTGCGGCTACTTTGGCTCCTCTTATGAGGGACGGAAGGATGCGACCAAGGATATCATTGGCGTGACGCATAAAGTCCCAATTGTCATCGACCCGACAAACCTGCTGTATTTTTTTCCGACAACTTCCCCGAACAACCCCGACTGCATCTGGATCTCTTATGAGCATATTGCAGCCCACCATCGTACAGATCCCTCACATACCAAGGTCGTATTCGGAAACAAGCATACACTGATCCTCCCTGTATCATCCAGCTCATTTGAAAATCAGCTCCTCCGGACAGCTCATCTAAGGACAAAGCTTCATCAGCGGATCGAAGGGCATGGCAGGAAGATGTTCTATTTCACAGATAATCAGAGGCTCAACAGGGCTTCAGAACCCGTCGGGAGCTACCGGAACAGGAAGCTCGAGTGACCTCCGGCATGCGCCTATGCGGTAAATTAGAGATGCTGGCCTGGCCTCTTCAGACGTAGGCGGCTCTCTTCCTGCATCGTCCAGCGTTTGAACAAGTAATATTCCATCAGCTCCTGCACCCTGTTGCGGATCCTCGGATTAAAATAATTATGGTGCTCTTCATACCCTTTATAAAGGAACATGAACATCGTAAATGCTTCATCACGCTTGATCTCCTGGACCTGGAGGCGGTTATCCTTCATATAGCGCTTTACGCCTGCCAGCTCTGTCTGGATGAATTTCATCGTATCCTCAATTAAATTCAGGTAAGGCTTTTTGAGTTTAAAGGGACTATTATTAATCACACCTATGTCCCTGTTCAGCACAACCAATACCATAGGAAGATAGATTGCCTGCTCCATAATATTTCGGTCATCCTCTGGAATTCTTGTCATATCAGCTTGCTCCTCCGAACAGAAATAGAACGTTTGTTCGTTATTATTTTACTGAATCCCTGCCTTCTATGCAAGTCGAATTTAGCATCACTCTATAACAGTCTTCCTCATATTGGGGCATAGAGCTCATTTGGAGCCGAAAAAATATTTTTCCTGAAAAAATGCCAGTCAGGCAGGAAAAGTATTTCTGTTGTCGAAATAAGTAGAATGGTTTTACATATAAAGGGGAGATGATTATCATGGCAAAAAACACCATTGCATCAAAAGATCTGCATCATTTAAAATCAGCGGCCGACCCCCAGCTGGCGCCGAACGGCAAGGATTGTGTCTATACGGAAACCGTTATCCTGGAGGAAAAGGATGCATACAGCTCCAATCTTTATTACATAAACACGGAAGATCAAAGCGCTCCTGTCCAATGGACATTCGGCACATGGCGCAATCATTCGCCGCGCTGGTCGCATGATGGACGCCAGGTGGCCTTTGTGTCTAACCGAAGCGGGAAAAATCAAATCCACATTCTTTCCGCAGCGGGCGGAGAGGCCCGCCAGCTTACATACTGCAAGAACGGGGCTGGCAATCCGGTATGGTCGCCAGACGGCTCCAGAATCGCCTTTACTGTTTCCCTCGGAGAGGGAGAATCGGTTAATGACCGCGAAGGCGGGGAGGAAAAAGATGAAAAGCCTGCTCCGCTCGAAGTGAATAAAATGAGGTATAAATCCGATGCCCAGGGCTTCTGGAACGGAAAATTCACCCATATTGCCATTGCTGACACAGATACCGGTAATATCGAGCAGGTGACAGAGGGGGAAAATGATTACAGCCTTCAAAGCTGGTCGCCGGACGGAAAGCATTTGGCTGTGACAGCAGACCTGAGCGGGGACAAGGATTTTTCATATGGCAGCGATGCCTACCTGATTAATCTTGAAACGAAAGAGCAGGAGAAAATCACCCAGGGTACAGGCTATTTCGGCAATATCACCTGGTCGCCTGACAGCCGCTATCTTGGTTTGATCGGACATGAAAGGGAGTTTGAAAATGCTACACTTTCAAAAGCATGGGTGTATGACCGTGAGCAGAGAGAACTCCGCTGCCTGACTGCAGATACAGACCTGCTGATCGGGGATTATGCGATCGGCGACTTCCAGCAGGGAGCCGTTTCCCCAGGCCTTCTTTGGTCAAATGATAATCGGAGCTTCTATTTCATTGCCACTGATAATGGCAGCACTGCAGTCTATTACGGGACGGTTGAAGGAGAGCTGTTCCCTGCGCTGCTGGACAGGCAGCATGTCTATGGGCTGTCAACCGGAGGGAATAATGACAGAGCAGTAGTGGCTATAAGCAAGCCAGACCATCCGGGTGACCTGTTCCTGCTGGAAATCACTACAGGAAAACTGGAGCAGCTGACCGCTGTCAACTCTGAGTTTCTGGAGAAAACCGGCCTTTCCGCAGCAGAGCCGATTGAATTTACTTCTGCTGACGGATGGGATCTCCATGGCTGGCTGATGAAGCCTGCCGGTTTTGAGGAAGGAAAGAAATATCCGCTGGTCCTTGAAATCCATGGCGGACCGCATGCGATGTATGCCAATTCCTATTTCCATGAGTTCCAGGTCCTTGCAGCTAAAGGCTATGCTGTACTCTATATCAATCCGAGGGGCAGCCATGGGTACGGGCAGAAATTTGTGGATGCCGTCCGAGGTGACTACGGGGGCAGGGATTACGAGGATTTGATGGATGCAGTCGATTATGTGCTGAAAGAATATTCGTTCATCGACCAGGACAGGCTCGGGGTGACGGGAGGAAGCTATGGCGGCTTCATGACCAATTGGATCATCGGCCACACAGACAGGTTCAAGGCAGCTGTCACCCAGCGCTCGATCTCAAACTGGATCAGCTTCTATGGAGTAAGCGACATCGGCTATTATTTCACAGATTGGCAGATCCAAGCGGGGCTGGATGATATTGAAAAGCTATGGAAGCACTCGCCGCTTGCTTATGTCGATCAAATGAATACGCCATTGCTGATCCTTCACGGCGAAAAGGATTTCCGCTGTCCGATTGAACAGGCGGAGCAGCTGTTCATCAGCCTGAAGCACCGCAAAAAAGAAACAAGCTTTGTCCGGTTCCCTGAATCCAACCATGAGCTCTCCAGGAGCGGGAAACCTTCGCTCCGAATCAGCCGCCTTGATTATATCTCAGGCTGGTTTGACAAGTATTTGTAATTTTTTATCAGTAAATAGCAGGATAATCCAGAAAAACAACCGCAAAGCTGTGAGTCTTTGCGGTTTTTTGTGTACAATAAAATAAAGGCCAGTCCTTCAGGATGCCAAGCGGCCAAGGAAAAATAGAAAATGTCAGAAGGACAAACGAAACCTTTTGCACGCAGACAGAGTCATATAAAGTGGTTATTCTTTTTATAAACCGGAGCTTTGAAAATGCGGTTCTGCAGGCTTGCTGGAAATAACAGCTGCTGCGGACCTGACTATATGATGGAAGGATAATTGTGATGAGATCGGATCGATACGAAAAAAAGCAGAAAAAGAAGAAGCGCAAATGGAAGCTGGCTGTGTTGTTCCTGCTTTTGATTATTGCCGGCACTCTTGCTTATGCATACTACCAGTTTAATCAGGGTGTGGCCCAGTCTGAAGATAAAGTGAAAAATACTAATGAAGTAAAATATGAATTCAATGGCGAAACAGACAAATACGGGGGCACGAACGTACTGCTGCTTGGAAGTGATGCACGCGGGGAAGAAACGCCGCGGACCGATACAATCATGGTAGGTCAATATCATCCTGATAAGGGGACCTATAAGATCATTTCCATCATGAGGGATTCTTATGTAGACATCCCGGGCCATGGGAAAAACAGGATTAATGCTGCGTTTGCGTATGGCGGCCCAGAGTTATTGAGGCAGACAATCAAAGAGAACTTTGATATTGATATACAGTATTATTCAATTGTCGATTTTCAGGGATTTGTTCAGCTTATCGATGAAGCATTTCCGAATGGTGTCGAAGTGGACGTTGAAAAGGAGATGTCGGATAATATAGGTGTAACGCTGAATCCAGGGCTTCAAAGGCTGGACGGAGAGCACTTGCTCGGATATGTGCGCTTCCGGCATGATGCTGTAGGCGATTTCGGCAGGGTGGAGAGGCAGCAGAAGGTGATGACAGAAATTGCCGATCAGTTCACCAGCATCCAGACATTGCCGAAGCTTCCTAAACTGGTAGGTGTCGTCACCCCGTATATCAATACAAATATGGATACCGGAGACATTTTATATATGGGCAAAAGCCTGCTGTCTAAAGAAGGCAGGCAGATTGAGACATTAAGGGTTCCTGTTGAAGGTTCCTATTGGGATGAAACAACTCCAGGAGGTGCGGATGTCCTTGGGGTCAATCTGGAACAAAACCGGCAGGCGGTCAGCGAATTTTTGTCGAAATAATAGGCACAGGGAGGAATTTGTGGTGTAAAGACGCCTTGCCAGAGGTAAGAATAAATAAATTTGTGGTGTAAAGACGCCTTGCCAGAGGTAAGAATAAATACCGAATTGTTTTTACTAAGGAGATTTTTCAATGGATTTTGACTTGCTCAAGGATTGGCTGACACTGGAAAATATAATGGATCTTATTGAACGCTACCGTTCTTTTGGGCCGCTGCCTGGAATATTGCTGCCAATGCTTGAAGCTTTCCTGCCTTTTCTGCCGCTGTTTCTGTTCGTCATGGCAAATGCCAATGCATTTGGATTGTGGCTCGGCTTTCTGATATCCTGGGCAGGTGCATGCGCTGGGGCCATGCTTGTTTTTTATCTTGTCCGTACATACGGGCAGAAGAGGCTATTAACCTTTTTGAGAAAACATGCAAAGGTGCAGCAGCTGATGAGCTGGATTGAGCGCCATGGCTTTGGCCCTTTGTTCATCCTGCTTTGTTTTCCCTTTACCCCGTCGGCTATTGTGAATATAGTGGCCGGGCTTTCCAAAATAAGCTTTGCTCAGTATATGCTTGCCGTGCTGACAGGCAAAATGGTCATGATTTTTACCATGAGCTTTATTGGCTACGATATAAGGTCATTGATTACCCAGCCCATCAGGACAGTGATTGTCCTTGCTGTTATTTTTATTCTTTGGTATGTCGGGAAAAGGATTGAAGTAAAGATAAATATGGGAGCAGATAAAGACAGCAGCAAATAAACCAGGGAGGTGGGGGACCGCGTGAAAGAAGAGGTTAAGCGGGAGGGTCTTGAGTGGATAAAGGCCTTCGCGATCGGAATTATCATTTTTGTATTTATCCGTATGTTTTTCTTCTCAAATTATGTGGTTGAAGGCGGGTCCATGATGCCGACGCTGCAGGATGGAAACAAACTGGTAGTCAATAAAATCGGCTATCAGATCGGAGAGCTGCAAAGATTCGATGTCATAGTCTTCCATGCAAATGAAAAAGAGGATTTTGTTAAAAGGATCATCGGACTGCCGGGTGACAGGGTCGATTATAAAGATGACCATCTGTATATCAACGGCAAGCTTGTGGAGGAGCCTTTCCTTGAAAAATACAGAAAAGAGACCCTCGGCGACCGCCTGACCGGTGATTTTACCCTGGAGGAAGTGGCACACACCGAAACAGTGCCTGAAGGACAGCTGTTCGTCCTCGGGGACAATAGACTGGAAAGCTGGGATGGCCGGCATTTCGGATGCATTGATGCTGACCAGGTGGTAGGAAAGGTAAATCTTCGCTACTGGCCGATCGATGAAATGGATATTAAATTCTAAGGACTTGGAGAATTCAAGTCCTTTTTGTGTGCAAATATGCTAAAATAATCTAAAAATTATAAAAATGGAAAGGGGGGATAAAAATGCCTGTCATCAAAACCAAGCTGATGGTGCCGCCAGTCAAGGAAGGATATATAAGGAGAGCAAGGCTTTCGGCAAAAATGAAAGCGGTTGCTGAATATCCGCTGTGCATTATCGAATCAGGTGCCGGGTATGGAAAAAGTACGGCCCTGGCCCTGTTCGTCCACGATGAAAAGCTTCCTTGCAGCTGGTATTCCATATCATCCGAGGATGATGATATCATTCCTTTTCTATCCTGCCTTGTGGCATCGGTCCGGTTGGTGCATCCTGATTTCGGGACTGAGATCTTAAGCATCCTGGAGCAGCTGGACCGGTATGTAAAAGAAGAAGAGATTCGTTCACTCGCCTCTTTATTTTTAAATGAAGCAGCCCTTCATGGGGAAAATATACTGCTGATCCTTGATGACTTTCATCAGGTTGAGCACTCCTATACGATCAACTGCTGGATGGAAACCCTCCTTGAACATATTCCGCCGAATCTTCATCTTATTATCTCAAGCAGGAGCAGGCCGGGATGGAAGCTGCTGAAAAAGATGAGGGTCACAGACAAGCTCCTTGAAATAAAGAAAGAGGACCTGGTCCTTTCCCGGGATGAAGTGGAGCTGCTCTTGAATGAATTATACGGAATTTCCATTAAGCAGGGGGATTTGGACAGAATTTGCCTTGCTACAGAAGGATGGGTCATTGCTGTGGGGATGATTGGACAGCAGCTGACAGACAAAAAAAGCATCTCTAATTTATTCGGAGCATCGTCCGGCTCCCTGGCGGACCTTTTTCAATATCTGGTCACAGAGGTATTTGCCAAGCAGCCGCCGCTTATCCAGCAATTCCTTGAACAAACAAGCATTTTTGATGATATGACAGAAGAGCTTTGCAATGAGGTCCTGGGGATCGCCGGGGCAGGGGCAATGCTTCAGCAGCTGACAGAGAAGAACCTGTTTATCCATAAGGTAGGGGAAAAGGTATACAGATACCATGCTCTATTTAAGGAATTCCTGGAAAAGCAGCTGAAAGCCGGCCAGCCGCATAGCTACCGCCTTTTAAATGAGAGATGTGCACGCCATTTCGTACGGAGCCTTCAGTGGGATGATGCTCTTAAGCATTTTGAGAAGATTGGTTCAACAGAGGAAATGGCGTCTATATTAAGCGACCAGGGGCTAAGGATGCTTGAAACCGGTAAGCTGGGAAGCCTGTCAGACAGGATTGCGGGCATCCCCGGGCAGACAAAGGACAGGTTTTATCCCGTCTGGTTCCTTGAAGGGGAAGTATTGCGCTACAGATCTTCTTACCAGGAAGCAGAGCTTGCCTATGACAGGGCGGCAACAGGCGCTGACGGTAAGAAGGACCTGATTTGGAAGGCGCGTGCACTTGAAGGGAAGGCAAGGATCTATCTGGACACGATTCAGCCGCATAAAGCAGAGCGCATTTTATCCCAGGCGATACAGCTGAAGGAAGGGGATATCCGCGGGGGAAGGGATGAACCGGCGAGACTTTATCATTTGCTTGCGGAAAACCTTATAAATGCCGGGCAGGCCGCCAAAGCAGAAAAATGGATGGAGAGGGCAGAATCCATGGGTCATCAGATGCTGGACAAAAGCCTGCTGGCCCGGCTTTATTTAAGGACGGGTAAATTGGCAGAAAGCAGGAAAATTTTGATGGCCGGCCGCAAAACAAAGAGTGAGGGCAAACCGCTCCCGAAATCCCACAGGGAGACAGATCTGCTGCTGGCCCTTATCGAGGCATTTACAGGCAATGGGGCAGAAGCGAAAAAGTTGTCCCAGGAAGGCATCCAGCAGGGAATCAGTACAAAGGCGCCGTTTGTAGAAGCCTGCGGGTGGATCAGGCTTGGGCATGCGGCACAGCTGCTGGGGGAATATGATTCTGCTCTTGCGGAAAAATGCTACAGGACTTCCCTGGACATAATGGACCGGCTTGAAATTGAAAGAGGAAAAGCAGAGCCGTTAATGGGATTATGCATTTTATACGGAGAACGGAATGACTACAGCAAATCGATGGATGCCGGGAAGGCAGGGTTGCAGGAAACCGAGAGAGTGAAGGATATGTGGCTGTCTTCCCTGATCCTCATCAGTATGGGCATCAGCTCTGCTTATGGGAGGCGCTTCGGTGAAGCAGATAAGCATTTTGATCTTGCATCAAGCATGCTTCAGCAGTGCGGGGATGATTACGGCTGTATGCTGGCTTTATTCTGGAAAGCCTATTCTGCTCATCAGCAGGGGCTTCAGGAAGATTTTGAACACTCATTCAAGTCTTTCCTCAGCCAGATGCAATGGGGGGACTATGAGTTTTTCCTGTTCAGAAGGACATTGTTCGGCCCAAGGGACCTGCAGATGTTTGCACCCATTCTGATTGAAGCAGAAAAAAGCGGCATTATGCCTGATTATACTGCAAGGCTGCTAAAAGAAATGAATCTTGGCAACCTTCATTCCCACCCGGGATTCACCCTCAAAGTGAAAACGCTCGGGCAGTTCCGTGTATGGCTGGGCGATAAGGAGATTGACGAAGGAGGATGGCAGCGGGGCAAAGCTAAAGAGCTCCTCCAGCTTTTTCTCACACACCTCCACCAGCTTATCCGGAAAGAGGATATATTTGATATGCTTTGGCCGGAGCAGGATGCCGCGAGTGCGGATAGAGACTTTAAGGTTGCCCTGAACGCACTCAATAACGTACTTGAACCAAACCGCAAGCCAAGGAAGAACCCATTCTTCATCAGCAGGGAAGGCACCTCTTATGGGATAAATCCAAAGGCTGTCATTGATTTGGACTCCATCCTATTTGAGGAGTGGATCAAAGATGGGCTGGAAGAGAAAGACCATGGAAAAAGCATCCACAGACTTGAAAGAGCCCTGAAACTGTATGCCGGGGACTATCTGCCTGAGCGGCGCTATGAGGATTGGTGCATCAGTGAAAAAGAAAGACTGCAGGTATACTTTCTGAGAGGTGCTGAAAAGCTCGCGCAGCTTTGTGTCCGGAAAGAAGACTATGACATGGCGATTGAATGGTGCGAAAGAATAATAGAAAAGGACCGGACGTGGGAGGAGGCTTACAGGCTCCTGATGTACTGTTATTACAGCAAGAATAATCGCCCCCGGGCAATCAGATGGTTCCAGAAATGCTGTGAGGTTCTTGAGGAAGAGCTGGGCGTGGCGCCTCTGGAGCCTACGCTCCATATGCATGAAATGATCATGGAATCGGGCAATATTGCGGGCCATGCATAGCGGGATTTTGTGTAAAAAATGTAAACAGGAATGAATATCGCCAATTCTAGGGCGAATAAATGAAA
Organism: Cytobacillus sp. T106; assembly: GCF_040492155.1. Lineage (NCBI taxonomy): Bacteria > Bacillati > Bacillota > Bacilli > Caryophanales > Bacillaceae > Cytobacillus > Cytobacillus sp. T106. The sequence continues at coordinate 302 of NZ_JBEUMK010000005.1, read as the reverse complement.
AACTGGGGTGAATCATTCTAATTCTTGGGCGAATAACAGCCAATTAGGGTAGAAAAGATTTAATTTAGAATGAATAATGCCAGCGGCCCGCTTTGGGGCGCTGTTCTAACCTGCATCTGCCTGCGCCGGAGCCTTTGCTCCGGCGCATTTTAGCATTAGAGAATTTAATCGGTGTGTTTTCCGCTTTTTATTTGTCCAGCTCCGGCTCCTAGGTGCTCGAGTCATAAGCCACTTTGGAACCGAAGGCAAAGAACGCCTTCAATTCCAAAGCGTCTTATGCTTGTCGCACCTTAACAGTCGCC
>NZ_JBEUMK010000004.1:0-227965 GCF_040492155.1 Cytobacillus sp. T106 | reverse complement strand
CATGACTGTTCTTTTTTTATGCTTATTTAGTGAAATGGAGAGATTTTTAATAAGAAAAGTGCTCTTAAGCGGAAATGAGTGGCCGGGTAGGCGAATGAGAAGGGTTTTTGAAGGGGAGAATAGACGATTCAATCGCGAATTTAATTAATTCTCCCAATAATCTATCGAATTTACTATTTATTTACCAAATAGGCCGAGTAATTTACCGAATTTCAATCGTATTTTACCATTTGGCCAAAAAACATCAATTCACCTTCACCATTTATTTCACCAACCGCACTTAACCCGCCCAACTCAGCCAAAGCCCCAGCAAAGCCCCAGCAAAGCCCCAGCAAAGCCCCAATAAAGCCGCCAGCAAAGCCGCCAGCTAACCCTCCGGCTTACTTAATAACCGAAACCATCCTGCAGTCCCTGACTTCTAATCCCCCGGAAAAAACTCTGCGTTCTTCTTCCAGCTTCCCTCCATTTCCCTGCCCACGCTATCCGCAGCAGCGTTTTATCATGAGCCAAATAGGTTAACATAACAAAAAGATCCTTTTATTTTTTTCTAAGTGGTTCGCAAATGCAGATTTCTCTTGTACAATAGGGATTTACGTTGAATTAAGGCAGAGGCTTGGAGGAGGTTTATTTCTTGCTTGAAAATAGTTTAGTGATGGTTGCCATCATACTTGTCATTAATATTGTATACGTCTCCTTTTTTACGATCAGGATGATCCTTACGCTGAAAGGGCAGCGTTATTTGGCGGCTTTTATCAGCATGATCGAAGTGGTCATTTATGTAATCGGACTGGGGCTTGTACTCGATAATCTGGATCAGATTCAGAATTTGATTGCATATGCTGTGGGCTACGGAATCGGCGTTGTTGTCGGTATGAAAATCGAGGAGAAGCTGGCTCTTGGATATATAACGGTTAATGTAATAACAAAAGAATATGATAAAGATGTTCCCAGGGTATTGAGGGAAAAAGGGTATGGCGTAACGAACTGGGCTGCCAATGGGCTGGAGGGCGACCGGATGGCTATGCAGATCCTGACGCCGAGGAAATATGAGCTTAAGCTTTACCAGACGATCAAGGAGCTTGATCCTAAAGCATTCATTATTGCCTATGAGCCTAAGACGATCCATGGCGGCTTCTGGGTGAAATCTGTCAGGAAAGGAAAATTGTATTCATGAGCAAGGAAAAGAAAAAGAAGCAGTTTGAAGTCCTTGAAAATGAGACGATTGGCCAATGCCTGGACCGTATAGCAAAGGAAGGCTATGTTCCGGTAAGAAGGACGGAGAAGCCGATATTTAAAGAAGTCAAGACCGGGGGCTCGGTCACTTATGAGCCGGCAGGACGGCAAATAGTCTTTGAAGCAAAAAAGGAAGAGTGAAACACGAACATTATTCTATTCTCAATCCTTATTGTTCGAATAGTGGTTGACACCCCCATAGGATAGTTGGTAAGATGTTGTTAGATAAGATTACAATTAAAATTATATTTATATAAAGATTTACCCTTATATAATAATGGGGATATGGCCCATAAGTTTCTACCTGGCTGCCGTAAATGGCCGGACTATAAGGGAAAGATGATATGACCGGTTCAAGGGTCTGCTTCCTTATGTGTATGAGGAGCTTTCCTTTATTATCCGAGCCCGGACAGATTACTTTCTCTATTAGTGAAAAGTAACTGTCCGGGCTTTTTATTTTGAGGAAGATTAAATTTTCTGTTAGGGGAGAGGCATATGCAAGTGGCTGTTATTATGGGAAGCAAATCTGACTGGGATACGATGAAGCACACATGCGGCATGTTGGATAAGCTTGAGATTTCTTATGAAAAGCAGGTCGTTTCTGCCCATCGAACCCCGGATTTGATGTTCCGGTTTGCAGAAGAAGCAAGGGACCGCGGGATAAAAGTGATCATTGCGGGAGCTGGAGGGGCAGCTCACTTGCCAGGGATGGTGGCAGCGAAAACGACATTGCCGGTCATTGGCGTGCCAGTCCAATCCAAGGCGCTTAATGGACTCGATTCGCTGCTGTCCATTGTTCAAATGCCAGGAGGTGTTCCTGTAGCTACAGTGGCTATCGGAAAGGCAGGTGCAGTCAATGCGGCCCTCCTTGCTGCACAGATGCTGGGAGCTTTTGACCAAAACATTGCAGGCAGGATAGAGGACTTGAGGCTGCACACAAAACAGGAAGTAATGGAGAGCAGTGATGAACTTGTCTAAACAAACCATTTTGCCTGGACAGACGATAGGAATCATCGGAGGCGGACAGCTGGGGAGAATGATGGCATTGGCGGCAAAGGCTCAGGGATTCAGGATTGCCGTTCTTGATCCGGCACCGGATTCTCCCTGCGGCCAGGTGGCGGACCGGCAGATAGTCGGCGGCTACGATAACCTGCTGTGTATAAAGGAGCTTGCTGAGGCGAGCGATGTGATCACTTATGAATTTGAAAATATCAATGCTGAGGCGCTTGACTGGCTGACCAGCCATGCCTATGTTCCACAGGGGTCTGAACTGCTCCGCATAACGCAGGACCGCCTGACGGAGAAAGAAGCGATCGAACGGGCAGGGGCAAAGGTTGCGCCTTACGCCCGCATCGAAAAGACGGCCGATATTTATGATAATATAGAGAAGCTTGATTTTCCTGCGGTACTAAAGACGGCACGCGGTGGCTATGATGGCAAAGGGCAATATGTGATCCGGTCAAAAGACGATATTCCTGAGGCTGCAGAGCTGCTTGAAAAAGGAATCTGTGTCCTGGAAAAGTGGATCTCTTTTCAAAAGGAAATCTCTGTGATCATTGCTAGAAACCCTGATGGGGAGACAGCTGTTTTTCCAGTAGGAGAGAATATTCATAAGGATAATATCCTGCATGAAACCATTGTACCGGCCGATATCAGCGAGAGTGCTGCACGCAAGGCTGAGGACTTGGCCAAAAAAATCGGCAAAGCGCTTGGGCTGGTTGGTACGCTTGCAGTGGAGATGTTTCTCTCTGACGGCGATGAGATTTACATAAATGAATTGGCCCCAAGGCCGCATAACTCAGGCCATTATACAATCGAGGCCTGTGAAACGTCGCAGTTTGAGCAGCATATCAGGGCAGTGTGCAATTGGCCGCTTGGAAGCACAAGGCTATTAAATCCGGCAGTTATGGTCAACATATTAGGAGAGCACCAGTCAGATGTGATCAGGGCGATACCGGGCCTGAAGGATTGGAAGATCCATCTGTATGGGAAGGATGAACCTAAGCATAAGCGGAAAATGGGGCATGCAACCCTTTTACGGCCGACAGCGGCAGAATCGCTTGCCGAGATAGACCGCAGCGGAATATGGAGCAAAGCAAAAGAAGGTATGGAGGTTTTACGATGATTGGACGTTATACAAGACCTGAAATGGGAGCGATATGGACAGAGGAAAATCGCTTTAAGGCCTGGCTGGAAGTAGAGATCCTTGCTTGTGAAGCATGGGCGGAGCTCGGGGATATCCCAAAAGAAGATGTGCAGAAAATCCGTGAGAATGCTTCATTCGATATCGAACGCATCAATGAAATTGAGCAGGAGACGCGCCATGACGTAGTGGCATTCACCCGTGCGGTTTCAGAAACGCTCGGTGAAGAGCGGAAATGGGTGCATTATGGCCTTACTTCCACTGATGTAGTGGACACAGCTCTTTCCTACCTGATCAAGCAGGCTAACAGCATCCTTCTTCAGGACCTGGAGAACTTCGTTGAAATTTTAAAGAATAAAGCAAAAGAACATAAATACACAGTCATGATGGGACGCACGCACGGTGTTCATGCAGAGCCGACAACTTTCGGGCTGAAGCTGGCTTTATGGTATGAGGAAATGAAGCGGAACCTGGAGCGCTTTAAGCAGGCCGCTTCCGGCGTTGAATTCGGGAAGATGTCCGGTGCTGTAGGAACTTACGCCAATATTAACCCCTTTGTGGAAAGCTATGTATGCGAAAAACTTGGCCTCCAGCCGGCTCCGATTTCGACACAGACACTTCAGCGTGACCGCCATGCCCACTATATGGCCGCCATCTCGCTGATTGCGACTTCCATCGAGAAGTTTGCTGTTGAAATCCGCGGACTGCAAAAGAGTGAAACACGTGAAGTGGAGGAGTTCTTTGCGAAAGGGCAGAAAGGGTCTTCTGCCATGCCGCATAAGCGTAATCCAATCGGATCTGAGAATATGACAGGCCTTGCACGCGTAATCCGCGGCCATATGCTGACTGCCTATGAAAATGTGCCGTTATGGCATGAGCGTGATATTTCACACTCTTCGGCAGAGCGGATTATTCTTCCGGATGCAACGATTGCCCTGAATTATATGCTGAACCGATTTGGGAATATCGTTAAGAATCTCACTGTGTTCCCGGAGAACATGAAGAGAAATATGGACCGAACCCTTGGCCTCATCTATTCTCAGCGCGTGCTGCTTGCTCTAATTGATAAAGGCATGGCCCGCGAAGAGGCATATGACGTTGTCCAGCCGAGGGCGATGGAGGCATGGGAGAAGCAGGTAGCGTTCAAATCGCTGGTGGAAGCTGATGAAACGATTTCTTCCAGGCTGTCTGCTGAGGAAATTGAAGACTGCTTTGATTACAACTATCACATCAAGCATGTGGACACTATTTTTGACCGTCTAGGCTTATAAAATCCGGGGGCTTCGGTCCCCTTTTATCAGGAAGATTCCCAATATTCTTACCAAGGAGGCTCTGCCATGGAAAAGAGAGCGCAACTATATGAAGGCAAGGCGAAAAAGGTATATCTGACCGATGATGAAAATATTGTCTGGCTTGAATATAAAGATTCTGCAACTGCATTCAACGGGGAGAAAAAAGCAGAGATTGCCGGTAAAGGCCGTTTGAATAACGAGATTACAAGTCTGCTGTTTTCAGAGCTTCATAAAAAGGGCATCAGTTCTCATTTTATTGAGAAGGTTTCAGCAACTGAGCAGCTTGTACAAAAAGTCGAGATTATTCCTATTGAAGTGGTTGTAAGGAATGTGGCTGCTGGAAGCATGGCAAAAAGGCTCGGAATGGAAGAAGGGGCTCTTCTGAAAAAAACGCTTGTGGAGTTTTATTTGAAGGATGACAGTCTGGGCGATCCGATCATGACTGATGATCATGTGTTTGAGCTTGAGCTTGCTTCTCCTGAAGAAGCTGCCCTGCTGAAGAGAAAAGCGCTTGAGGTTAATGCATTTTTATCAAGCTTCTTTAAGGAAATGGGCATTCGTCTCATTGACTTTAAGCTTGAGTTCGGAAAAAATGCTGCCGGCGATATTCTGCTGGCAGATGAAATCTCTCCTGATACTTGCCGCCTTTGGGATATGGAGACAAATGCGAAGCTTGATAAGGATGTATTCCGCCGTGATCTGGGAAGCTTAACAGATGCCTATGAAAATATTTTAACGAGATTGGGAGGACGCCAGCATGTATAAAGTAAAGGTGTATATCACATTAAGAGAAAGTGTATTGGATCCACAGGGGACAGTTGTAAAAGGGTCGCTCCATTCTTTGGACTTCAATGAAGTTCAGGACGTCCGGATTGGGAAATATATGGAGCTGACGATCGATAAGACTGATCGTGACATCGATGCGGCTGTAAAAGAAATGTGTGAGCGCCTGCTGGCCAATATAGTGATTGAGGATTACCGCTACGAGATCGAGGAGTGTGTTGCACTGTGAGGTTTGCAGTCATCGTTTTTCCAGGCTCCAATTGTGATATTGATATGTTCCATGCGATCCAGGATGAGCTCGGGGAGCAGGCAGAATACGTATGGCATGATACAGAAAGCCTTGATGACTATGATGCGATCCTTCTGCCTGGAGGTTTCTCTTATGGAGATTATCTCCGTTCCGGCGCGATCGCCCGCTTCAGCAAGGTGATGAAGGCCGTGATCAAAGCAGCAGAGGAAGGAAAACCGGTCCTTGGTGTCTGCAATGGATTCCAGATACTCCTTGAAACCGGCCTGCTGCCAGGAGCGATGCGCAGGAATGAAAGCCTGAAATTTATGTGCCGGCCCGTTCAGCTGCAGGTAGCGAATAATCAAACGATCTTCTCTTCCGCCTATCAACAGGGCGAAGAAATCACTATCCCAATCGCACATGGAGAAGGCAATTATTACTGCGATGAAGCCACACTAAAATCACTTAAAGATAATAATAGGATCGTATTCACATACAGCGGCGAGAATCCGAATGGAAGCCTTGGGAACATCGCCGGAATCATCAATGAAAAAGGTAATGTCCTTGGCATGATGCCGCACCCTGAAAGGGCCGTCGACCAGCTATTGGGCGGTGCCGATGGACTGAAGCTTTTCCAATCAATCGTCAAACAATGGAGGGAATCTTATGCCGTTAATGCTTGAGCCAAGCCCGCAGCAGATTGTAACAGAGAAAGTCTACAAAGAGATGGGATTGACGGATCAGGAATTTGCAATGGTTGAGGACATCCTTGGCAGATTGCCGAATTACACAGAGCTCGGATTGTTTTCCGTCATGTGGTCAGAGCATTGCAGTTACAAAAATTCCAAGCCGGTCCTGAAAAAATTCCCGGTCAAAGGCGAGCGCGTCCTGCAGGGCCCTGGGGAAGGAGCTGGCATCGTTGACATCGGAGACGGCCAGGCAGTTGTATTTAAAATTGAAAGCCATAACCACCCATCTGCAATCGAGCCTTACCAGGGAGCGGCAACGGGTGTGGGCGGCATTATCCGGGATGTATTTTCAATGGGAGCAAGACCGATCGCTCTCCTTAACTCTCTTCGCTTTGGAGAGCTGGATTCTCCTCGCGTTCGGTACCTTTTTAAAGAAGTAGTGGCAGGCATTGCCGGCTACGGAAACTGCATCGGCATTCCGACTGTCGGGGGCGAAGTGCAGTTTGATGCTTCCTATGAAGGCAACCCTCTTGTCAATGCCATGTGCGTCGGGCTGATCGATCATAAAGATATAAAAAAAGGCCAGGCGCATGGAGTCGGAAATACGGTTATGTATGTTGGTGCAAAGACAGGCCGCGATGGTATCCACGGCGCGACCTTTGCTTCAGAGGAACTGACAGAGCAGTCTGAAGAAAAGCGCCCTGCCGTCCAGGTCGGCGATCCGTTCATGGAGAAGCTGCTGCTTGAGGCATGCCTTGAGCTGGTTAAGAACGACGCGCTTGTAGGCATCCAGGACATGGGGGCAGCCGGGCTGACAAGCTCTTCTGCCGAAATGGCCAGCAAAGCAGGCTCCGGCATCGAGATGAATCTTGATCTTGTCCCGCAGAGGGAAACGGGCATGACTGCCTATGAAATGATGCTGTCTGAATCACAGGAGCGTATGCTGATTGTCGTCCAAAAAGGGCGTGAGCAGGAAATCGTTGATCTTTTTTCAAAATATGAACTTGAAGCCGTGGCGATCGGCCGGGTGACAGATGATAAAATGCTGCGCCTCCTACATAAAGGGGAAGTGGTGGCAGACGTTCCGGCTGATGCACTTGCCGAGGAAGCGCCTGTATACCACAAGCCTTCACGCGAGCCTGAGTATTTCCGTGAATTCCAGGCTATGGAGACGGAAATTCCGGCAGCAGGGAATGCAGGGGAAACTCTGATGCGCCTGCTGCAGCAGCCTACCATTGCAAGCAAGGAATGGGTCTATGACCAATATGACTATATGGTTCGCACGAGCACAGTTGTTTCTCCAGGTTCTGATGCGGCGGTCGTAAGAATCCGCGGAACGCGCAAGGCGCTTGCCATGACAACCGACTGCAATTCGCGTTATCTGTATTTGGATCCTGAAACAGGCGGAAAGATTGCCGTGGCTGAAGCAGCAAGGAATATTATTGCATCCGGTGCCGAACCGCTTGCCATTACAGACTGCCTGAACTTCGGCAATCCGGAAAAGCCTGAGATCTTCTGGCAGCTGGAAAAAGCAGCAGACGGCATGAGCAGTGCCTGCCTTGCCCTGAATACGCCGGTTATCGGCGGAAACGTGTCACTATATAACGAAACCAACGGTACAGCCGTCTATCCAACACCAGTAGTCGGGATGGTCGGACTTGTAGAAGATGTTGACCATATTACAACCCAGAGCTTCAAGCAGGCTGGCGATCTAATTTATCTTCTCGGAGAAACAAAGGCCGAGTTTGGCGGCAGCGAGCTGCAAAAGCTTGTTCACGGCGAGATATTCGGAAAAGCACCGGAGCTTGACCTGGAAAAAGAAGCACGGAATCAGGAGCAGGTGCTAAAAGCCATCCGTGCGGGGCTTGTCTCTTCCGCTCATGACCTGGCAGAAGGCGGACTTGCAGTTGCAGCTGCTGAGAGCGTGATAGGCTCTGAGGGACTTGGCGCTTTGATCCGCATTTCAGGAGACGAGACCAGCGCACTATTCAGTGAATCACAGTCCCGCTTCCTCCTCACTGTTAAAAAGGAAGATCAGCAGGCATTTGAAAGCATGACTGATGCGATTCTGGTCGGCGAGGTGACAGACGAGCCTGTACTTGAAGTCCACTCTGACAGCGGTCTGGTTATGAAAGAACAAACTGAAGTTCTGAAATCAGCCTGGAAAGGAGCAATCCCATGCTTGCTGAAATAAGAGGCCTGAACGAAGAATGCGGAATCTTTGGTGTCTGGGGGCATGAAAATGCCGCCCAGATCACCTATTACGGCCTTCACAGCCTGCAGCACCGCGGCCAGGAAGGTACAGGGATGGTCGTGACAGACGGGAAAAAGCTGAAGGGTCTGAAAGGTGAAGGACTTGTTGCGGAAATATTCACCGAGGATGCCATGGAGGCAATGGACGGAAAGTCGGCCATCGGTCATGTCCGCTATGCAACAGCAGGCGGCGGCGGATATGAAAATGTCCAGCCTCTTCTGTTTAACTCACAAAACGGCGGCCTGGCACTTGCTCATAATGGCAATCTGGTAAATGCCACTGCATTGAAAAATCAGCTTGAAGGACAGGGAAGCATCTTCCAGACCAGCTCAGATACAGAGGTGCTGGCCCATCTGATCAAGCGCGGCGGTTTTTCAGCCTTAAAGGACCGGGTTAAAACGGCCCTTTCCATGGTAAAGGGCGCATATGCATTTCTGATCATGACAGAAACCGAATTGATGGTGGCGCTTGACCCGAATGGCATGCGGCCGCTATCGCTCGCCAAGCTTGGCGATGCCTATGTGGTAGCTTCCGAGACCTGTGCATTTGATGTGGTCGGGGCAGAATTCATCAGGGATGTTCTTCCTGGCGAGCTCTTGATCATTGATGATGAAGGCTTCCGTTCCGAGATGTTTGCGGTTGCCTCAACGACAGCCATGTGCACGATGGAATATGTTTATTTTTCAAGGCCTGACAGCAATATCAACGGCATCAATGTCCATACGGCCCGCAAAAACCTTGGGAAGAAGCTGGCTGAAGAGTTTCCTTTTGAAGCAGATGTGGTGACAGGCGTGCCTGATTCAAGCATTTCAGCTGCCATCGGCTATGCAGAAGCATCCGGGATTCCTTATGAAATGGGGCTGATCAAGAATAGATATGTCGGCAGGACATTCATCCAGCCGTCCCAATCATTGAGGGAGCAGGGCGTCAAGATGAAGCTCTCCCCTGTGCGCGGCGTTGTCGAGGGCAAAAGGGTCATCATGGTCGATGATTCCATTGTCCGCGGCACAACAAGCAGAAGGATCGTCACCATGCTCCGCGAAGCAGGCGCGACTGAGGTTCATGTCGTGATCAGTTCACCGCCGATCAAGAACCCTTGCTTCTACGGGATCGATACATCGACACGGGAGGAATTGATTGCCTCCGAGCATTCTGTTGAAGAGATTCGGGAAATCATCGGGGCAGACACCCTTTCCTTTTTAAGCGCGGAAGGGATGATCGAAGCAATCGGCAGGACAGATTCGGGAGCATTGAAAGGCCAGTGCCTGGCATGCTTTACCGGGAACTATCCGACTGAAATCTATCCTTCTACCATTCATCCTTACGAAAAAGTCTAAGAAGCGGCATTCAGCAATGCTGCTTTTCTTTTCAAATAATCATGATAGAGGGGGAACTGTAATGGCTAATGCCTATAAGCAGGCTGGCGTCGATATAGAAGCAGGATATGAGGCGGTATCCAGGATGAAAAAGCATGTGCAGAGGACGCAGAGGGCTGGCGTAATGGGAGGCCTGGGCGGATTCGGCGGCATGTTTGATCTGTCAGTCCTGAACCTGAAGGAGCCGGTGCTGGTTTCAGGGACAGACGGGGTCGGCACAAAGCTTATGCTCGCGTTCATGATGGACCGGCATGATACAATCGGAGTGGATGCTGTTGCCATGTGCGTGAATGATATTGTCGTACAGGGCGCTGAACCGCTGTATTTCCTTGATTATATCGCATGCGGAAAAGCGGATCCGGCAAGGATTGAAGCAATCGTCAAAGGCATTGCAGACGGCTGCGAGCAGGCCGGCTGTGCGCTTGTTGGCGGAGAAACAGCCGAAATGCCCGGCATGTACAAAGAGGAAGAATATGATCTGGCCGGTTTTGCAGCAGGGGCATGTGAGAAGTCAGCGCTGATTGACGGGAGCACGATCAAGGAAGGCGATGTACTTGTCGGCCTTGCATCGAACGGGATCCACAGCAATGGGTATTCTCTTGTCAGAAAGATCCTGCTGGAGGATGCCGGCCTGATGCTGGACAGTTATCAGGAGGAACTTGGCTGCACATTGGGCGAGGAGCTTCTGAAGCCGACGCGGATTTATGTGAAGCCGGTGCTTGATGCGATGAAAAAATTCGACATCAAGGGATTGGCCCATATCACAGGCGGCGGATTCATTGAAAATCTTCCAAGAATGCTTCCAGAGGGGCTTGGAGCTGAAATTGATGAAAGCGGAAGGGAAATCCCGCCGGTATTCGCTCTTATGGAAAAGCTGGGCAATCTGGATCGCATGGAAATGTATAATATTTTTAATATGGGCACGGGAATGGCCGCGGCTGTCAGCCCGGAGCAGGCTGACATGCTCATCAGCCACCTGAATGCTTCAGGAGAAAAAGCCTACAGACTCGGGACGGTTAATAGGAAAGAAGGAATTCAAATTACCGTGTAAAACGGATTTCGGAGGTTCCCATGAAAAAGATAGCAGTATTTGCTTCCGGAAGCGGAACCAACTTTCAGGCTATAATAGATGCTGTAAAAAGCGGCGGACTGGATGCGGATATCCGGCTTTTGGTTTCTGACAGGCCGGGAGCTTATTGCCTGGAGAGGGCAGAAGCAAGTGGAGTGCCGAGCTTTTCCTTCCGTGCAAAAGAGTTTGAAAGCAAGCAGGCATATGAAGAGGAAATTCTCGTCAGGCTCAGGGAGTGCGGAGCTGAATTCATCATTCTGGCAGGATATATGAGGCTGATCGGTGAGGTTCTCCTTGCCGAATATGAGGGAAGGATTGTCAATATCCATCCTTCGCTTCTGCCCTCCTTTCCGGGAAAAGATGCCATCGGACAGGCACTCGCAGCCAGGGTGCCGATGAGCGGTGTAACGGTTCATTATGTGGATGCCGGAATGGACACAGGGCCGATCATTGCCCAGCAGTCTGTGAAGCTTGATGAAGCCGAGACGAGGGAGAGCCTGCAGGAAAAAATTCACCGGATCGAACACAGATTGTATCCTGCTACTTTGAAAAAGATATTTGCAGAAGATGCAGCAAGGATCAGCAGCAGTAAATAAGGACAGTCAACAGGAGGAATTCAAATTGAAAAAGCGAGCGTTAATCAGTGTGTCAGACAAAAACGGAATTGTCGATTTTGCCAAGGAGCTCGCCAGTCTTGGCTATGAGATCATATCAACGGGCGGCACAAAGAAAGCACTCCAGGAAAGCGGCGTTGATGTAATCGGGGTAAGCGACGTCACCGGATTCCCGGAAATTCTTGAAGGCCGCGTTAAGACTTTGAATCCGATGATTCATGGGGGCCTTTTGGCAAAATTCGATCAGCCCGGGCATCATGCCCAGATGGAGGAGCATGGAATTGATCCGATCAGCATCGTCTGTGTTAATCTGTATCCTTTCCAGCAGACTATCGCCAAGAGCGATGCATCAGTCGAAGATGCGATTGAAAACATTGATATCGGCGGACCTGCCATGCTGCGCGCATCTGCAAAAAATCACCAATATGTCACAGTGGTCATCGATCCCTCAGACTATGGAACCGTCCTTTCGGAACTCAATGAAAACGGTGAAACCCAGCCCGCAACACGCCGCAGGCTTGCAGCGAAGGTCTTCCGCCATACAGCTTCCTATGACAGTCTGATTGCTGAATATATGACTAAGCTTGCAGGTGAAGAGAATCCGGAAAAAATGACTGTTACATACGAATTGAAACAAACGCTGCGCTATGGCGAGAATCCTCATCAGAAGGCTGCTTTTTACCGGAAGCCCCTCGGCTCTGAATTTTCAATTGCCAATGCAGAGCAGCTTCATGGGAAAGAGCTTTCCTACAACAATATCAATGATGCAGAAGCTGCACTGCAGATCGTCAGGGAATTCAAGGATCCGGCTGCTGTTGCTGTGAAGCATATGAATCCTTGCGGCGTCGGAACGGGCAAAGATACTTATGATGCATTTACAAAAGCATTTGAAGCAGATCCTGTTTCCATCTTTGGGGGTATCATTGCGCTGAACCGGGAAGTGGATGCTGAAACTGCAAAGAAGCTCCATGAAATTTTCCTTGAAATTGTCATTGCTCCGTCCTATTCGGAAGAGGCGCTAGAAATATTGACAGGCAAAAAGAATATCCGCCTCCTGACCATTCCCTTTGACGTGGAAAAGAAGGAAGAGGCAAGACTGACCAGCATAGAAGGAGGACTTCTCGTTCAGGAATATGACCGCTATTCCCTGGAGGATGCCACCGTTACTGTTGCAACCAGGAGAGAGCCGACAGAGGAAGAATGGGCGGCGTTAAAGCTTGGCTGGAAGGTTGTTAAGCATGTGAAGTCCAATGCGATTGTCGTGAATAACAAAGAGATGACTTTAGGCGTCGGAGCTGGACAGATGAATCGTGTCGGAGCGGCCAAAATCGCTCTGGAGCAAGCAGGTCACCGTGCAGAAGGAGCAGTGCTCGCTTCTGATGCGTTTTTCCCTATGGATGATACTGTTGAAGCGGCAGCCAAGGCAGGCATCACTGCCATCATCCAGCCTGGCGGCTCTATCAAGGATCAGGATTCTGTGAAAAAGGCAGACGAATATGGGATTGCGATGGTATTAACAGGAGTAAGGCATTTCAAACATTAATCAGGGAGCTGATGGATGGTGAACGTATTAGTCATCGGGCGCGGCGGCAGGGAGCACAGCATCTGCCGGAAAATGAGCGAAAGCCCGTCTGTGGATCAAGTGTATGCAGCACCAGGGAATCACGGAATGGCAGATTGTGCCATTCAGGTTCCGATAGATGAAATGAATTTTCCGGAGATAGCAGCCTTTGCAAAGGAAAATGAAATCGGACTGACAGTCATCGGCCCGGAGGCACCGCTTCAGGCAGGGCTGGCAGACTTCCTTGGCAGTCTGGGAATGAAGGTATTCGGCCCGAAAAAAGAGGCAGCTGTCATTGAAGGAAGCAAGTCCTTCGCCAAAGAGCTGATGGAGAAATACGATATCCCTACTGCAGAATATCGGGCATTCACTGATTATGAAAAAGCAAGGAGCTATCTTAATGAAAAAGGGGCTCCCATCGTGATTAAAGCAGATGGGCTTGCGGCAGGCAAAGGAGTCACGGTCGCCATGACCCTCGATGAAGCCCAGCAGGCGCTGGAAGAAATGATGGTAGGTGCCCGGTTCGGGGAAGCCTCTGCGAAGGTAGTCATTGAAGAATTCCTTGAAGGGGAGGAATTCTCCCTGATGGCTTTTGTCAACGGAAGCACGGTGGTGCCGCTTGAAATTGCCCAGGACCATAAGCGGGCATATGATGGTGACCTTGGGCCGAACACAGGCGGGATGGGTGCCTATTCACCAGTCCCTCACATTGGCGATGCTGTGGTGGAGGAGGCCGTACGGACAATCCTTGAGCCGGCGGCAAAGGCGATGGAGCTCGAAGGCCGAAGCTTCTGCGGCGTGCTGTATGCAGGCCTGATCAATACAGGGCAGGGCCCGAAGGTCATCGAATTCAACGCGCGCTTCGGTGATCCGGAAACCCAGGCAGTGCTTCCCAGGATGAAGTCGGACCTGGCTGAAGCCATGCTGGCTGTGATTGATGGCGGGAAGCCGGAAATAGATTGGGATTCCCAATTTGTGCTTGGTGTCGTCGCTGCTTCCAAAGGCTATCCGGAGTCTTACGGAAAGGGAGACGTGCTGAAAGGGCTCAGTGAGCTGGATTCTTCCTTGTTTGTCTTCCATGCCGGCACAAAACAGAATGAAGACGGTGAGTTTGTGACTGATGGAGGACGGGTGCTTCTCGCCGGCGCCAGGGCCGAAAGCCTTTCAGAGGCGCAGGAAAAAGTCTATGCCGGGCTTGAAAAGCTTCAGTGCGACGGTGTTTTCTACCGCAGGGATATAGGCGGCAGGGCTATCGCGCGCCTTTCTTCCCGGACTTCCTTATAAAAGCGTAAAGAATTGCGACGATGCTGCCGATCAGGATGATCAGCACAAACGACATATCGGTAACATACTCAAGAAACATTCATATCATCTCCTTAAGATTCAAAAGCGGCAGGCACCTTTATACAGGTGTCCGCCGCTTTCTTTTTTCTCATTTAAGCGTGTTATTCTGCATCAGGGTCTTTTCAAGCATGGCCAGATCCTGATCGTTCAGGTCCTGTTTGCTCCCGCCAGCCTGGTGTTCATGATGCTTCTGTTCAGAATGATCTTTCCGGCTGCCGCTTTCATTCATCATATCCTGTCCGCGGTCAAGCATGGCTGTCAACGGACAATAGCGGACAATCCCTTCTGCTACCTTCATGGCCCCAAGCATAGCCATTACCAAATAAGAATCACGCCAAGGCATTTTTACCAGCTTCGCGGTGCTCCAGGAAAGGACGGTAAGACCGATGGTGATGCGGATAAGAGCATTCAAGATGCCGATGTTCTGCTTGATCTTCATGACTTTTGCACTCCTTCACAAAATTTTCAATTTCTTTACAATTCTTTAATGCGTTAAACAGTGAAATATGTTAGTATAGATAGAACAGCTCTGAAAGGGCTTTCTTTTTTAGAATCTGATCTTTTAAGATCTTTTTAAAATATAACTAAGCCGTCTCAGCGGCATCGTAAACGGAGGGGACATTGTTGCTCGAACAGCGGTATCGGTGGAAAAACAAACAAATTAGGGAACAGGTCTCCGTTCTGGATGGAAAGCTTGCCCCGACTATGCTTTTGAAAAATGCCACATACTTAAACCAAGTACTGAATAAATGGATTACCGCCAATATCTGGATCTGTGACGACCGGATTGTCTATGTCGGAGAGAAGCTTCCCGCACGGACAGACGGCTGTGAAATCAGGGACTGTCATGGCGAATGGCTTGTTCCAGGCTATATTGAGCCCCATGCCCATCCATTTCAACTTTATAATCCCCATTCTCTGGCGGCCTATGCATCACAACTCGGCACAACGACACTCATCAATGATAATATGTCGCTTGTTTTGCAGATGGATAAAAAGAAAGCGTTTTCTTTTTTGAGGGAGATGCGCAATATTCCTTCTACGATGTATTGGTGGTGCCGGTTTGATGCTCAGACAGAGATTCAAAATGAAGAACAGGCCTTCTCCCATGGAAACATCAAATCCTGGCTTGAACATGACGCCGTCCTGCAGGGCGGGGAACTCACAGGGTGGCCGCGGCTTTTGGACGGCGATGATATGATGCTTCACTGGATACAGGAAGCTAAACGGATGCGCAAGCAGATTGAAGGGCATTTCCCGGGTGCATCGGAAAAAACACTGGCGAAGATGATGCTCTTTGGCGCAGACTGCGACCATGAAGCGATGACAGGAAAAGAGGCTTATGACCGGCTCATGCATGGATATACGGTATCCCTTCGCCATTCCTCCATCAGGCCGGACCTGCCTAAGCTGCTGGAAGAAATTCATGAGCTGGGAATCGATATGTATGACCGGTTTATTTTTACGACGGATGGTTCGTCCGCTTCCTTTTACGAGCAAGGCATGATTGATCATATGATCAGGATTGCCATCGAAAAAGGGGTGCCTGTAATAGACGCTTATAATATGGGGACGATCAATCCCGCCCGCCATTATAACATCGACTATCTTCATGGCAATATCACGACAGGCAGAATTGCCAACATCAACTTCCTTGAAGATGAAAGAAACCCCACACCGGTTTCTGTCCTGGCGAAAGGCAAATGGGTCAAAAAGGACGGCAAAGAAGTGGAAGGTGCTTACGGCTGGAATACCTGGGAGGAACATGGCTTTGAAAAGCTGGACATTGACTGGAGCCTGACGGGTGATGATATGCAATTCTCCATGCCGTTTGGGATCAAAATGGAAAACGCAGTGATTACAAAACCGTATTCCATCTCCATTGATGTTTCCTATGAAGAGCTGTCAGAAGACCATGATGAATGCTTCTTCATGCTTGTTGACAGGAAGGGCAAATGGCGGATCAACACCATGCTGAAGGGCTTTGCCAGCAGGATTGGGGGCATGGCGAGCTCGTTCTCCAATACCGGGGATATCATCCTGATCGGGAAGAACAAACAGGATATGCTGACAGCCTTTGAACGGATCAAAATGCTCGGCGGAGGGATTGCGATTGCCGGAAATGGAACGATTGAATGCGAGGTCGAGCTCCCGCTGAATGGAGGGATGTCCGCAAAGGCCGTTCCAGACTTGATAGAGGATGAAAAGAAGCTGCTGAGGCTGCTCGAAGAAAAAGGGTACAGATTCGAGGACCCGATCTATTCGCTCCTCTTTTTCTCATCGACCCATCTTCCGTACATCCGGATCACTCAGCATGGAATGTATGATGTCATGAATAAAACGGTACTCTTTCCAACGATAATGCGTTAAAATATAAAAGAATAGACTATAAAGATAGATAGGGATCAACAGGGGTGAAAAAGATAAAGAAGTGGATGATGCTTTCAGCAGCAGTGCTGATGCTTATTTCAGGGTGCAGCAAGTCAAATGATGAGGCAGAGCCTGGAAAAGGGAATAATCAGGCTCCGGTTGAACAACCTTCCAAGGAAGACGAAGGACAGGAAACAGTGGCAGAATCGCCGTATGCCTTTCCGCTGACAGGGATTGGCACAGAGAAGGAAGCCGCTGGCCGTGCCGTCGCAGTGATGATCAATAACCATCCGGCTGCAAGACCGCAATCCGGACTTCCGGAAGCTGATATTGTTTATGAGCTTTTAGCGGAAGGGGATGTGACCAGGTTCCTGGCCATATACCAAAGTGAACAGCCGGAGAAGATCGGTCCGGTCAGGAGTGCCCGTGATTATTACATCGAGCTTGCCAAAGCATATGATGGGCTTTATGTCTGCCACGGAAACAGCCCGGACGCGAAGGAGCTTATGGACAACGGCTATATCGACCATCTGAATGGTCTTTATTATGACGGGACCCTTTTTCAAAGGGCCGGTTTCCGCAAGGCGCCGCATAACTCGTATACCTCTTATGAAAATATTCTGAAGGGGGCAGCGGAAAAGGACTATGAAATGGAAGAAGCCCCCGGTCCCCTCAGCTTCATGACAGCTGAAGAAGCAGGGCAGCTCACAGGCGAAGAAGCAGAGAGTGCAAAAGTTTCGTACCTTTCAAACGAAACATTCTCGAGCACCTATGAATACGACAGGAATCTAGATAAATACAAAAGATATTCCAATGGCGAACTGACCGCTGATTATGACAGCGGCGCCCCCGTCCTGATTGACAATATATTCATCATAGAAGCCTCCCACAAAATTGTTGACAGTGCAGGCAGGCGTGAGATTAACTTAACATCTGGGGGAAGAGGCTATCTTCTTCAGAAAGGCCTCCTCAGGGAAGTTGAGTGGAAAAATGAAAAAGGAAGGCTGCTACCTTATATTGATGGAAAGGAAGCACCGCTGGTCCGCGGAAAGACATGGATCAATGTTGTTCCATCAGACCCTGGCCTCGGCCAGGCAGTCAGCTTGAATGAATCTAATTAAACCTTAAAAAATATGGTTTAAATAAAGGAGACCCCATATGCAAATTGAAAAACTTAGAGGCAAAGAACTGGATCAATTGTTCAAATCGGTCCTGTCCCTAAAAGACCTGGAAGAATGCTATCGATTCTTCGACGATCTTTGCACGGTAAATGAAATCCAATCTCTTGCCCAGCGCCTTGAGGTTGCCCGGATGCTGCGCGAAGGAAAGACCTATCATAAGATCGAAACAGAAACAGGAGCAAGCACGGCAACGATTTCCCGTGTAAAACGCTGCCTGAATTATGGCAATGACGCCTATGAAATGGCCCTTGAGCGCATCAAGGACGAAGAAGCACAGGCCGCTGCAGAATAATTGATGAAAAGCCGCAGGATGAAGATCCCGCGGCTTTTTCTTTAGGAAAAGCCAGCATTCCGGTCTGAGCTTTTTGTTTTCGCTGCCGCCCCGCATCCTGCAGGCATGACTTGCCTTCTTCCATCAATATGCAGGAAAAGTCCTCCCTGCTTTCCTTTTTGATTCCAGTGTCTAATGCTATAATGTTGTAATGGAATGATAGAATGGAGGCAAGTATGCATGTATGATGTTCGCGAGTGGCGCCACGCCTTTAAACTCGATCCCAATAAAGAAATTTCTGACCGCGACCTGGAGCGGATCTGCGAATCAGGGACGGATGCTGTAATAGTCGGAGGAACAGACGGCATTACACTTGAAAAGGTGCTGGACCTCATGGCAAGAATACGCCGCTATACGGTGCCCTGCGTGCTCGAAGTTTCGACGATTGAGTCTGTTACTCCGGGCTTTGATTTGTATTTTATCCCGTCTGTCCTGAACAGCGGGGACAGCAAATGGATCACCGGGCTTCATCATCAGGCGGTCAAGGAATACGGCGAGATCATGAGCTGGGAGGAAATCCTTGTCCAGGGCTATTGCATCCTGAACAGCGAATGCAAGGCGGCAAAGCTGACAGGGGCGAAGACGGATCTGGATGCAGAGGATGTTGTTGCATACGCCATGATGGCAGAGAAGATGTTCCATCTCCCAATCTTTTATCTCGAATACAGCGGGACATATGGCGATTCCGGGCTTGCGGCTGAAGTGAAGCGCACACTGGAGGAAACAACCTTTTTCTACGGCGGAGGAATCTCGTCTGAAGCACAGGCAAGGGAAATGGCTGAAGCAGCGGACGTCATTGTTGTCGGCAATATAATATATGAAAATCTAGATGAAGCTCTAAAGACAGTTTTGCCTAAATAAAGTTGCTTGCAGAGGGACTTAAGGATACACTAACTATAAAGAACATATGTTTGTTTGGCGGTGAATAAAAAGATGCAATATTTAACGGATAAACTATTAAACGGATTGAATGCCCAGCAGCAGAATGCTGTAAAGGCAACGGACGGGCCGCTGCTTATCATGGCCGGTGCGGGAAGCGGAAAGACGAGGGTGCTGACCCACAGGATTGGATACCTGATGGTTGAAAAAGGGGTAAACCCTTATAACATCCTTGCCATCACCTTCACTAACAAGGCGGCAAGGGAAATGCGCGAGAGGATCCAGAACATGATGGGGGGAGCAGCCGATGATATTTGGATTTCAACGTTCCACTCAATGTGTGTGCGGATTCTCAGGAGAGATATAGACAGAATCGGCTTTAACCGTAATTTCACGATCCTTGATACAACAGACCAGCAGTCTGTCATCAAGGCGATCCTCAAGGAAAAGAATCTGGATCCCAAAAAATACGACCCGCGTGCGATTCTGGGCAGCATCAGCTCGGCGAAGAACGAACTGATCGACCCGGAGGCATATGCAAAGGCGGCCGGCGGCTACTTCGAGCAGATCGCAAGCGACGTATACACAGAATATCAAAGACGCCTCCGCAAAAATCAGGCGCTGGACTTTGATGACCTGATCATGACAACGATCCAGCTATTCCAGCGGGTGCCTGAGGTGCTGGAATATTATCAGCGCAAATTCCAATATATCCATGTTGATGAGTATCAGGATACAAACAGAGCACAATATATGCTTGTAAAGCTGATGGCAGACAGATTCAAGAATCTTTGCGTGGTCGGGGACTCCGACCAGTCAATCTATCGCTGGCGCGGAGCTGACATTGCCAATATCCTGTCATTTGAAAAAGATTACCAAAATGCCCGCACGATCCTCCTGGAGCAGAATTACCGTTCAACAAAGCGGATCCTGCTGGCTGCCAATGAGGTGATTGCCAAGAACCTCAACAGGAAGGCCAAGAATCTCTGGACAGAAAATGCAGAAGGCAATAAACTGTTCCATTACCGCGCCGACAGCGAGCAGGGTGAAGGGCAGTTTGTCGCTGGGAAAATCAAAGAAATGGTCGACAGCGGCAAACGGAAGTATTCCGAGATCGCCATCCTTTACCGGACCAATGCCCAGTCACGTGTAATGGAGGAAGTGCTGCTTAAATCAAACATCGAGTACTCCATTGTCGGCGGCATCAAGTTCTATGACAGAAAAGAAATCAAGGATATCCTTGCCTATCTGAGGCTGATTGCCAATCCTGATGATGACATCAGCCTGCAGCGCGTGATCAATGTGCCAAAACGCGGCATAGGCTCAGGGTCCGTGGACAAAATCGCCAATTTTGCGCAGATGCATGATATGACGATGTACCAGGCACTCGATGCCCTTGACCTGATTGGCCTGAGCCCGAAAATCACGAAGGCGGCAACCGAGTTCCGCGATCTGATCAGAAGCTACGAACAGATGCAGGAATATTTGTCTGTAACTGAGCTTGTAGAGGAAGTGCTGGAGAAGTCCGGCTACAGGGACATGCTGAAGGCAGAGAAGTCAATTGAAGCCCAAAGCCGCCTGGAGAACATCGACGAGTTCCTGTCTGTAACGAAAAACTTCGAGGACGGCAGCGAAGATAAAACACTCGTCGCTTTCCTGACAGACCTGGCCCTTGTTGCAGACATTGACAAGCTTGAAGACGATGGCACAAAGACCGATAGTGTCGTCCTTATGACGCTTCACTCCGCAAAGGGGCTGGAATTCCCCGTTGTATTCCTGATCGGGCTTGAGGAAGGCGTCTTCCCTCACAGCCGCTCCCTCATGGAAGAGGCGGAAATGGAAGAAGAACGCCGCCTCGCCTATGTGGGAATCACCCGTGCAGAGGAAGAATTATATATAACCAATGCTCAGATGAGGACATTATTCGGACGGACGAATATGAATCCTCCATCACGCTTCATCCAGGAAATCCCGGCAGACCTTATCGAAGGGATCGAGCCGAAGAAGGCATCACCTTCTCCATTTGGCAGCCCGGCAGCAGGAGGACGGCAACCATCATCCTCAGCACCGCGGCAGGCTATGCGCAAGGCTGTGGTCAAGCCGGCTGTTGCCTCGACCGGCGGGGATGCCCTTGGCTGGCAGGTCGGAGACAAAGCCGTCCATGGAAAATGGGGCACCGGAACAGTTGTCAGCGTAAAAGGCCAGGGAGAAGGAACAGAGCTCGATATCGCCTTCCCGAGCCCGACCGGCATCAAACGCCTGCTGGCAAAATTCGCTCCGATTACAAAAGGATGATACAGTACAGAAATATAGGATAAAAAGCATAATTGCTGCGGAGCTGCCTGGCCTAATTGGAGGCGGGCAGCGGCCGAGTTTTTCTAAAGGTAAGAAAGTTTATTTTTTATCTTCGATTACTGTCTAGCTCCAGCGCCTACCCCCTCGAGGTCACAAGCCAATCCTCCCAAAAAGGCAAAGAACGCCTTTTAGGGAGGATCGTCTTGAGGCCCCCAGGATGGGGGTCATGCAGACGTTGCCACAGGACGTGGCGTTCTTAGTCTGCGTTCCTTTAGGGAGCAAGGCGCTTGCGCTTTTCTAATGAAAGGGCTGGAAAATATGGACCTTCAAAATGCCGAAGCAAGAGTAAAAGAACTGCATAATCTGCTGAATCAATATGGCTATGAATATTATGTCCTTGATAAGCCGTCAGTGCCGGATTCTGAGTATGACCGGCTTCTGAAAGAGCTGATGGAGCTTGAAAATGAACATCCTCAGCTGAAAACCGCTGATTCCCCTACCCAGCGGGTCGGCGGCGAAATACTCGATATGTTCGAAAAGGTCGAGCACCAAACACCTATGCTGAGCCTTGGCAATGCCTTCAACGAAGAAGATCTGCGCAGCTTTGACCGCCGGGTGCGGCAGACTGCAGGAGAAAATCTTTCTTATGTGTGCGAGCTGAAAATTGATGGCCTGGCCGTCGCCCTGAAATATGAGGATGGGCTGTTCATCCAGGGTGCGACAAGGGGGGACGGGACGATCGGAGAGGATATCACCGTAAACCTGCGGACAATCCGCTCCATTCCCCTCCGCCTTTCAGAGCCTGTATCCATCGAGGTGCGCGGGGAAGCATTCATGCCTGGCCGTTCCTTTGAAGCATTGAATAAAGGGAAAGAAGAGCGGGGCGAGGAGCCGTTTGCAAATCCGCGCAATGCGGCTGCAGGCTCCCTTCGCCAGCTCGATCCCCGCATCGCCGCTTCCCGAAATCTTGATATCTTTTTATACGGGATATCAAACACTGGCGATACAGGTGTAGAATCCCACAGTGCCGGACTGGATTATCTGGAAACACTCGGATTCAAGACGAACAAAGAGCGCAGAAAATGCGCCAGCATAGAAGAAGTTATTGAATATGTCAGCAGCTGGACCGAGAAGCGGCCTAACCTTGATTACGATATAGACGGAATCGTCATCAAGGTTGACTCGCTTGCACTTCAGGAAGAGCTGGGTGCAACAGCGAAAAGCCCGCGCTGGGCGATTGCTTATAAATTCCCTGCTGAAGAAGTGGTCACCACTTTAAGGGATATTGAGCTGAGCGTCGGACGTACCGGCGTTGTCACTCCTACAGCCCTGCTTGAACCGGTCCGTGTCGCCGGGACAACTGTCCAGCGTGCATCACTTCATAACGAAGACCTGATCCGTGAAAAAGACATCAAGATCGGTGACAAGGTCGTCGTCAAGAAAGCCGGAGATATCATCCCGGAGGTTGTCAATGTGCTGGCTGAGCAGAGGACAGGAGAAGAGCGAGAATTTATAATGCCGACACATTGTCCGGAGTGCGGAAGCGAGCTGGTCCGCCTTGAGGGTGAAGTGGCCCTGCGCTGCATCAATCCGAAATGCCCGGCCCAGATCCGTGAGGGGCTGATCCATTTTGTCTCCCGGAATGCGATGAATATTGACGGACTTGGCGAAAAAGTGGTCAGCCAGCTGTTTGCAAAAGAGCTGATCAAGGATGTCGCTGACCTTTATAAGCTCACTCATGAAGCTTTGATCGGAATGGAGCGCATGGGCGAAAAATCAGTCAATAATCTGGTGCAGGCCATTGAGGCATCAAAGCAGAACTCCCTTGAAAAGCTGCTGTTTGGATTAGGAATCAGGCATGTAGGCGCCAAGGCAGCCAAAACGCTTGCCCAGCATTTTAGCAGCATGGATAACCTGATGGCCGCCTCTGAAGATGATCTGACGGCGATCAATGAAATCGGCGGTAAAATGGCTGGCGCAATTGTCGCATTCTTTGAGCAGGAAGAAGCGAAGGAGCTTATCCGCGAATTAAAAGAATCAGGCGTCAACATGGAATACAAAGGGCCGAAGCCGGTTGCGGCAGAGGACTCCGACTCGTTCTTTGCAGGAAAGA
Organism: Cytobacillus sp. T106; assembly: GCF_040492155.1. Classification (NCBI taxonomy): domain Bacteria; kingdom Bacillati; phylum Bacillota; class Bacilli; order Caryophanales; family Bacillaceae; genus Cytobacillus; species Cytobacillus sp. T106. Next base: position 204,209 of record NZ_JBEUMK010000004.1, on the reverse strand, counting down.
CAATCGTGCTGACAGGCAAGCTTTCCATATTGAGCCGAAATGAAGCAAAAGAAAAGATCGAAGCACTGGGCGGAAATGTTTCCGGAAGCGTCAGCAAGAAAACGGACCTCCTGATTGCAGGCGAGGATGCCGGCTCCAAGCTGGCGAAAGCCCAGGACCTGGGAATTGATATTTGGAATGAGGAGCAGCTGGTTGAAGAATTAAATAATTAAGAGGTGTAAAAGCAGTGAGAAGAACATCAATAATCGCCTTGTCCCTTGTCCTTTTGCTGACAGGCTGCGCCCCAAACTTCCAGAAGCAGGAGGAAGTGGTGCAGGAGCAGGATGACTCAAAGGAGAATGCGATTATTCCAAACTATAAGATTTCTGATCAGTATTATCGGGTATTGTCGCCATTTAAGCCTAGTGAAGCGCGCGGCCTAGTAGTCAACAATATTAATACAAGATATGACCTGAATGAATTCGAGACGGGCCTTATGAGGGTGGCCCAAAATTCATTTGATACCGATAAATACTTTTTCCAGGAAGGCCAATTTCTAAAAAGAGACATGGTCAGCAAATGGCTGAGCCGCAAATATACGGCCGCACAGCTGAAGGAAAAGAATCTCGAGGAAAAAGACAATCTTGGCCTGAATCCAGTGGATGACGAGAAAGGCGACATCAAATCGAGGGAAGAAAGAAATCCGATTTACCTGGCCCATATCCTTGAGCATAACTACCACCTGGTAAATGAAGATGGCAAAGCCTATCTCGGAGGAGTCGTCATCGGTCTCGCATTGAACTCTGTTCACTACTACAGAACAGTGGAGTATGGAGACGTTTTTGAGAAAAAAATCGATCATGCCACCCTTGAAAAAGAAGGAAAGCAGATTGCCGATCAGGTATTAAGCAGACTCCGCAGCATGGACGAGCTTAAAAATGTACCGATCACCATCGCCCTTTTCGAGCAGGAAAGCAATAAATCAGTCGTGCCTGGCACTTTCTTTGCCTATGCCCAGGCGGACAAAGGAAGCAGCAAGCTAGGCGGCTGGGAAAACGTAGATGAAGAATATGTGCTATTCCCATCCCCTGGAGCCACCGAAGATCACAGGGAAGACGTCACCTCATTCCTTAACTTCAAGCAGGACGTCGAAAAATACTTCCCGAACTTCAACGGGGTCATCGGGAAAGCCTTCTATGCTCAGGATCAGCTCCAGGAGCTGAACATTGAAATCCCGATTCAATTCTACGGGAAAGCAGAAGGCATAGGCTTTACCCAATATGTGACCGGACTCGTAATGAAGCATTTCCCTGACTATATATCCGTCCAGGTCAGCGTCACCTCCGTCAACGGCCCGGAAGCACTCATCGTCCGGAAAGCCGGAGACCAGGAACCATTTGTGCATATTTATCAGCAGTAGAAGAGACAAGCAGCCGGTTGGGGGGCTGCTTGTTTTTTTTGTGGGGCGGGAGCGGGAGTTGGCAGATAAACGCGTGGATTTGGTAGAAAAGTTAGCTCAATCGGTTAAATGATTGCGCGGTTCGGTAGAAAAAGGCGCCAGTCGGTAGAAAAAGCTGCGGAATGGTGAAAAAGCCCCTCAAAATGAGCTATCAGAGAGCCTTTCAGAGGGCGTGGATTCAGCCCGATAAGAGGACCGTCAGGAGTGATTTGGTAGAAAAATTCGTAAATTAATTAAAAAACAAGCTGAATTAATGAAATTATTCTGCGAATCGGTAGAAAAAAGACCCGATTCGGTAGATTAAGCCTTAAAATGATGAAAAAGCTCTCTTCGACCTCACTTCAAAACGAGCTGATAAGCCAATAGAGAGCTTGGCAAGTCCGCGCTGGCTCATTTATGTAAAAATCGCCTGAAAAATAGGCAATTATAGAAAAAAGCTCATTTAATTTACAAAAAAAGCCCCCGTAATACAAACTGCCCCGCCAGCCGCCCAACCACTCCCGAGAATGACTCATATGCTGCTCCTCCTGGTCGCCTGCCCCCCCCTCTCCAAAAGCTCAAACAAATTTCCCAATAAAAACAGGATTTCCACCCCCAAACCAAGTATATAAATACTAGAAAATAAGAAAGGAGCTTCCTATGATTCTAAAAAAAATAGAAATGCCTTTAAAACTGCAAAAGCTGCAGGCCCTTCACCGGCGACTGCCGCAAAGCCACCCCAAATACCAGCTTATCCAGGAAAAATTGGCGAAGGGGCTTGCCGGTTACAGAGGAGAGCTTTCGGTAGAGTACCAGCTCGGTTTTCTTCCGGAAGATAAGTATTTAATTTTCCATGATATCCGTCTGCAGGAAAAGGAGCATTTTTTCCAAATGGATTTCCTCCTCTTATCCAAAGAGTTCATCGTCACTATTGAAGTTAAGAATATGGCTGGAACCTTGTATTTTGATCCCGTGTTTCAGCAGCTGATCCGGACGCAAAACGAGAAGGAGGAAGCATTTCCTGACCCGCTTATCCAGATTCAGCGACATAAATCCCTCATGGCCAGCTGGCTCAGGAAGCAGAACTATCCCCCCATTCCTATTGAATCCCTCATAGTCATAAGCAGCCCATACACTCTATTGAAGACAAGCCCCAAAAACGAATCGATCTCCAAAATCATTCTTCATAGCGAAGCACTTTCGGCTAAAATAAAGAAGCTTGAATTAAACCAGAGAGAGAGCTGCCTGGATGATAAACAATGGAAGAAGCTAAGCCGCCTGATCCTCAAGAAACATACCCCTCTAAATGCAGATATCCTTGAACAATATGATATTAGGAAAGCTGAGCTTATTACAGGTGTATTTTGTCCATCCTGCCAAGCTCTTCCGATGGGAAGGTCACATGGAACATGGTTATGTCCCCAATGCCATTTCAAAGCTGCGGATTGCCATTTGCCTGCTTTGGATGATTATCGCTTATTAATAGGGCCGGCAATTACAAACGGAGAGGCCAGGCATTTTTTGCAGGTTTCATCCCTGCAGCTGGCAGGGCGGCTGCTCCATCATGTACAGCCAGAAGGAAAAACAAAGGGAAGGATTTATATATTAAAATAACAACCTGCAGAACTTTTGGAAAAATAAACATTTCTCAGAATGTTGGAGATAAATAGAAAGTCATGTTAAAATGGAACCTGGATGTAAACGTTTTAGTACATAGGAGGCGTTATAAATGGTACAACCTTACAAGCATGAACCTTTTACTAATTTTTCTGTTGAAGAAGAGCGCGAGGGCTACCTGCAGGGATTAAAGACTGTTGAGGGCTATCTTGGCCAGGATTATGATCTGCTGATTGGCGGAGAGCGCGTGTCGACTGAAGATAAAATAGTTTCCTATAATCCTTCTAATAAAGAAGAAGTGATCGGCCGTGTATCAAAGGCGACGCAGGAGCATGCCGAGCAGGCAATGCAGGCCGCTGTTGAAGCTTTTAAGACTTGGAGAAAAGTGAAGCCTGAGACGCGTGCTGATGTGCTTTTCAAGGCAGCAGCGATTATCCGCCGCCGCAAGCATGAGTTCTCTGCTTTGCTGACAAAGGAAGCGGGCAAGCCTTGGAATGAGGCTGATGCAGATACAGCGGAAGCAATTGACTTCCTTGAGTACTATGCACGTCAAGCTCTGAAAGTGAAAGACGGCATGCCAGTGAACAGCCGTCCGAATGAATATAACCGCTATGATTATATTCCATTGGGCGTGGGCATCGTTATTTCACCTTGGAACTTCCCGCTTGCCATCATGGCTGGTACGACTGTGGCTGCGATTGTTGCCGGAAACACTGTACTGCTGAAGCCGGCTTCAACTACTCCTGTGGTTGCAGCGAAATTCGTTGAAGTCATGGAACAGGCAGGCCTTCCGAAGGGCGTCCTGAACTTTGTACCTGGAAGCGGTGCAGAAGTGGGCGACTATCTGGTTGACCATAAGGACACTCGCTTTATTTCATTCACAGGATCACGTGATGTTGGTCTGCGCATCAATGAACGTGCATCTAAGTTGAATGATGGCCAGATCTGGCTGAAGCGCGTGATTGCGGAAATGGGCGGAAAAGATACAATTGTTGTTGACAAAGAGGCAGATCTTGAGCTTGCTGCACAGTCAATCGTTGCTTCCGCATTCGGTTTCTCCGGTCAGAAATGCTCAGCCTGCTCACGCGCAGTGGTGGTAGAGGATGTGTACGATCAAGTGCTTAACCGCGTGGTTGAGCTGACAAATGATCTGACACAGGGCAACCCGGAAGACAAGAGCAATTTCATGGGTCCTGTTATCGACCAGAATGCATTTGACAAGATTATGAGCTATGTTGAAATCGGCAAAGAAGAAGGCAAGCTGATGACAGGCGGAGAAGGGGACAGCTCTAAAGGCTACTTCATCAAACCGACTGTGTTCGCTGACCTTGCTCCTGATGCACGTTTGATGCAGGAAGAAATCTTTGGTCCGGTTGTAGGCTTTACAAAGGCTAAAGACTTTGACCATGCATTGGAAATTGCCAATAATACAGAGTACGGCTTAACAGGTGCGGTCATCACTACGAACCGTGAAAACATCCAGAAAGCGCGCGAAGATTTCCATGTCGGGAATCTGTATTTCAACCGCGGCTGTACAGGAGCAATCGTTGGATACCAGCCATTCGGCGGTTTCAACATGTCTGGTACAGATTCAAAAGCTGGAGGACCTGATTATATCCTTCTGCATATGCAGGCGAAGACAACTTCTGAAATGTACTAATCCGGACTGCCGGACATGCCCGCATCCCAATATGGGATGCGGGCTTTTTGTGCTTGTTAAGGAATTTATAAATTGTAATTCTTGTGGATGATTAGTATTTCTTGATCAACGTCCAGCTCCAGCGACTACCCCCTCGAGGTCACAAGACGAACCTCTCAAGAAGGCAAAGAACGCCTTTCCGGGAGGTTCGACTTGAGGCCCCAGGATGCGGGTCATGCAGACGTTGCAGCAGGACGTGGCGTTCTTAGTCTGCGTTCCTAAGGGTGATCAAGGCGCATGCGCTCTTCTAGTAGGATAGTCATGTTTTTATCTTAATATTTATACTATTAAATTAATTGTGTATAATTTTATTAGTTTTACCCTCTTAAAGCCGCTTGGTAGGAGGGTGGAACAGGAATTAATCAATCGTTTGATGAAGAGGCTTTTACTAAAAAAATGGAGGTGACGGGAGATGGGCTTGAGCGGGATGACGATTTTCTGGCTGTTTGTGCCGATGCCGGCATTGATTTTGCTTTCTATCGTTACGTATTTTACGGAGAGGAGAATGGAAAGATGATGTCTACGGCTACATTGGTTACTTTTATTGTCTATTTGGCCGGGATGCTGGCAATTGGCCTGTTTTTTTACCGGATGACCAGCAATCTGTCTGATTATGTTTTAGGCGGGAGGAGCCTGGGGCCGGGTGTAGCAGCGCTAAGCGCCGGGGCCTCTGACATGAGCGGCTGGCTTCTCCTGGGATTGCCGGGCGCGGCCTATGTTTCAGGATTTTCTGCTGTCTGGATCTGCATCGGCCTATCTGCAGGCGCTTATTTGAACTGGCAGTTTGTTGCAAGAAGGCTGAGGGCCTATACAGAGGTTTCACGAAATTCCATTACGATTCCTGATTATCTTGAGAATCGCTTCAGGGACCATTCAAAAGTGCTGAGGGTGATTTCTGCATTTGTTATTTTATTATTTTTTACCTTTTATGCTTCATCAGGAATGGTGGCAGGAGGCAAGCTGTTTGAAAATTCCTTTGGTCTGCAGTATGAAGCAGCCTTGTGGATCGGAGCCATTGTCATCATTTCCTATACTTTCCTTGGCGGCTTTCTCGCAGTAAGCTGGACTGACTTTGTGCAGGGAATCCTGATGTTCATTGCTCTTCTCATTGTCCCGATAGCGGCCATCAGCGAAGTCGGCGGATGGAGTGAGGCTGTTGATAAGGTGGGAAGCATTAAGCCGGACGGCCTGGATGTTTTTGCCGGCACTACTGCAATCGGGATCATATCTTCAATGGCCTGGGGCCTCGGTTACTTTGGGCAGCCGCATATCATCACCCGTTTTATGGCATTGAGATCAACCAGGGATGTTCCGATGGCAAGGCTGATCGGGATGGTATGGATGATTGCAGGGCTGTTTGGTGCTATATTTACTGGTTTTGCAGGCATTGCTTATTTTGCGGATACGCCGTTAAAGGATTCGGAAACCGTCTTTATGGATTTTAGCTCTCTGCTTTTCAATCCTTGGATCTCTGGCATTCTTCTTGCTGCGATCCTTTCAGCGATTATGAGTACAATTGATTCCCAGCTGCTTGTGTCCTCAAGTGCTGTGGCCGAAGATTTCTATAAGGCAGTCTTCAGGAAGGGAGCCGGAGAAAAGGAGCTTGTATGGGTCGGCAGGATCTCGGTCATTGTGATTGCCCTGATTGCCATCATTCTTGCCATGAACCCGGAAAGCTCTGTCCTTGATCTTGTGAGCTATGCGTGGGGCGGATTTGGCGCGGCATTCGGTCCAGTGATTATCCTGTCGCTTTTCTGGAAGCGAATGACAAGGAATGGGGCACTCGCAGGGCTTATTTCCGGAGCTGCCACTGTTGTCATTTGGGAAAAATTGAAGGGCGGCATCTTTGATTTATATGAAATTGTTCCTGGCTTTCTGGTATGTACTGCAGCCATTATTATTTTCAGTCTGGCATCTTCTTCACCGGATAAGGAAATTGAAGAAGAGTTTGAAAAGGCAAAGGCATCCTCTTTTGATTGAAAAAATTCATCTATTGAATGGCAGGCTATTATGGCCTGCTTTTTTATATTCCAGAGAAAATGATGACTTAATTTTATAAATTTAGATGAATAGATACTCGTGTATAACCGTTTTCTTAATTATATATGCAGATTTAGTGAATAAATATAAAAGGCATTACGGAAAACTGAATTTTCTCCCTGTTCTGATTATGTATCTGTGTTAAGCTTATTAACGGCTGTTAAACGGCGGGAGTGAGGATTGTTTTCTTTCAGTATTTTTTCAAATGATGATCCCTGCATAAGGTTGCAGAAATACTGCATAGAAAATGATGCTCGTATTTAAATATCTTAGTTATGGAAAGGAGAATGCTTTAAAACAATGGAAACGGCTACGTTAATTACTTTTATTGTGTATTTAATTGGAATGCTTGCAATTGGACTTATTTCTTATAAACTGACAAGCAATCTGTCTGACTATGTTCTCGGAGGTAGAAGCCTTGGGCCTGGAGTGACGGCCCTTAGTGCTGGTGCTTCTGATATGAGCTCCTGGCTGCTGCTTGGACTCCCGGGCCTTGCTTATACAACAGGACTTGATTCTATTTGGATGTGTGTAGGCTTAATTATTGGTGCTTATCTCAACTGGAAATTTGTTGCTTCCAGGCTGCGTGCCTATACGGAGGTTGCGAATGACTCCATCACAGTCCCCGACTTTTTCGAAAACCGCTTTAAGGATGGATCACGGCTTCTCCGTGTTATATCCGCTCTCGTCATATTAATCTTTTTCACCTTTTATGCTTCATCGGGTCTGGTAGGAGGAGCCCTGCTTTTCCAGGAGACCTTTGGGATGACGTATAATACAGCTCTGCTGATTGGGGCGATTGTCATCATTTCCTATACTTTCCTTGGCGGCTTCCTGGCTGTCAGCTGGACTGACTTTTTCCAGGGCCTTCTGATGTTCCTGGCACTTGTGATTGTACCGATTGTGGCTTTCGCAAAGCTTGGCGGGTGGGGAGAAACGATTGATACAGTCCGGTCCATCGATCCGTCTTATCTGGATCCAATTGATACGATGTCAGGCCTGGGAATCGTTTCTCTGATGGCTTGGGGGCTTGGCTATTTCGGTCAGCCGCATATCATTACCCGATTTATGGCCATCAGATCTACAAAGGAAATTCCTAAAGCACGTTTTTATGGGATGTCCTGGATGACCATTTCCATTATCGGCGCCATTTTGGTCGGTCTTGTAGGAATTCCGTCATTTGCGGAAAACCCCCTGATCCAGGGAGACGTGGATAATAGCGAAAAGGTATTCATTTTCTTCGCCGATATTCTGTTTAATCCATGGGTATCAGGCATCCTGCTGGCTGCAATCCTGTCAGCCATCATGAGTACGATTGATTCCCAGCTGCTTGTATCATCGAGTGCTTTGGCGGAGGACTTTTATAAAGGCATCATCCGCAAAAATGCGAGTGATAAAGAGCTTGTCTGGGTCGGGCGCATCGGTGTCATCGTCATTGCATTGATTGCAATTCTACTGGCTTATACCGGCAATCCGAAAAACGGAGGGGCTTCGATCCTCGATCTGGTCAGCTATGCATGGGGCGGATTCGGCGCTGCATTCGGTCCGGTTGTTCTTTTGTCCCTGTATTGGAAACGTATGACACGCAACGGCGCTCTTGCAGGTATGCTTACCGGTGCCATCACGGTGGTCGTCTGGAAACAGCTGACTGATAAAGAAATCATCCCGTTTGAGCTGTATGAAATTGTCCCTGGCTTCTTCCTCGCTCTTCTGGCCATTATAATCTTCAGCCTTATCGGCAATCAGCCGGACAAGGTGATCAGGGAAGAATTTGAAGAAGCAGTAGAGAGCGATCGGGAATAAACGGGAAAAAAGCTGATGAGATCTCTCATCAGCTTTTTTTTTGCGGAAAGTTTCAGAAAATTTAACAAAAACTCTTTTCAATCTCCCGACAGCTGTTATATAATACAAAATGTAAATAATTATCTGTATTATAACATAAAGGAGGAGTTGGAGTGGTTACTAACACAGCTGCAGCAATTCAGGAGAAGTGGGAAATGGAGGATCGGTGGAAGGGAATTGAGCGTCCTTATTCTGCGGAGGATGTATTAAGGCTCCGAGGGACGGTTCAAATTGAACACACATTGGCCAGAAGGGGCGCCGATAAGCTGTGGAATCTGGTTCATGAGGAAGATTTTGTGAATGCACTGGGAGCACTGACAGGCAATCAGGCGGTCCAGCAGGTAAAAGCGGGTCTGAAGGCGATTTATTTGAGCGGATGGCAGGTGGCGGCAGATGCCAATCTTTCAGGCCATATGTACCCTGATCAAAGCCTTTATCCTGCCAACAGTGTTCCGCAGGTGGTCAAACGGATCAATCAGGCGCTGCAGCGGGCTGATCAGATTACACACAGCGAAGGTGACCATTCTATTGACTGGTTTGCCCCGATTGTTGCCGATGCAGAAGCCGGCTTCGGGGGGCAGCTGAATGTATTTGAGCTGATGAAAGGGATGATTGAGGCAGGAGCGGCTGGTGTCCATTTTGAAGACCAGCTTTCCTCAGAAAAGAAATGCGGCCATCTTGGCGGAAAGGTGCTCCTGCCGACACAGACAGCTGTAAAAAATCTGATCGCTGCCAGGCTGGCGGCAGATGTAATGGATGTCCCGACTGTGCTGGTGGCACGGACAGATGCCAATGCGGCTGATTTGATCACAAGTGATGTTGATCCATATGATCACCCGTTCATCATGGGTGAGAGGACACCGGAAGGCTTTTTCCGGACCAGGGCAGGGCTTGATCAGGCCATCGCCCGCGGGCTTGCCTATGCCCCTTACGCGGATTTGATTTGGTGTGAGACATCCGAACCGGATCTGGAGGAGGCGAGAAGGTTTGCAGAAGCCATCCATGAAAGGTTCCCGGGAAAATTGCTTGCCTACAACTGCTCACCTTCATTCAACTGGAAGAAAAAGCTGGATGATGAAACAATAGCGAAATTCCAAAAAGAGCTCGGCAGCATGGGCTATAAATTCCAATTTGTCACACTGGCAGGATTCCATGCTTTGAACCACAGCATGTTTGAACTGGCACGGGGCTATAAAGACAGGGGGATGGCTGCCTATTCCGAGCTGCAGCAAAGAGAATTCGCCAGCGAGGAATTCGGCTATACGGCCACCCGCCATCAGCGCGAGGTGGGCACAGGCTATTTTGACCAGGTTTCCATGGTTGTTTCCGGAGGCACATCCTCAACAACTGCGCTAAAGGGTTCGACTGAGGAAGATCAGTTTACGGTGTCCCAATAGCATTTTGATTTCCCTCCTTGGGCAAAGGAGGGTTTTTTTTATCCGGGAAAAGGAATAGTAAAAAGAGGAGCATCACAATCTTAGACAAATTTACATACATAATAGTAGGCTCATACTAGAGGAGGTGTGGAGATGCCCCAAAATGTGGATGATTATGTGAAGCAGGGAATGTATGGGCAGAAGCAGACAAAACCGGATGAACGAAGAAAATTCCTCGGAACGATCAGGGAGCGGGTTGTGATTGCACTCACCCAGCCCCAAGTCAGAAGGGAAGGGACGCACCGTGAGGTTGAAGCTGCGCTGAAGGAGAACCCGTCTGCCCATCTATACTTAAACGGGAACATGAATTACTCTTATCTGTCCAAGTATATTAAGCTCGCGTCAAAATTCGGAGTCGAATATACCATTGTTACAAACAAAGAGCACAATACGGAAATCGGTCTTGTCCTTGCTTATGATCATGCGATAGATAAGGAAGAGATTTATATCAGCAGTGACAAGGCTGGAAAGGAAGCTCCTGAGAAAAAGGCAAAAAAGGGAGTGGCTGGTTTTTTGAAGAAATTTTTCAAAGGTAATTAAAGAATGCTGAGGCCGATGGTCCTCAGCATTTTATGTTAAAATTAAGAAGTATTTTCCAAAACTATTTCTTCAGTCAATTGACATCCCCCATATAAACAGGCAGCCCTGTTTCACCATCTGCATGCCTGATGATCAGCTCCCTGATGGGGGCAGGAAATAAAGGGCAGTCTGCCAATTCTTTTAGGGGAAGCCATTCAATTCCAACCTGATTTTTATCCGGGATGCTTCCTGATGCCGGAGAGCCTCCGTCCTGGATGCAGCAGGCAAAAAAGAATTCTACTTGATGCTGTCCTGCGTGGGGTTCATAACCATGATTGCTGCCGATATAATCACGTACAAACAGCAGGCTGCCGATCTCGACAGGTACGCCGATTTCTTCCAGGCATTCGCGCTGCAGATTGGCATGCAGATTTTCACCGTTTTCCTGGCCGCCCCCCGGAAGGACATAGAAATCCTCCCCGCTGTCATGCATCTTGATGGCAAGCAGGCAGCCATTCTGTATAATGATTGCTTTTGAAGCTGTTCTGATCATTTTTATATCCTCCTTGGGAATACATCCTTGAGTCTTTCATGGAATGGAGACATTCATACTCTATTTTTGGTTAAGAAAGTAATAGTTTAGGAGCCTCTGTTTATTGGAGTGGAAGGCACGTAGACTCCTGTGGGATAGCAGCGGCAATGCTGAGACCCCGCAGCGCGCAGCGTGAGGAGGCTCAGCGTCGCCCCGCGGAAAGCGAAGTGCCTGGAACGGAAATGAACAGACCCCATATGAATGCTATCCCTTTTGATTTATTTTTAAGCGAGGTGTCATGGATGAATATTGCCGAATTGCGCCCCAAAAAACGTTCAGACTTAAGAATTAGAGCCGGCACGTGGTTTTACACCTGGAAAAGATATGGCCGCTGGCTGGCAGAAGCCCGTACATACAGCAGCAAAAAAGAAGCAGCCGCTCTGCCATATCCGGTGTTCAGGCACCAGACCCCCCTTCTCAGAAAGCTGAAGGACGTAGACATGGCCTATCAATATAATAAAATCAAAAACCTGAAAATTGCGGTTGAGCGTCTGAACTCGATTGTCATTTATCCCGGGGAAACATTCAGCTACTGGAAGCTTATAGGCAGGCCGACTGCCAGAAAAGGATACCAGCCCGGCATGATTCTTCATTGCGGCAGCTTTAAGATGGGAACGGGGGGAGGTCTCTGCCAGCTTTCCAATCTGATTTATTGGATGACACTGCATACTCCGCTGACAGTGACAGAAAGGCACCGCCACAGCTATGATGTATTCCCGGACTCAAACCGCACCCAGCCGTTTGGGAGCGGCGCCACATGTGCCTATAATTATCTGGACCTGCAAATTACCAATCATACTGAAGAGCCTTATCAGCTGATCCTGTATCTGACGGATGAGTATTTATGCGGCGAGTGGCGGACAGTTTCAGAGCCTTTATACACGTATATGGTGTATGAACGGAGCCATGCCATCACGCCTGCATACTGGGGCGGATATGTCCGCCATAATGAAATCTTCCGCAGGTCCTATAACCGGCAGGGAAGGCTTTATGAAGACGAATATGTAACAGAGAACCATGCCATTATGATGTACGAGCCTCTTCTGGAAGGAACAGCCCGCCCGGATTAACAGAGCGGGCTTCCTTATTGTGCAGGAAATTTAAAAATTGTAAGTCTTGTGGAATATTATCAATCCTTGATCCACGTCCAGCAGCTGCGCCAAGTTCACAAGCTAAACCTCCCAAAAAGGCAAAGAACGCCTTTCCGGGAGGTTCGTCTTAAGGCCCCCAGGAAGCTGGCCATGCAGACGTTGCCACAGGACGCGGCGTTCCTAGTCTGCGTTCCTTAAGGGTGATCAAGGTGCTTGCGCTTTTGTTCTTCAGAGAGGCTGAAGCTGCGAAGAAGGCTCAAGTCCGGGGCCTTCAATAATAAAGGCGGTCATGCCAAGAGCAGAGCCGGATTCATGTTCTTCCCCATCTTCCCAGAAAACAGCCGTTCCAGGACCTACAGCTATTCGCTCTCCATCTGCAATCCTTACCCAGCCCTCCCCCGAAACAATCAAGAAAAGCTGCGGGCAGGCCGCAGGATGCATGCCAAGGACGCTGTCCTCCTTCAGATGCATGCAGCCTACCGTAACCGTGATTTCTCTGGATAAAAGAGAATAATAGCTGTTCAGGCTGCCAAATTTTGAAACCTCTTTGCCGGCTGAATCAAATCGAAATAGCTTCATCTAAAACCTCTCCTTAAATGGATTCACCTTCTATTATAACTGAAAAAAATGAATAGAAGGAATTGTAAAAAAACAGGTGTGCCTTATTGGATTCAGCCCGTATAATAGTTTTATCAGGCAGCAAATGCCAGCATACAAGGAGGAGTTCAATATGACAATCAAGGTGCTTGTTTCCTAGTCTGGGACGGGGAGCTTGTCACGAGATCTCCGTTTCAGACTTTCTTAGTTTTTATTAAGAAGGAGAAGCGGAGGAAGGGCAATGGAGGCAAAAAAAGTATATTATAGGCTGACGGGAATTCGGGCATTTTTATTTCAAGTCATTTTTACCGTAAATGCGATTTATTTTGTTGTGGAGGCTGGGCTTAATCCGCTCCAGCTTGTCCTGATCGGGACGATTATGGAATTGTCCATTGTGCTGTTTGAAGTGCCGACAGGAGTCATAGCCGATCATGTCAGCAGAAAGAAATCCGTTATCATAGGAACGATCCTGCTCGGACTGGCCCATCTTCTGGAGGGGGCAGTGCCTGCATTTTGGGGAATCGCATCAGCTTATGCTGTCTGGGGCCTGGGCTACACATTTCTCAGCGGTGCGGAAGAAGCATGGATTGCCGACGAAGTGGAAGGAAAAGGTCTTGATAAGGTTTTTCTAAAAGGATCGCAGATTGCCTCTATTGGCAAAATTGCCGGTATCATAGCAAGCATGACTATATCCATGCTCTTTTCAGTTCAGGCAGCGATTCTGATTGCGGGCGGTTCTTTCATTATATTGGCTGTCTGGCTCTGGTTTCGGATGCCTGAAGAACGATTTGAAAAGCTGGAGCGTGAAGAATCATCCCAGCTCCGGCAGCTTGCCGGAGCCATACACAAAGGATACAGGACAGTGAAGGGCCATCCGGTTCTTGCCGGCATGGCTGGCATTGCCCTTATGTGGGGGCTCGCAAGCGAAGGTTTCGACAGGCTGTGGGCTGCCCATTTTCTGGAGGATATTCAGCTTGCCGGGAGCTCTGCAGTTCTCTGGTTCGGATTGATCAATGGGATTGCATTGCTTCTGAATATCGGGGTGGTCGAGTGGATCAGCAGGAGGCTGAATGGGGAAGGGGAGCAGACATATGTCCGCCTGCTGCTCCTCGTGAACGGAGCTCTCGCGGCCAGCACACTGATTTTTGCGCTTAGCGGGGAGCTTTGGCTTGCCCTTGCCTCTTATTGGGCCAGTTTTACACTGAGAGGCCTTAACAGCCCGCTTTACAGCATCTGGCTTAATCAAATGCTTGAGCCAAAGGGAAGGGCCACCATGCTTTCACTGTTCGGACAGCTTGATGCAATCGGACAGATTGCAGGGGGGCCGCTTGTTGGCTGGATCGCGTTTTCGATTTCCATCCAGGCCGGATTATTTGCAACAGGTCTGCTTACTGTACCGGTCCTGATTTTTCTTTGCATCGCCGGCCGCTATGCGAGCAGCCGCGGAGTGTCCAAGTCATCCGGACAGGAAGGTACAGGATGAAACCGGATGAATGCAATATTTAGAACAAGGGTAAAGGCGTCTGGGATATCCAGGCGCCTTAGCTTTTCACTGCGGCCGCCATATATTCCACTACTTTCGGCAATTGCTTTAAAGCGCTGGAGTCTGATATGATTCTATCTATACTTATAGCATTTTTAAAATATTTGGAGGTGACAGAGATGTCTAGAATATCAGAAGATCAGGTCAGGCATGTAGCCCACCTGGCACGTTTGGAGATTTCGGATGAGGAAGCAGCGCGGATGCAAAAAGAGCTGGAAAAAATGCTTTCTTTTGCAGAGCAGCTTAGTGAACTTGATACAGAGAAGGTTGAGCCAACTTCCCATGTACTGGATATCAAGAATGTATTCCGGGAAGATATCGCGAAAAAAGGGCTGCCGCAGGAGGAAGTGCTGAAAAACGCGCCGGACCACCAGGATGGGCAAATTAAGGTGCCATCCATACTGGAATAGGGGGAAGACAAATGAGTTTGTTTGATCATAAAGTTTCAGAGCTCCATGAACTTTTACATAAAAAAGAAATTTCCGTATCTGATCTGGTTGAGCAGTCTTTTAAGCGGATTGGGGAAGTAGACAGCCAAGTGGGGGCATTCCTGACCTTGAATGAGGAAGAAGCACGGCGGCAGGCAAAGTGCTTAGACGAAAGGCTGGGCACGGAAGAATCGAAGGGCCTCCTTTTTGGCATGCCGATCGGCATTAAAGATAATATTGTCACGAAGGGACTGAGAACCACCAGTGCCAGCAAGATCCTCGAAGATTTCGACCCGATCTATAATGCGACTGTTATGGATCATTTACATAATGCCGAGACCATCACGATTGGAAAACTGAATATGGATGAATTCGCGATGGGTTCCTCAAACGAGAATTCAGGATTCGGAAATGTCCGCAATCCATGGAATCTTGAGAAAGTGCCAGGCGGCTCTTCAGGCGGCTCGGCTGCAGCGGTCGCAGCAGGGGAAGTGCCTTTTGCCCTTGGGTCAGATACAGGGGGATCCATCAGACAGCCTGCTTCCTATTGCGGAGTGGTTGGGTTAAAGCCTACCTATGGGCGTGTTTCCCGGTTCGGTCTTGTTGCGTTTGCCTCATCCCTTGATCAGATCGGCCCAATAACCAGGAATGTTGAAGATAATGCTTACCTTCTTCAGGCGATTTCCGGTCTGGACCCGAATGACTCTACCTCAGCAGATGTTCCTGTCGATCATTACGCCGGCGCCCTGACCGGAGATGTGAAGGGTCTGCGAATCGCTGTGCCAAAAGAGTACCTTGCTGAAGGTGTGGATGAAGAAGTCCGCCAGTCAGTCCTCGATGCGCTTAAGGTGCTGGAGAATCTGGGAGCTGTATGGGAAGAAGTATCCCTCCCGCATTCCAAGTATGCTCTGGCTGCCTATTATCTGCTTTCATCATCAGAAGCGTCCGCCAACCTTGCCCGCTTTGACGGTGTCAGGTACGGCTACCGCTCTCCGGATGCTGAAACATTGATGGAGCTTTACAAAAAGTCGCGCGCCCAGGGCTTCGGCGATGAGGTGAAAAGAAGGATCATGCTCGGAACCTTCGCCTTAAGCTCAGGCTATTATGACGCTTATTATAAAAAAGCACAAAAGGTCCGCACTTTAATTAAAAAGGATTTCGAAGAGGTATTTCAATCTTATGATGTCATCATCGGGCCTACAGCGCCGACTCCGGCATTCAATATCGGGGAGAATATAGACGATCCGCTGACTATGTATGCCAATGATATATTAACTATCCCTGTTAACCTGGCAGGTGCGCCTGCCATTTCGGTTCCGTGCGGATATTCGAATGGCATGCCGCTCGGACTGCAGATCATCGGCAAGTATTTTGACGAGAGCACGATCTACAGAACAGCCCATGCCTTTGAGCAGGCAACTGACTTCCATAAGCAAAAGCCGGGACTGTAAGGGGGAAACAGACATGAACTATGAAACGGTTATTGGACTTGAGGTCCATGTTGAATTAAAAACAGATTCGAAAATCTTTTCCGCGAGCCCGAACCATTTCGGGGCGGAACCCAATACAAACACAAGCGTTGTGGAACTCGGCTATCCCGGCGTGCTGCCGGTGCTTAACCGGAAAGTGGTCGATTACGGGATGAAAGCGAGCATGGCGCTGAATTGCCAAATTGCTGATGTAACGAAATTTGACCGCAAAAACTATTTTTATCCGGATAATCCAAAGGCCTATCAGATCTCACAGTTTGATAAGCCGATTGGTGAGCATGGCTGGATTGAAATAGAAGTAGACGGATATAAGAAAAAAATCGGAATCACCCGGATCCATCTGGAAGAGGATGCCGGCAAGCTGAATCATGAAAAAGGCTATTCCCTCTGCGATTACAACCGCCAGGGAACCCCGCTGATTGAAATCGTGTCAGAGCCTGATATCAGGACAGCCAATGAAGCCTATGCTTATCTCGAAAAACTGAAAAGCATTATTCAATATACGGGTGTTTCTGATTGTAAAATGGAAGAAGGATCGCTCAGATGTGATGCGAATATTTCCATCAGGCCAGTTGGCCAGGAGGAATTCGGCACCAAGACCGAGCTGAAAAATCTGAACTCTTTCAACTTTGTCAGAAAAGGGATTGAGTATGAAGCAAAGCGCCAGGAGGAGGTGCTTCTTGCCGGAGGTACGATCCAGCAGGAAACCCGCCGTTATGACGAGTCTACTAATACGACCCTGCTTATGCGTGTAAAAGAGGGTTCTGATGATTACCGCTATTTCCCTGAACCTGATCTGACGGATATTTACATTGACCAGGAGTGGAAGGACCGGATCCGTGCCGAGATTCCGGAGCTGCCGGACGCGAGGCAAAAGCGTTATGTAGAAGAGCTTGGCCTCCCTGCTTATGATGCTGCAGTTCTGACGGTAACAAAGGAGACAGCTGACTTCTTCGAGGCAGCGGTCGAAGCAGGAGCGGACGCCAAGCAGGCATCAAATTGGCTGATGGGTGAAGTGTCTGCCTACTTGAATGCGGAGCAGAAAGAGCTGGCTGATGTAAAGCTGACACCGGAGAACCTGGCCGGGATGATCAAGCTGATTGAAAACGGGACAATCTCCAGCAAAATCGCTAAAAAGGTCTTCAAGGAGCTCATCGAAAATGGCGGGACCGCGGAAGCCATCGTCAAGGAGAAGGGCCTCGTCCAGATTTCTGACGAAGGAGCGCTCCTTCAATATGTGACAGATGCACTTGATGCAAATCCGCAATCGATCGATGACTTCAAGGCAGGCAAACAAAAAGCAACCGGGTTCCTGGTCGGGCAGATCATGAAAGCCTCCAAGGGACAGGCTAATCCCCAAATGATCAACAAGCTGCTGATGCAGGAAATAACAAAACGATAGAGAATAAGCCGCTGGGGAAATCCAGCGGTTTCTATTTATTATGGGGAAATTTGCTGGTCTGTTTAGACAAACTTCCTCTTTATTTCCCAGGAAAGGATGAAATGCGGCAAAGTCCGGCAAAAAAAGGATTGTACTGTATTCGCAGGGAATAAATAAGAGATGCAATAGCCAATTAATCAATATTGATAGGAAAGGAAGTGCTTGTATGGAATTGAAAGACTGGTTTGCGAAGGGACTGACCTTCTCTGAATATGTGGAAGGTATGAGTGTTAATAAGCAGGAGATGGAAAGCATAGAAAATAAGTTTTCTCTTACAGAAGAGGAAAAGGCCAAGCTGGGGAATGTGAAGGGAAACGGATTAAAAGTGATTGTCCTGACAGAGGACTGGTGCGGGGATGCGATGCTTAATATTCCGATCCTTATGCATATAGCAAGAGAGACGGATATGGAGACAAGGTTCATTCTGCGGGATGAAAATCTTGAGCTGATGGATCAGTATTTAACCAATGGAACGGCACGTTCAATTCCTATTTTTATCTTCATCGATGGAGACGGACAGGAAAAGGCTGTATGGGGCCCGCGGGCAGAGACCGTTCAGGCCTTTGTCGACAATGAACGGGCCAAGCTTCCATCAGCCGACAGTGAAGACTTCAAAGAAAAACAAGGCATCATGTTTAAAAAGATGAAAGCGGCATACCAGGAAGATGAACAGGTCTGGCATGATGTGGCGGCAAGCATTATAGCTAAACTTCAATAAAGGCAGCAAAGAATAGCCGCCCATATTAAAAGTATAGCAGGCAGCCCGGCTGGCTTCTCAATTACAAATAAAGCTTCCGCATCTCAGCGGCAGCTTTATTTGTATTCTGTTCAAGAGAACAAAAAAGAAAATCCAAGGGAAGCAGCGAGCATAAGCAGGGAGGATGCGAGCAGGGGATTGACTCTGATGTGGAACATTTCTCTGGCTTCCCTGTGCCCTGTATCCCGGTGGTTCATGAATGAACTGGCGATGACTCTGTTGGTCCAAGCATCGCCTGTGCTGGAAAAAAACAAGACGAAAGCAAACCACAGAGCGGAAAATAAGAATGAGAAATCAATCAGGCCATAGCCGGAAAAGAAGAAATGCCAGATGGAGAAAAGCAGCAGGGCCTGGATGGTCAAGGAAGCAGCAAGGATGATGGCAAAACGTTTCATGAATTCATCTCCTTTCCATTATTAGAGGAAGCGGCGTATGGAAGGATGTGTGTTTCAAAGTTGGCCGGCTTGCCCCCATGCTTCTTTTTTTACGATTAAAGAAAGAAAAAGTTCCAAAAAAAGTAAAAATTAAGAGATGGTATGAAAGAAAGAGAGAGGGATATAACTTTGTTTCAGTATAGAGCGGGCTATTTGCTTGATTACACCGGGCTCCCGCAGCCCGTTATCGTCCATGCTGAGAATTTCCTGAGCTGTCATCCATTTATATTCTGTCATCCCATTTTCTAATTTAATAGTGCCGCCGGCAAATTCAGCAAGAAATTGAAAAAGGAGAATAGGGTGGCCTGTCCTGCTGGTAAACTGGAAGATTCCTGCCGATTCCGCAATTTTAATATCCAGCCCTGTTTCTTCTTTTGTTTCCCGCCGGGCGGCCGCAATTATATCTTCCCCGGGCTCCACATGGCCGGAGGGGAAATTCCAGGTGGGACCAGCCGCATTTTTATGTTCCTTAATCATGAGCAGCCGGCCATCCATCAGGACGGCAGTGCTTGCAATCAAGATAGAATTCATTGAGTACCTCCTGTATACTTTTTGGTTCATTATAACATGAGAAATGCCCCCTTCATTCAGGGGGCATGGTGTTAAATGATAGCTTCCTCTTCTTTTTCAAAGTGTTTATCCATCCAGTCTTTCCCTTCCAGCTGTTTAGTTACAAGCATGCTGGAAACGGTATCTCCGGTGACATTGACGGCAGTGGCTGGCGGATCGACCACTACGCCGATTGCTGAAATGATCGGAAGCGCCTCGATTGGCAGGCCGTAAAGTGTGATGATCATCATCTCGCCAATAAAGCCTCCTCCTGGCACACCGCTCATGACTGTCCCTGCAAGCAGCGAGATGCCAATTGCTGTTAAAAAGGTATCCAGGCCAGTGAAATCCATATTGAAAATGCCGAATACAAAAGAAATCTTCAATATGGCCGCCAGGCAGGAGCCATCCATATGAATGGTTGCGCCGAGCGGAAGAACGGTTTCCCTAATATCTTTAGGCACGCCGATTCGTTTGGCGGCCTGCAGGTTAACAGGCAATGAGCCAACGCTGCTTCCAGTGGCAAGAGCGGTGGCAGCAGGGGAAAAGATATTTTTCCAAAAGCGGGCCACTCCCTTGCGACCCCCGGCAATAAAGGCATAAAGCGTAAAGCCGATCAGGAAATAAAGAATGGCAGCAGGGTAATAGACGATTACGGCACGGGCATAATCTCCGAGAAGTTCAGGACCGAATACGCCTATCAGTGACGCAAAGTAAGCGCCAAGTCCAATGGGTGCATAATACATGACAAGATTGATCAGCCTCATAAAGACTTCTGAACCGCTGACCAGAAACTTTGTGAAAGGGCGTCCTTTTTCACCAGAAAGGCCTGAAGCCACCCCAACCAGGACTGAAAAGACTATTAAAGCGAGCATATTCTTGCGGGAGAAGATTTCAATAAAGTCAGGCACAGTAAAGGTTTTGACCAACTGATCGGGCAGGCTCAGCTCTTCTGTATTTTCCGGCTGTGTCAGAGGGATGTCAGTCCCCTGGGCCGGCGGGAAGGCTGTTACCGCAACCAGCATTACAATAGAGGCAATAATGCCTGTAGCAATGAATACAACCATCATGCTGCCCATGATTTTTCCGAGCCGCTTCATGCTGTTCATATTGGCGATAGCCGATGAGATTGTGAAAAAGACGAGCGGTACTACTAACATAAATAAGAGATTTAAGAATAAGTCCCCAAGCGGCTTGATTACTTCCGCTTTTTCTCCGAAAACGAACCCGATAATGCTTCCAATGATAATTGAAGCAAACAGGATAATGGGAAAGCGGTATGCTTTTAATTTTTCCTTCATTTAGGTAACTCCTTTTGCAAAAAAAATTGAGATGATGCCCATAGGATATGGGTGAACCTCTACCATTCTACCCGAAATGGAATGGATATGACAGATTGGGAAATGAACAGGTATTTTTTTCATTCAAAGGATCTGCCATTCAGAAGGCGGACCGGGCTTGTTTATACAACAAAAAAAAGAGAGCCATCACAGCTCTCAAGCCTGCTTCGGCCCTTTTTTCGCAGGTATCCTGTCATTCTTTAAGTTTTTGTCATTGATCTTTGGCTCTTTATTTTGGCGGAAGTTTGAGATATTTGAACGGTGCAGGATGATCAGAAAGATTGTAAAAAAGAAAAATATAAGTTCATGGGTCCAACCGGGCTGAAATAAAGAAAAAATGAAAAGGGCAATTCCGACAGAGATTGAACCGAAAAATACATATTTTGTTGCATAAATGACTCCGACAAACGCTGCATAGGCCGCCAGAAACATCCAGGCATTGGCAACCAGCAGCACCCCTGCGGTTGTTGCAATGGCTTTGCCCCCGCGGAAGCCAGCGAAAATAGGGAAGCAGTGGCCCGCAACCGCAATCAGTCCGGTGTAGAGCGGATCCAGGTCAGTATGAAGAAGGAGAGGCAGACCTGCGGCAAGTGCCCCCTTGCCTGCATCAATGAGAAGAACGGCAATCCCGGCCCGCTTTCCAAGGACCCGGACGGTGTTGGTTGCCCCGGGATTATTGCTGCCATGCTCGCGTATGTCGATTTGGAACAGCCACCTGCCAATCAGAAGGGCGGTTGGAATCGAGCCGATCAAATAGGCGGCTGCAAGAATAGCAAAATTCATAAATCCTCCTTTCTGCCAGCCTTACAGCAGAAATAAAGTGAGAGAAATTGTAATTGCTTTCATTCTACCATATAATGAGCATACCCCGATTTAAATTCCTAATATTTTGAAAAAGGATGTGGCGGAATGGGTATTGTTGATTTTGGAAACAGGGCAAGTGAATATGCACGTTCCCGGAACGATGTTCCAAATAGTCTGTTTGATAGCCTTCATCTAAGAAATATTAATTTTACCGGCAAAAAAGTGGTTGATCTGGGCTGCGGGACAGGAGCGCTGACTAGGAGGCTGATTTTCCGCAAAGCAGACGCTGTCGGAATCGATCCCTCAGAAAAGCTTCTACAGGAAGCCGCCGGGATCAGCCGGGACAAGTATCTTGAAATCCCTTATAAAAAAGGAACTGCAGAAAATACAGGCCTTGACGGGGCTGAGTATGATATGGCGACGGTGCTCCGTGCCTGGCACTGGTTTGACAGGGAAGAAGCCCTCAGGGAAATTACCAGGATTCTTAAGCCGAAGGGTCACCTGATTGTGGCAGATACAGGATTCAAGACAGACCAAAGGCTTGTGGAAATCACTTTTGATTTTTTGAAGAAAGAAGGAGCAGAGCTTAAACCTGCCGGAAGCAAGGCAGAGTCAAGCCAAAGAATCAATGGATTTCCTGTAGAGTGGTTCCGTGAGTGGGAAGAGGCAGGGTTCGGGCTGAAAGATTTGTATGCGCTTCCATATGATGTCCATTTTACCAATGAAGAATGGCTGAACAGAGTTGCTTCTTTATCCTATTTGGCGGACCTCTCAAAAGAGGAAGGAGATGGATTGCTGCAGCGCCTGAAAGAAGAGCTGGAGGCACACTATGGGGCCAGTGCCTCACACGAGATTGCGCATTTCTGCACTATAGCTATTCTTCAGGAGGGAATCCGGTAAAGTGACTGATGGAGGACATTCAGTACAGAGCGCTTTTTCAAACCGAAATGTGCATATGCCATTCTTTTCGCTTATAATAGATTCATATAGTGTTTGAGAGGAGAATGACCATGGCAGGGAACAGCAAAAAGTCTGAATGGATTTCATGGGCCAAATCGATTGCCCTCGCGCTCGTCATTGCGTTTATTTGCCGCCAGTTTATATTTGCGCCGGTGACTGTCCAGGGCGATTCCATGATGCCGACCTTCCAGAATCAGAATAAAGTGATCGTGACCAAGCTCAGCAAGATTGAGCGTTTGGATGTCGTTGTATTTCATTCGCCTGATTCCGAGGATGATTATATAAAAAGGGTGATCGGTCTGCCAGGGGATGAAATTTCTGTGAAGGACGACCAGCTTTTTGTGAATGGGAAAAAAGTGGATGAACCATATCTGGCTGAAAACCGCAAGGAAGCGGCAGAGTTCGGCATTGAGCATCTGACAGAAAATTTTGGACCGCTTGTCGTGCCGGAGCATCAATATTTTGTGATGGGCGATAACCGTTTGAACAGCAATGACAGCAGAAGCTTTGGATTCATTTCTGATGAGTCTGTCGTTGGGGAAGCCAAGTTCCGCTACTTCCCGCTCAATCGGATAGGAAATCCTGAGAAACCATAAAAGAAGGAGCCCGGCTGCTAATTAGCCGGGCTCTTTTCCTGTCACTCGCTTTTTTGATCCTTTAAAGCTCCTTGAACGTGATAAGGATTGAGATCAATGTCCGTATCATGCCCCAATGCCAGCTTTGCAAGCTGCTGTCCAAGAAACGGCCCCATCGTCAGGCCGGAGGCGCCAAGACCGTTGGCAGTGAGCAGGCCTCCCCACCCAGGGACAGCTCCGATGACCGGAAGGAAGCCGGGAGTAAAGGGGCGGAAACCGACCCTGGCTTCTATCAGACTGGCATCCGCCAGGCCGGGAGCTGTAGAGAGGGCTTTTGCAAGGACCTCCTGCATGCCTCCGGCTGTGATTCTCGCATCAAAACCGGATACATCATTTTCATGAGTTGCCCCTGCAACAATCCGTCCGCCGGTAAAGGCAAGCAGATACTGGTCACCGGGGGGCATAAGGACAGGCCAGCTGTCAGTTGCTTCATCCGGAAGCTTTAGGTGGGCAATCTGGGCCTTCTGATAGCTGACATCCATTTCAATGCCGAGCGGCTTGAATATTTCCGCTGCCCATGCGCCGGCACAGACGATGACAGCATCTGCCTCCCATTGTTCTTCACCGGCAAGGATGCCTGTCACCCGGTTTCCTTCATAGATCAGTGAAGCATCCTTCTCGAGAAAGACTGCCCCTTCCTTTTCTGCCGCACGGATCAGGGAATCCCTCAGTGCCCGTCCGTCTACCCGGGCGGCTCCGCTGACCTGCACTGCTGCAAACTCTTTATCAGCCGGAGGGAAAGCCTCAGCTGTCTGTTCCCGGGTAAGAAGAGTGACTTCCCCGATTTCCGGTGCTTCTTCCCTCCGCTTCAATGTCCGCTCTTCCGCTTTTTCAAGCTTATCGGTTTCCTTGTGCAGGATAAGGGCACCAACCCTGCTGTAGCCTGTATCCGGCTCGCCGCGTTCCTCAAGCTCCTTCACGAGCTCCGGATAATAGCGTGCCCCCGCTTTAGCAAGCCGGTACCAATCTTTATTGCGCCTCTGCGATACCCATGGGCAGACAATGCCGGCAGCAGCGGCAGTAGCCTGTCCTTTTTCATTCCGGTCCGCCAAGATCACCCGGTTCCCCGATTTTGCCAGGTGGTAGGCAGCTGAGGCGCCCAATATCCCTGCACCTATCACAATATATTTTTTCATAGCCTGCATCCTTTATAATGGAATTTAGTTATAGTATACCGTCCTGTCGGCTTAATTGTAAAAAGTGCATAGAGCATCTTTGTGGAATCTGGCAGAATATGTATTTTTGTGTGATATAATAAAAGCATCCTTACAAGAAAGCAGTGACAATAGATGAAAAAACTCCTCATGATCGGCCTTGCCGCAAGCCTTCTTGCAGGCTGCCAGAATATGCAGAGCGGAAAACTGGATACAGATAATCTGAAAAAAGTGGAGATGGCCGACGTGGATAAAGAACAGGCCAAAAAAATTCCTGTTACATATGAAGCGCAGACTGTTGAAGAGGGACTCGATGCGCTCCCGTTTGAAATGAAGCTGCCGAAAAAGCTGCCGTTTGATGGGGAGGGGTTTCAGCCGCCGGCTATTATGGATATGAACCATACCGGAAAACAAATCAAGGCGGAATTCAAGGCCATTCCAAAAAGCAAAAAAGAGGATTACTTGCTGATGGTTTTTGCTGATTACCCGGTCGAATCCTCCGAGCAGCCCAATTCCGAACCAGTGGAGCTTGAAGGAGGGGCAGAGGGCATGTATCAGGGAAACACCTTGTCCTTTCTGCGGGATAAGGTTCAGTACACCATTATGTACAATAACAAAGCCATTCCGGAAGATCAACACAAAAAAGAGCTGACTGAAATGGCCAATGAGATGCTGAAGTAGTTCGCTTAGCAGGCTCCTGATATGGTATGCTAATGTTCATGTGCAAGCCTTGCTGCGGACCGTGTGTTGGCAGGAAGAACGCTTCACAGTTACATGGGAGCTGATTATTGATGACCAAAGCAAAAAAAGGAAAAAGCGGCACTGGCAGCGGAACTGGAAAGAAAGGGTGGAACCGCTGGCAGGCGGGTGCCAAAAAAGCAAAAAGCGCCAAGCCATATAAAAGCAAAGGCACAAAAAATCAAGGGAAATCCGGGGATTCCGGCGGGAATGACTAAGGATGGGGATAAGAGCCAGGAAGTTCCTCTGGCTCTATTTTATTTGTTCATAAAGACCACTGCAGTTATTTGTAATCCTGCTGATCCTCTCTTCCGTCATTTCCTTCATCAACGCCCGTTGCCCGGTTGAATGCCTGGGAGATGATATTGAGCCCCTGATCCATCGCGTCCATCGACTTCATTTTTTCCCCGACCTTTTTGTCCTTCTTTTGTTCTTCCATAAAAAGCACCTCCTGTGTTTATAGGATTCGATGCTATCCATGGATTATGCGCCTATTCCAGGAAGAAGCTGTTCACAGGCACCTCCGACAGGGCAATATGGGTGACTGTTCCTGCATAAGGTGTAATTTCATTGATGAATCCTTCAATATCCTCAAGCTTTTTCAGTCTCAGCTTGACGAGATAGCAGGCCTGGCCGGCTATACGGGAGCAGAATTCCGCGTTGGGGACCTCAGCCATTTTTTCCCTGAACTTCTGATAATCTCCTTGCCGCAAGGTGACTTCTACAAAACATTCAATCCCATATCCGAGTTTTTTATAGTCAATGGAAATGGTGTATCCTTTGATGATTTCCTCACTTTCCAGGCGTCTGACGCGTTCTGTGACTGAAGGGGCTGAAAGGTTTACTTTCTTTGCCAGCTCCCTCATTGATTGCCGGCCGTTTCTCTCCAGCTCCTGCAAAATACGCTTGTCTGTCTCATCGATTATCATTTGTAAGCCTCCTTGGTAGAAACATATTTCATTTGAAACGAGTATCGGTATAAACTGGTTTCAGATTTAATTCATTATTATTTTAATTCCTTCTATTATAAAAGCAAAGGAGGAGTTGCAAATGCCAAGAATCAAATTGAATGAAAAACAGGGGGAGACCAATTTTCAAAAAGCGCTGGCTTATGTGCCAGAAGTGGCCGCCCTGTATGATGCCCTGTATGAGCAGCTGTGGAATGAGGAAGGAATCAGCCTGGACGTAAAAGAGAAGGTGCGTTTATATCTGGCTAATAAAAATGGATGTGCGACTTGCATGAGCCTCTCGTATACCGGCGGAATGGAACAGAATGAAGCCATCGCTTATGCTGTGGAGCACAATAATTTCTCGGATTTCTCTCATTGGGACCGGAAGCTGTTTGATTTTCTGGAAACCTACAGATCCAATCCGCGGCTCTTAAAAGACTCGGATTTGGAGTGGCTGAAAAATTCCTATGACGAAAAGGAAATCATGAAGCTGCTGGCACTCATCAATCTTTTTGACGGCTATCATAAAATGATTGTCAGCCTTGATTTATACGATTTTTGTTCTTTAGGGAAGGAGGGTGCCTGATGGCTGTTCTGCTGTTGGTTGATATCCAGAAGGCCTTCGAGGATCTTTCCTGGGGTGAGCGGAATAATCCTGGTGCGGAAAAAGAAGCTGCAAGGCTTTTGAAGCATTGGAGAAACTGCAATCTGCCGGTGATTCACGTCCAGCATACCTCTCAAAGCAGGGAGTCTTTATTTTTCAAAGGAAGCATCGGCCATCAATTCAAGGAAGAGGTGAAGCCTGCAGCTGGGGAAAGCATTATCCAGAAAAGCGTCAACAGTGCGTTTATCGGCACGCCCCTTGAAGATTTGCTTAAAAATCTAAGAAGCAAAGAGCTTGTCATTGCCGGGCTGACCACACCCCATTGCGTTTCAACCACTGTCCGGATGGCAGCTAATCTCGGCTTTTCAGTCTGGCTGCCGGAGGATGCCTGTGCATCCTTTGAACGGAAAGGCCACGACGGCACCGTCTTCTCTCCCGGTCATATTCATCAAACAGAGCTTGCCATCCTCCATGGGGAGTTTGCGGAAGTGTGTACTACTGAAAAAGTATTAAAGGAAATCCCGGCCTGAAGAGCCGGGATTTTTTGATTCCAGTGGGATCCGGAATGGGGGATGATAGAATGAAAAGGACTTTTAATTTTTTTTTTTAAAACCTGTAGGGGTCTTTTATCCCGGTTTCGTCTATTACGTTGGAAGCTGCCAGAAAGGGGGAGAGAGAGAGATTAGCGACCAAGTTCTTATCCAGCAAGCGAAGAGCGGCAAGGAGCATGCCTTCCGGCTCCTGGTTGAAAAATACAGCAATGATTTGTTCCGGACAATCTTTGCAGTATTAAGGGACCGGAAGGAAGCGGAAGATGCCGCTCAGGAAGTGTTTATAAAAATCTATTCCTCTCTCCCCCAATATGAGGACCAGGGCTTTAAAACCTGGATCACCAGAATTGCAGTCAATCATGCTATTGATGTAAAAAGAAAGAGGGACCGGCGCAGGGAGGATTCCCTTGAGTATGCCGGATATGAGCTTCACGGCACCCAAAAAGAGGCTGTAGAGGCCGAAGTTATGAATAAGGAAAGGCGGAAACGGGTGAGGGAAAAGCTTCACCAGCTGCCTGATAATTATCGAGATGTAATCTATGACTTTTATATAGCTGAAAAAAGCTATCAGCAAATAGCGGAAGAACAGAATGTCCAGGTGAAGACTGTGGAGACAAAGCTCTACAGAGCGCGCTTATGGATGAGGAAGCACTGGAAGGAGGATGATTTCTCATGAAGCACTTTACGTATGAAGAGTGGAAGCGGTATGCGAATAATGAACTGGCAGAGGCGGAAAGGGAAGTTTATGAAAATCATCTGTACAGCTGTGATGAGTGCCTCGACGTCTATCTGGAGGCAGTTGCGGTAACAGAGCTGCCGCAAATGGAAAGCGGCTCAGGCTTCACTGATCTGGTGATGGCGCAAATCTCAGCAGAAGCATTAGAGCCTGCCCAGCCTCCGGTTTATGAAGAAAAGAAGCGCAGGCCATTCTACCAGTCGCCGCTGTTCCACTACTCCCTTGCAGCGGCAATGACCATCCTGCTCATGACGACCGGTGTTTTCCAGTCGATCACCCAGTATGCTGGAGCTGTTCAGGATCCGGATTTCCAGGAAAAGAAAACATCTGTGACAGAAGGGCTAGTGGATAAAACCTTTGCCTGGATGGATACGATCGAGAAGAAGAATAAGGAGGCAAATAAATAATGAAGAAAAATCCGATTATCGCTTTTCTTTTAGCTTTTTTCCCTGGGGGAGGCCTGCTTTATCTGGGAAAGACCCTTAGAGGTTTATTTTATACAGCAGCTGTGTTCGGGCTGATGATCTTAACGGTGGCTTTGATCAGCATGTATGTTTACGGGGACGGGGCAATCATATTTGCACTGTTCGGCCTGCTGATCTATTTCGTCAACTTTATTGATACGGCCATCACTGCATCAAAGCTCTACCAGCAGGGCGGCACAGCCTTTACGGATGGCAGCGGGGCTGCCGGATCAGCTAAGCCGGCAGCAAGCCAGGAGTCGGAGCGCTTTTTTACCATCATCTTGTCCTTTGTGCCTGGTCTTGGACACTTTCAGCTGGGCCTGATGAACCGGGGATTAACGCTCCTGACCGCTTTTCTTGGTCTTGGTGTGATGGTGCTGTTTGTGTCGGTGCTGACCCATCGAAGTGAGTTCCTTGTATTCTGGGCGATCCTGCCGGTTATTTGGGTATACGGCTTCTTTGATAGCATCCAGCAGCTGAACCGTAAGCATCGGGGAGAAGAGCTGGTGGACCGTACAATCATGGAGGATTTCGAGTCGAAGCGGGATGAAGGCAAGAAAAGCAAATCTATTGCCACATTCCTGTCCATTTTTCCGGGAGCAGGCCATCTGTATCTCGGACTGCAGCGGCGGGGCATTCAGCTGATGGCTGCCTTCCTGTTCTCCATTTATATCCTGGATGTACTTAGGCTGGGGATCTTCCTGTTCCTGATTCCGATCATCTGGTTCTACAGTTTCTTCGACGGACTCCAGAAATCATCCAGATATGGAAATGAGCCTTTGGAGGATACGCCGATCATTTCGTATTTCATCAATCATCAGAAATGGGTGGGGATCGGCCTGGTCCTTGTAGGGCTGTACTATCTGACAACAAGCATCGTCCTTCCCGCCATTTCTCCAATGCTGTATAACATGATTGATATAGACATCCGCTATTGGTTTGACCGCTACTTCCAGACAGGCATTGTATGCATCCTGCTGATCGGCGGCGGGCTGCGCCTCCTTCTTGGCAGCAAATCTGTAAAAGAAAAGGCGGTTGATTAATTTGGGCATGGATGAGAAAAATGAAGGGCGGAATAAAGGAATGAGGACATGGCGTGTTGGTACATTTTCCATGGGGGCGGCACTGCTTTTCCTTGGGGTTTTCCTGCTGCTTTCGCGTATGCTTGATATGGATTTCGGCTATGCCATGATGTCATGGTGGCCGATCATCCTCGTAATCCTGGGAGCGGAAATCCTGCTTTTCCTGCTTTTTTCCAAACAGGAAAAGCCTTATTTGAAATATGATTTTCTCAGCATTCTCTTTGTCGGCATTCTCGGCACGGCCGGCATCGGATTTGCGGCAGTCAGCTCAACGGGCATTCTGGATAAATTGGATGATGTGGTGAGCAGGGAAGAACGGACTATGGATCTGCCTGAGTTCACCGAAAAGCTGGATGGAAGCATTAAGAGGGTTATTGTCCAGACCGGAAATTCCCCGATTACTATTGAAGGTGCTTCCGGGAAAGACGTTTCCATGTTTGGCACCTACAGGGCAATGACTGGCAAAAACGAAAAACTGGTTTCAAAGCCCTCAGATTATGTCAGTTCCCACCGGAACGGCGACTCGCTCTATATCACGGTCAAAGAGCTCCCGAATGAAACAGCGGGGCCGTTTGAACGATACGCCTCCACAGATGCCACGCTCCTTATTCCTAAAGGTGTGAAGCTTGAAGTGACAGGAAGCGGCAACACGGTGACCATGAAGCCGAGGGAGCTGATGAGCGACTGGAGTGTTGAACAGGTATCCCATGTCTCCCTTTATATCCAGGAAGAAAGCAGCCTGAAGGTAAATGCCTTTGATATAAAGGATCTTCAGGGCAGCGAGGGAGACTGGAAGGTGACAAAAGAAGAAAAGCCCTCTGCTGAAGAGGGATATGCAGATTCCGGCAGCGGCGGAAAGGATGCAACCTACCAGTCTGGCAGCGGAGAGCACCGGATCAGCATTTCCGGCAGCTATAGTGTGAGTTTGAATACAGCTGCAGAATAAGATGCAAGGCCGATTGGGCCCTGCATCTTTTTGTTATCCTTATACTTCTTGTGCGGAACTGCTTTTGATTGTTTCTTCTTTTTTAGCCTTTGCCCTCATGTACATGCCGATATTCAGGATAACAAGGATGCTCGAAACCATTAAAGAGCGGTCTGTCAGCCCGTCGCGGAAAATATAGCTGGACGCAGCCGCCAGAATAATGAGTGCTGCGAGTAATAAATGGTGCATGATCTTATTTCCTCCCATAATGTCTTTTTCCCAAGTATACAGGCCGGAAATTTCAGCGCTGTGAACAGAACCTTACGGGAACCTTAACAAGGCAGGAATTAACAGCAGGGTGAAAATTGGGTATACTGAAAAGACTCATACTCTTACATAACGTTGGTGAAATATGAAGACATTTATTGAAAAAGTCCTGGAGCGGTTATCTTCCGCGCAGCTGATTGTTCTGTTCTACTTATTTGCTGTTATTCTTTCGGCTGTACTGCTGGAGCTGCCGATCACCCTGAAGGAAGGCGTTGAACTGTCCTTTATAGATGCTTTTTTTACTTCAGTCAGCGCCATCAGCGTCACGGGCCTCTCCACTGTGAATGTCAGCGAGATCCTCAGTGTGCCAGGCACTTTTATCTTTGCTTTTATCCTGCAGTTCGGCGGAATAGGGATTATGACGCTTGGCACTTTTTTCTGGCTGCTTGTTGGAAAGAAAATCGGGTTAAGAAAAAGGAAGCTGATCATGACCGATCAGAATCAGTACAATCTTGCTGGACTGGTCGTGCTTATCAGGCGTATTCTTGTTATCTTTATAACCATTGAATTAATTGGCGCCATCATTCTTGGCTTTCATTTCCTGAGGTATTTTCCTACCTGGCAGGAGGCGTTCCTTCAGGGATTCTTTGCCTCTGTCAGTGCAACGACCAATGCGGGTTTCGATATTACAGGGCAGTCCCTGATCCCGTTTGCTGATGATTATTTTGTGCAGCTCATTAACATCATCCTGCTGATCGTCGGGGCCATCGGCTTTCCTGTATTGATTGAGATACGAGAATTTATACGGCATCGCGGTACGATTCCGTATAAGTTCACCCTTTTTACCAAAGTTACGACCGTGACCTTCTTTCTGCTGGTTGTACTGGGTACTGCGTTTATCTGCCTTTTTGAATATAATCATTTCTTTGCTGATAAATCGTGGCATGAATCCTTCTTCTACGCGCTGTTCCAATCTGTATCAACCCGGAATGGGGGGCTCGCAACCATGAATATCAGCGATTTTTCAGAGCCAACCTTGTTCTTTATCTCTATCCTGATGTTTATCGGCGCCTCTCCCAGCAGTGTCGGCGGAGGAATCAGGACAACCACCTTCGCTATCATGGTGCTGAGCATCTACACATATGCCAAGGGCAATACGCATATCAAAGTGTTTAAAAAGGAAATCATGCAGGAGGATGTAATCAAATCTTACATTGTGTTCGCAACCGCTATCCTGATTTGCAGCCTGGCAGTCATCCTGCTCACCTTCACTGATCCGAAGTTCACCTTTCTGCAGATTGCCTTTGAGGTGGCTTCTGCATTCGGGACAACCGGCCTTTCCATGGGAATTACAGCGGATCTGACGGATGCAGGGAAAATCATCATCATCCTGCTGATGTTCATCGGGCGGATCGGCATTCTGTCCTTCCTGTTCCTGATCAGGGGAACCCCGAACAAGGAAAGATATCATTATCCGAAGGAAAAAATCATAATTGGATAACATACAGCAGCCTGCTTCGAAAGCGGGCTGCCTTTTTTTGTTCATGAATGGGATATCTTTTCAATATATAAATATATACACAATGGGGGGGATTGGAATGATTATAAAAGCGATAGATCTTGGGCTGATGTCAGAGCATTTAATGGTGCATAAAGGTGTCCTTGGAAAGCTGGAGCTGTATTTTTGCCTGGCGGAGGATGAGAGGCTCAAACAAATACTGTATGAACAGGCTGTGGTGATGAAAAACCATGTAAATGTGATGATCAAGCTGATGAATCCAGAGACAAATGAAGGAGTGACTGCAGCCGCCCTTCAGGAACTGAAACCATTAGAAATGGTATGCACCGATACGGAGGGAAGGATGAGCGATCAGGAAATCGCCCTGGAAGCGAGAAACACGGCAAAGTCGATGGCCGGCACCAATTTCAGCTCGGCACTTGATATGAAAACCCCGAATGTCCGCCGCATTCACATACAGATGGCACTTCAGCAGACAGGGATACAGGAAAGATACAGTGAACTGATTAAGGAAAAGGGCTGGGAATACGCCCCCGATTCAAACAGAGGGGAGCAGGAAGAGGCTGCCCGCCGATTCAAAGAGCTGTTTAGAGAATAAGGCCTGCTGCTCTTCTAAAATCCACCATCTTACCGCATAATGGCTGTTTGGGAGGTAGGCGATCTTCAGCTTCCTTCCCTCCAGCCGTTCTTCATAATAGCTTCGGCTGATATCCATGGAATACACGTCCACCATCAAATCATCAAAAATAAGCTCCTTTACAAACTCGGTGCCTGTTTCGGGATCATCGTACTCTGCCTCATCTGGAACACCTTCTACAAACAGGAACTCTTTATTTTCATAGGCATCCTTATCCTTGTAGAGCAGATGGGCTTCGTGTATGAAATATCCCCCGGATGCGAGGAATACTATGGTAAAAAGAGAGATAATAATTCCCCCCGACCAGCTTTCTGCAGTCCATACTAAAGCCAGGAAAGCAAGGCCTGCGCAAAGGCATATAGAGACAGCAATAATTAAGCTGAGTACCTCCGACCAGAGGAAATCGTTAATCAATCCGGACACACCCCAAAGAACGAGCGAACAAATCAAAAAGAAAAGGCTTCCAATGCCAGAGATTGCAGTCAGCCATTCCAGGACAGACTGCGGCCTTTTAATTTTTTTGTTTTTGAAGTTCGGCTTCTTTTTCTTCATATAAACCTCCATCTGCCTTTTTCTTTTTATACGTTAAAAAAGGAGAGAAGTTTCGTCAAGAAAAGCAGAAGGCATTCAGGGAGATCCGGAAAGCAAAGAGCGCCAAATCAGGACTCTATGCATTTTAATCAAGTAAAAGATAAAATGTTTGAATTTTTAGATATATATCCTTATAATTAAATAAACTAATTGGTTTATTTAATGGGGAAACAGGGAAACACAATGCGGTTGTTTTAAGAAAAGCGGGTGAGAAAGATGAGCAGAAGAAGAATCTCAAGCGAGATGAAGAAAACGAGCAAGAGCATCCATATGGAAGAATGGATATGGGAGCTTTCCGGGCATATCCAGCCTTGCCGGTCAGGTGCGATTAAGGAGCTGTTCTTAGATAGAATCAGAACAGAACTGGTGAAAGAGGGGCTGATAGGTGAAGATGCTGTTATTACCAAAGAGCATGGGGAACTTTTTGCAGGGCTGATGGAGAAGCGTGCAAAAAGCTGCGGATAGAAAGGATTTTGCGTGATGGAAAACTATTTTACAGGAAACCGGGTCAGTCTGCGGCCTTTTAGAGAAGGAGACAGCATCCATATTTATCAGGCCCTCCTCGATCCTGAGTTCAGGAAGCTTACAGGGACACAGACCTTTTTTACAGAAGACAGCCTTGAAAAAGCCTATAAGAACTTTGCTGAAGCCAAATCACGGATCGATCTTGTCATAACAGACAAAGAGACAGGAGCTGCGATAGGGGATCTGGCTCTGACGGAAATTGATTATATCAATAAAAATGCCAGCCTCAGAATTGCTCTTTATAAAAAAGAGCATTACGGAAAGGGGCTTGGAACGGAGGCTATTTCGCTTCTGCTTCAATATGCCTTTGAAGTACTCAGCCTTTACCGCGTGTATCTCAATGTGTATGAGTATAACAGCCGGGCCATCAGGGCTTATGAAAAACTGGGATTTGTAAAGGAAGGGGCTTTCAGAGGAGAACTGCTTTGGAATGGAGTCCACTACGACAATCTGATCATGGGCATTCTCAGGCATGAGTTCCGTCCTATGAGCACAAACAGGGAGGGGAATTGAGTGCCTCCGATTGTATCAGAGGAGTATAAACGGAATAAGAAGAAGGAGATTTTGGCCAGTGCGCTGAGATGCTTCGCCAGGAAAGGCTTCCAGGCTGCATCCATCGACGACATCGTTGCAGAATCAGGCATCAGCAAGGGTGCCATCTACAACTATTTTAAAAGCAAGGATGATATTTATATCACCCTTATGATGGAGCAGACGGAGGAAGCTAATGACCGCCTCCTGAAGGAAATCGAGGCACTTGATTCCGCCGGTGCCAGGCTTTCTTATCTTTTTGACCGCTACAGCCGCTCAAGGCCGGATAAAGACATGAAAGATTACATCGTCGTCCATTATGAATTTACACTTCATTCTTCGCGGAATGAAGAGATCAGCAGAGTGCTGAAACAGCGAGGCAATCAATTCTTTATTGACCTTATCCTCAAAATTGTAGAAGAAGGCAAGGAGTCGGGAGAATTTGCAGCTGAAACCGATTCCCGTCTTATCGCCAATATGTTCTGGGTGGTGGTTGACGGAACGAATATCCAGCGCATCCTCTTTGATGATTTTCCTTCAGATAAAGTTTTTCAGACGTTTAAGCAGTTTATGATGTCGTATATTAAGAGTGGATGAGGCTGAGAATTACCTCACCGGTATATCCCTGAAAATCTGCCGCCGGCAGGTTTTTTATTTTTTCAGCAGCTGATGCAGAGAGAGGATAATTATCGCCAAAAGGGGTATAATGCCAAGGTGCATAATCGAAAAAATTAAGGGTAAAATTATGCTTTTCAAACTGTATGGTGTTAAAATTATGAAGGAAGCTTATTTCCTATATTAAGGAAAAAGTAATGGACAGTTTTGAATTGAGCGTCAATTTTATTAATAGGATGATGGGTATGAAAAGAGCAAGAATCATTTATAATCCAACCTCTGGACGGGAAATTTTCAAGAAGAATCTGGCAGAGGTGCTGCAGAAGCTGGAGGAAGCGGGCTATGAAACCTCGTGCCATGCTACAACCTGTGAGGGTGATGCCACTAAGGCGGCACGTGTAGCAGTGGAACGGAAATATGATTTGGTCATAGCAGCCGGGGGAGACGGAACGATCAATGAAGTGGTCAATGGGATGGCCGAGCAGGAGTACCGGCCGAAGCTTGGCATCATTCCGTGCGGCACGACCAATGACTTTGCCCGTGCGGTCCATATTCCCCGCGATGTACAGGCTGCAGTTGATATCATCATACAGGGCGATACGATTCCTGTTGATATCGGCCGGTTCAATGATAAATATTTCATTAATATAGCCGGGGGCGGAAGGCTGACCGAGCTTACGTATGAAGTGCCGAGCAAGCTGAAAACCATGCTGGGGCAGCTGGCCTATTATCTGAAGGGCATTGAAATGCTTCCTTCGATCAAATCCACGGAAGTCAGCATTGAATACGATGGGAAGCTGTATGAAGGTGAAGCCATGCTCTTTTTGGTCGGGCTTACCAACTCGGTTGGGGGCTTTGAACGCCTGGCCCCGGATGCGTCGATCAATGACGGGCTGTTTTCCTTGCTGATCCTGAAAAAGACGAATCTCGCCGATTTCATCCGGATTGCATCCATGGCAGTAAGAGGAGAGCATATCCATGATCCCCATGTCATCTATACACAGGCCAACCGGATAAAAGTTACCTCCAAAGAAAAAGTCCAGCTGAACCTGGACGGAGAATTCGGCGGATTGCTTCCTGCTGAATTCGTCAATCTTTACCGCCATCTTGAAGTATTCGTGCCAATCGATAAAATCCGCAAGGAAGACCGGCCGTACGAAACTGTGGAGGAATAAGAAACAGGGAAGAGAGCTGGTGTCTCTTCCCTGTTTTTTTTGTTTTACAAAAGGCGCGGAAAAGCTCCCGCGCCTTGTCTCATCTTATTTATGCTTTATGCTTAATCAAATCAGTAATTGCGTGGTAAATCTCCATTCCCTGGTAAAGAAACAGAGTAGACGCCGTTAATGAAAAAGCGCCGATCATTAAGAATCGAATCCACATAATATTGTCCTCCTTATTGTTTGTTTAGCTTTAGCTGAACAATGCAGGAGAACGGTCCACATAGTTGGACTGATAAAAGACGCTTTTCAGGAAAAAATGATGAAGTGCGAAAGCAAGATGGCGGACAGCCAGGAATACCATGATAGCTGCCAGCAGGATAACAGTGGAACTGCCGGGTAATGCGGAAGGTTCGTGCTTTTCATCCGCAGTCAGCTGGAATGATTCCCCGGTTTCTCCGAGAAGGGCTGCCTTGCTTTCATGGACGGGCTGGTGATCCTGATGGATTGGCTGATAATGAACGAACAAAAATGACAGGATTGTCATTAAAAGCAGTGCTGAAACAGCTCTCGCCTTTCTCATCTTCTCACACCCCTTCGCCAAATAGAATATTACCATCATATCGCCTTTGTTCATGTTTTAAAACAAAAAAGTTTTGACAAAATCCCCAGTTTTGACGCGATTTGGGGATGAAAAGGTTTACTTTGCTGCTGTATCAGGGGTGGGGAAACTTTGTGTGTTTTTCATGTGCATGCGGTTGGTTTCAGCTAGTGAGAATGTGGCAGGGGAGGCGGTTATTTGCGAGTTTTGGGATTTATTTGCGGGATATGATTTTTATTTGCGAGTTTTCAATAATATTTGTGACTTTCGGCATATATTTGCGACTGTCCTTAGATCGGGGGACTCTGCAAGCAGGCCGCACATTCCGGTTATTAGCAACTTTTCAAGTTTATTAGCAACTTTCCCGTTTTATTAGCAACTTTTCCCATATACTAGCAACTTTCCGATTTTATTAGCAACTCCTTCAATATATTAGCAACTCCATTCCGCCTATCCCTCAAACCCAGCCCAGCTCACTGCTAACCCCACTCTCCCCAAAATCTCCACCACCTTCGCTTTCCCCCACCCTTTGTGGTACAATCTTGCTAGTCAATAGAGCCACGGAAATTAACACAGCAAAGGACGAACGTGATGAAGGGTACTGTTCCAGTTCAGAAGAATGATTATATAGATGTAATGTTTGAAGATTTGACGCATGATGGGGCGGGAGTCGCGAAGGTGGATGGCTATCCGCTGTTTGTGCCGAATGGCCTGCCGGGCGAGAGGGCCCAGGTGAAGGTGACGAAGGTGAATAAAGGGTACGGGTTTGGGCGTTTGATGGAGATTTATGAAGAGAGCCCGCACCGTGTCGTTGCTCCCTGCCCGATTTATAAGGAGTGCGGCGGCTGCCAGCTGCAGCATCTCAGCTATCAGGGCCAGATGCTGGCAAAGAAAAAGCAGGTGCGTGATGTGCTTACAAGGATCGGAAAGCTTGAGGACGTGAAGGTTCATCCGGTTCTCGGGATGAGTGAGCCGTGGAGATACCGGAATAAGGCACAGGTGCCGATAGGCGAGCATGAAGGCGGTCTGATCGGCGGCTTCTACCAGCAGCGATCCCACCAGATCATCGATATGAAAGAGTGTCTGATCCAGCAGGAAAAAAATGATGAAGTCGTCCAGACAGTCAAAGAGATCTGCGCCAAGTATGGAGTCAGGGCTTATGATGAAGGGCGCCATAAAGGTGAGCTCCGCCACATCATGGCGCGGCATGGACTTGTAACCGGAGAAGTGATGGTCGTGCTGATTACAAGGACCAATGAGCTTCCGAACCGGAAAAAGATCACCGAGGAAATTGCAGCGAGCATAAAAGGAATCAAGTCGATCGTCCATAATGTGAACCCGAAGAAAACGAATGTGATCTTTGGAGACGTCACCCGTGTCATCTGGGGCGAAGAAGTGATCTACGATTATATTGGCGATATCAAGTTCGCCATCTCAGCCCGCTCTTTTTACCAGGTCAATCCGGAGCAGACGAAGGTGCTTTACGAGAAGGCGCTTGAATATGCAGATCTGTCAGGCGAAGAAAGCGTCATAGATGCTTATTGCGGAATCGGCACTATTTCTCTTTTCCTCGCTCAAAAGGCAAAGAAGGTCTTTGGAGTGGAAATCGTGCCTGAGGCAATTGAGGATGCCAAACGCAATGCGGCTCTTAACGGGATAACAAATGCGGAGTTTGCGGTTGGGGAAGCGGAAAAGGTCATCCCTGATTGGTATAAGGAAGGAAACCAGGCGGATGTCCTGGTTGTCGATCCGCCGCGCAAAGGCTGTGATGAAGCCTTGCTGCAGACGATTCTAAGCATGAAGCCGAAAAAAGTGGTCTATGTTTCCTGCAATCCTGCCACGCTTGCCCGCGATTTGCGGATCCTTGAAGACGGCGGGTATAAGACAGAGGAAGTCCAGCCGGTTGATATGTTCCCGCAGACGATGCATTGTGAAGCAGTGGCAAAAATCACCCTAAAAGATCAATAATCCATAAAACTGAGGCAGCCCCAACCAGGCTGCCTTTTCACATACTTCCAAACACTCTGACCAATACTAAAACGGGTGATGAAAATGGCATGCCGTTCTAGTGATGAATTAAAAAAACTGGTTGAGGAAGCGCGGAAGGAGACGGTGCACGGAAGGGTGGCCGATTATATCCCTGCGCTTGGTAAGGCGGATCCGGGGGATTTATCCATTGCGATCCAATATCCTGGCGGCGAATGCGTCTCTGCCGGTGATGTTGAGGAAAAGATTACGCTTCAAAG
Organism: Cytobacillus sp. T106; assembly: GCF_040492155.1. Lineage (NCBI taxonomy): Bacteria > Bacillati > Bacillota > Bacilli > Caryophanales > Bacillaceae > Cytobacillus > Cytobacillus sp. T106. The sequence goes on along the minus strand of NZ_JBEUMK010000004.1, from coordinate 165,085 downwards.
TGTGTCAAAAGTAATCAGCCTGGCCTATGTTTTAATGGAAAGGGGCCCTGATTATGTGTTCGACCGTGTGGGGATGGAGCCGACGGGCGATCCGTTCAACTCGATTGCCAAGCTTGAGACCATGGCGCCTGCCAAACCGCTGAATCCCATGATTAATGCAGGGGCGCTTGTCGTTACACACATGGTGGAAGGAAGTTCTCCTGATGAGCGTTTCGAGAAGCTTCTTGGTTTCGTCCGGCTGCTCGCAGATGATGAAACGATCGGCTACTGCCGGGAAGTAGCAGAGTCCGAATTGAGGACAGCCGACCTGAACAGGGCGCTTTGCTATTTCCTGAAGCAGCATGATGTTATCCAGGAAGAAGTAGAACATCTGCTCGACTTATATACGAGGCAGTGTGCTATTGAAATGAACTGCCTGAACCTGGCGAGGATTGGCCTTGTTTTTGCGCTGGATGGAAAAGACCCGCGGACAGGCGGGGAAATCATGCCTAGGGACATCGCGCGGATCTGCAAGACCTTTATGGTAACCTGCGGCATGTACAATGCTTCAGGCGAATTTGCGATCAAAATCGGGATCCCGGCGAAAAGCGGTGTTTCAGGAGGGATCATGGGTGCGGTCCCTGGCCGTTTTGGCATTGGCATCTTCGGGCCGGCCCTTGATGAGAGGGGAAACAGCATTGCAGGGATCCGGCTTTTGGAACTGCTGTCGAAGAATTACAGTTTAAGCATGTTTTAATCCAATCATAAAACCCGCTGCAATTACAGCGGGTTTCTGGCTTATGCCGGTTCCTTGATCTGGTCAAAAAATGCCGAAATAAGCTGTTCAAGTTTGTCGGTATCCATCGGTTTGAATAAGCCGCTTGCCTTAATGGTTGCCAATGTGCTCTCAATCAAAAACCTTCTCGGATTCTTGGATCTTAGAAGCTCTTCCTGTATAAAATCAAGAAGCTCCACATATTTAGGCTCTTCTTTGTTGATTGCTTTTTTCAGCGTTAGGACCGTGTGGTGGAGATCCTTTTGGAAGCCGGGATTTGGGTGTCTGCAGTCTGGCGCCCATTTATCCAGAAGTTCAGGCTGAAACAGCTGGTCTTCTGTACTGGATACCTCTTCAACCATTTTCACAATTCTCTTTACACTGTACTGTACCACCTGGTGGATGCTGGCATTCACTTCATTCGCAATTGTGTGATATTTCAAGTTCTGATTAAGGATCCCGAGAAATATGATCGAGCAGTCAAGAAGATAGTATTTCTTGCTTTCGCCGAACAGGTCGATGAACCGCTGATACAGCCAGCGCAGCATGCGGAGCTGTCCGCGTTTGATGAATTCCTTCAGGTCTTCATCATTTAAGATGTAGACTTCTTCGAAAAGGGCGATCAGCTTATTCGCTCGGTTCGTTATCAGCTGAAGCTCGATCTGCTGGATGAATATATCTATATCGGCAGGATCCTGGCCAATGAGCAGTTCATTGCGTTCTTTTTCCAGCTGGGAATAGATGCTTCTGACCATTTCAATCAGGAGTTCATTCTTAGATGGAAAATAATTATAGAAGGTTCCTTTGGAGATGCCGCTGTACTCCAGGATATCCTGAATGCTGGTGGCCTGGAAGCCTTTATCGATAAACAGCTGGTGTGCCATTTTGATCACATGCTGTTTCCTGTCATTCATAAAATCACCTTTTTTAAGTAGTATACTGCCTGTATAAATTTTATAGTACACCATTTATTATGCCAAAACAAATCCAGTTATTTCAACGGAATTTAATGATTGCAATCTTTGTACCGATGGTATATGATATGTTTTGTGAAACAGGAGTCCAATATATTGGACTTAAAGTATAGGAGGAAAAAATGGAACAAAAAATAAATAATACAGGCAGGCCGCCGTACGGTATGATCGCGGTTCTGATGATTGGCGCCTTTATTGCTTTCTTGAATAATACGCTCTTGAATATCGCGCTGCCTTCTATCATGAAGGAGCTTGAAATCGGCGCATCAACCGTTCAATGGCTGACTACCGGCTTCATGCTCGTAAACGGAATTCTAATCCCGACAACTGCTTTCCTTATTCAAAAATATTCTGTACGCAGGCTGTTCCTTGCAGCCATGCTTTTATTTACAGCGGGGACTGTGCTGGCCGGAACTGCGCATATTTTCCCGGTATTGCTGGCTGGAAGGATGCTTCAGGCATCAGGTTCGGCTATTCTTATGCCGCTTTTGATGAATGTTATGCTGATCAGCTTCCCTGTTGAAAAAAGGGGAACGGCGATGGGTGTATTTGGACTGATCCTCATGTTTGCACCTGCAATCGGCCCTACGCTGTCAGGATGGATCATTGAGCACTATGATTGGAGAATGCTGTTCCACTTCATTACTCCGATTGCGGCAGTAGTTCTGCTTGTCGGATTCTTCCTGCTGAAGGATAAGAAGGAAAAAGTGAACATCCGCCTGGATATGCTGTCTCTTATCCTGTCCAGCATCGGTTTCGGCGGAATCCTTTACGGGTTCAGCTCCGCGGGGGACAAAGGCTGGGACAGCCCGCATGTGTATGTAACCATTACAGTGGGTGTTATCTCGCTGATTATTTTCATCCTGCGCCAGACAAAGCAGGAGCGCCCGATGCTGAACTTCGGGGTTTATAAATATCCGATGTTTGCTTTATCATCAGCCATTACAATGGTAGTCAATATGGCACTGTTCTCAGGGATGATCCTTCTGCCGATCTATGTGCAGACCCTTCGCGGAATCTCGCCTATGGATGCAGGGCTTCTGCTTCTGCCTGGAGCCATCATCATGGCATTCATGTCGCCTATTACCGGCCGTTTGTTCGATAAATTCGGAGGCCGCGTGCTTGCGATCATCGGACTTGCGATCACTGTAGTAACGACTTACCTGTTCTCAAAGCTTACTCTTGATACAACTTATACAAATTTGATCATTCTTTACTCTGTCCGTATGCTTGGGATGTCCATGGTTATGATGCCGGTATCAACTAATGGCCTTAACCAGCTGCCAGCCCAGTACTATCCGCACGGAACAGCGATGAATAACACTTTGAACCAGGTATCTGGCGCGATTGGAACAGCGTTGCTTGTGACAATCATGTCAACGCGGACCAAAACCCATGCTGAAGAGATTGCTGCTGATGCATTGCAGCAGTCGGCAGGGTCAAATGCCGGCGTCCAGCCGACAGAAGCTGCGCTTGCCCAAATGGAGCAGCAGATCGGCATGCAGGCTATGCTTGAAGGCATCAATGATGCTTTCCTTGTGGCAACCTTCATTGCTGGTGTTGCCCTTGTGCTTGCCTTCTTCATCAAGCGTGCCAAGCCGGCTGAAGAACCATCTGAAGCAAAATCTTCACAGGAAAAGACTGCACCAAAGCTGGCTGAAAACTAATAGAGAAAAGGAGAATGTCCATGGGGCATTCTCCTTTTTACATTAAAAAAAGGAAGAGCAGAATCTTCCTTTTCCCTTTTAATATGTTTTTACCACATCATCGAAAGCCCTTCTTGATTTCGGACGCGGATCTTTTGTACGGTAGCCGAATGCAACCATGACGGATATGCCGAAGTGGCCGTCCTCGAGGATGCCTTCCTCCTGGAGCAGTTCATTCATTTTTTCAATATTAAAGCCTTCGATCGGACAGGAATCGATGCCAATCTGGGCAGCAGCTGTCATCATATTAGCAAGGGCGATGTAGGTCTGCTTGGAAGCCCAGTCATACAGCGGACGGTCTCCTTCAAGAAGCTTGAAATCATCTTTCTGGAATTCCTCAACCCGGCCAAGGTATTTTTCGAGTATATCAGAAGGCATATTCAGAACATTGGTGAATTGGTCTTTTAAATAATCCGAGTCATACTTAGTATCCATTTTGGTCCGCGCCAGAATGACGACGAAATGGCTCGCATCAGGCAGCTTGCTGTAAGCACCCCAGGAAGCGTTTTTAATTTTTTCCCGAAGTTCCGGGCTTTCAATGACAGCAAAGCGCCAAGGCTCAAATCCGAATGAGCTTGGAGAGAGACGGCCGGTTTCCATGATGAAGCGGAAGTCATCCTCCGGGATTTTTTTATCTGGATCAAATTCCTTTGTTGCGTGGCGGAAATGGTAAGCGTCCAGAATCTCCTGCTTTAATTCTTCTTTATTGCGCATCTCGTCAACTCCTTCTATTTTACTCTCATTAAAATTACCATAATCCATTTTTTAATTCATGAAATCGGCTCGGCGGGAAATGGTAATGGAAAAATCTGTTTGATATTCCTCTATTTCCATAAATTATTTGACAGGCAGTGCGGGTACATAACAACTACACCTGAATAATAGAACATCTTGGAAAGGCTGGATGAGGCAGAACTTTTTTTGTATGTTTCCAGCAGAGTCCATCGGGTAATTAAAAAGCATATTAAAATCTAAAAATACAGGAGGTAATCATGATGAATGACAACAAAAAGTTCATTGGAGTATTCGATACACAGGAAGAAGCAATCAAGAAGATTGACGACTTAAAACTCCAGGGCTACGGAGAATCGGATATTTATGCGGTTGCGAAGGATGCCGATGATATCTCTATGGTAAGAGGGCGAACCGGTGCAGAAGTGGAAGGAACGGATGCAGACGGCGGTTCATGGCTGGACAAGTTCATGTCATTCCTGACCGGTGAGGATGAGGTCCGCGGAGGAATGCAGAATATGGGACTGACAGATGCAGAGGCTGACCGCTATTACAGTGATATTCAGGCGGGAAAAATTCTGCTGTACGTTGATAAGGATTATGATCAATACTATGGAGACCGGACACTTGCTAATGAAGCAAACCCTACGAGCCCTGCTGCTCCGACCCTTGATGCCACAGGCTATGGGGCAGTAACCGGTCCGAATAATACAGCAGGTACAGCCGGCATGGCAAACACTGCAGGAATGCGTACAGGCAGACTGACCGACGAGCCGGACGGCTATGTAGAGGGCGTCAAGGCAGATGAATTGACCGGCTCTGCTGATGTAGAGGGTGTCAAGGCAGATAAATTGAACGGCTATGCTGATGAAGATGACTTGACTGACGAACAGCGCCTGCGCCTGCGTGAGGAGCGCCTGCAGGTTGACAAAGAGCGCGTCCAGACCGGTGAGGTTCACGTTGAAAAAGACGTTGTAGAAGAAGAGCGTTCAGTTGATGTGAATGTCAGCCATGATGAAGTATATGTAGAACGGCGCAAAGTTGACGGGCAGGCCGTTGATGGAGATGCCGGACCGATTGTCGATGACAATGACGATATAAGAATTCCCATTACTGAAGAGCGTCTGGAAGTTACGAAGAAGCCTGTCGTGACTGAGGAGCTTGTTGTCGGCAAGCGGAAGGTTGAGGATACAGAGACTGTCAGGGATACAGTCAAGCGTGAAAAAGCCCATGTGGATGGTGCGGATGATTACGATGAAGATGACCGTGATTCCGGCACAGCCTATCTGGGCAGCGATCAGGACGACAGCCTGGCAGACCGTATGGACGATCGCGGCCGCTTCTAATCTGAATAAAGACGAAACAGCCAGCATCATGCTGGCTGTTTTTTCTGTGCAGAATTTTATTTACATTCACATATCGGTGGTATAAATTGGTATATAAAAAGAAAGCGGGTAAGCGTATGGTGAACTTCTATTTATTTGCTTTGATGTGCATTTTTCTGATCATCCTGCCAGGGCCTGATACAGCGGTTGCTACAAGAAATACACTCTCTGCAGGCAGGATGGGCGGACTCAAAACGGTGGCAGGTACATGCTCTGCGCTGGCAATCCATACACTTGCTGCGGTTGCCGGGCTTTCCGCCCTGATTGTCAAGTCGGCTATGCTTTTTTCTGTATTGAAATATGCCGGTGCTGCTTATTTGGTCTATCTTGGAATCAAAAGCCTGCTATCAATCAGGAATGGCGGACAGGAAAAAGATAATAGCAGCGGGCCGTTGATAAAAGGGAAAACGTTTTTCAGGCAGGGCTTTCTGACGAATTTGCTTAATCCAAAGGTCGCTGTATTTTTCCTGACCTTTCTGCCGCAGTTTGTTGAAGAGGGGACCGCGCCATTTTTCCCATTCCTCCTTATGGGAGCGCTCTATACCATTTTGACTGCTGTCTGGTTTTTCTTATATGTACTCTTAATCCAGCAGATTAGTTCTTTTATGAAAAAACCGAAAACTCAGAAGGCAATCGAAGGGCTGACCGGGACCATTCTCATTGGATTCGGTGTTAAGCTTGCTCTGGAGAAGGCGCGGTAGGCTCCTCATTTTCATTAAAACATGCTATTCTGTAAATAAGATCAGAACAGAAGGGCTGAGTCCATGTATTTAACCATTGAAGAAACGGCAGAATATCTGTCAATGCCAGCTGCTGCTGTCGAAAAGCTTGTGCAGCAGAAAAAAATCCGCGCCATTTTTGACGGCGAGCAGTATCTCATCTATAAAGAGCAATTCAAGACTCATTTGGAACAGATGGAGAAGTATAAAAGGCTGGTCGAGGAAGTACTGAATGAACCAATTCCGGAAGATCGGGATATAAAGGATGAAGACTAACACAAAGCGCCTGGGCTGCCGGGTGCTTTTCTATTTTTTAAAAGCTCTGTTAAAATCTGTTGTTGATAATTTGATTACATGGAGATATAAAAACAGGAAGTCGCCTTATGGAGTGGCCAGCAAGCTTTAAAATAAGCGGAAATTTTCCGGTTAAGCTGCTAAATATGGCACGAGTGGGTATAAATAAGCGGAGAATTTCCGTTTAAGCGGAGCAAAGTTGCCCATTTTCCTGTTTTTTGAGTTGATAGGCGGAATTTCTCCGTCTATTTGAGCTGTTTTTAGAGGTTTTAAGAAATTAGGGGGAATTTCTCCGCTTATTTTTCAGCCGGTCACTGATTCCCTCATATCAGGTCAAGGAAGGTTCACTCTTTTATGGCTGGAAATGAAGACCTGGGTGAAAATCACTTTAATATTGATATAAGACCACTAAAGAATAAGATTGAATTCAGGAATAAAGGTGGTCAAAAAATATACAGACTTCAAAATGGAGAAGAAGCTATTTACATTGTTGATAGGAACCATACATTGCTTGTCTTTGAAAAGGACCATTGGCAATACATGCTCGGTGTTTCAAAGAGGATTGCCGATAGAGTACCACCAGAAATGAAATGTTGGTTTCGATTGCTAACTCAACTTTTCTAGACTAATAAGACCTCTTTGTTATTAATAGCGATCACCGAAAAGGGACGCTTTTTTTCTTGGTAATTTGCCTTGTCAAAGTGATATTTAGTTTGTGTAAATAAAGAGTGCCTGTGTCTAATAGAAGCTGCCAATAGCATTAGGCGGCTTTTTTTTATTCTAGAAAAGGGGCAGGTTAGTATTGGAGGATAAGCCGATATAGAAACAATGAAACTTTTGTTTTATATAAGCGTATTAGTGTGTAAGAGGAACACATTAGGTTTTGTCAATGGCATTATTGAAGGAAATTGAGAAATAAGGGGATATTATATGTCACCATTTTCGTTAGGATTAATACTAGGTGCCTTTTTAGTTATAGGGGTACAACAAATTATTTACACTTTAATATGGGTATATACAGGGGAAAATATGGGGATGTTGCGAAACATTAGAACAGCTATAAAGATTCTAAAGAATAAGGAAAAAGAGAAAAGTGGAGAAAGTTATTAAGAAATTGTTGAATGACAACAAAGTCGGGAAAGACTTGAATTTGTCAATCAACTACCGTGTAAAAAAACGTTCAATAAAGACTCGTTACAAATTTAGGATTGAGTCTTATTTAATGAGAATTTGGAACAAAAATTGTAGATATTGTATTATTAAAATGCAATAGTTATTTATGTTAAGATAAACAATTGTGAAAATGCACTTAAACAAACGGGTGCTTTAGTCTACCAAGCAATTATTACAAAATGGAACTTCCAAAAATGAGGAAGTTCCATTTTTATTTATAATCTCAACATTGAACTTTAACAGTCTTATTTAAAAAGCAGAATGATACACCGATTAAACGGCCATGATTCCGGCCTATCAATTATGCACCAGCCTGGTGAGACAGAAAAAAGAGAAACTGTGACATTTCGGATAAGTTTATTGTTGTGCTGGAGGGTAAAAAGGAGTATATTTAAATGAGAATGATAATCAATTCTATTGGTTATGAGGAGTGAGCGGAATGAATCAGCAGGAGATTTTTGATGTCACCATTATCGGCGGGGGGCCAGCAGGCCTTTATTCAGCCTTTTACAGCGGCCTCAGGGAAATGAAAACAAAACTGATTGAATTTCAGCCGCAGCTTGGCGGAAAAATACATGTTTATCCTGAAAAGATGATTTGGGACGTCGGCGGCCTGACGCCAACTCCAGGTGCAAAGCTGATTACACAGCTGGTAGAGCAGGGGCTGACCTTTGATCCGGAGGTTGTGCTTAATGAAAAGGTGGAAGCGATCTCCCGCGGGGAGGATGGAATTTTTGTCCTTTCCGGATCTTCGGGAAGGCTGCATTATTCAAGGACAATCATTGTCGCTGTAGGCAGCGGAATTCTGAATCCTCAGAAGCTGAACATAGAGGGCGCTGAACGGTTTGAGGTTTCCAATCTGAATTATACGGTAAAATCACTGCAGCATTTCAAGGATAAAACGGTCATCATTTCAGGCGGCGGCAATTCTGCGATTGATTGGGCGAATGAGCTGGAGCCGGTCGCACGCCAGGTGTATATCGCTTTCCGGAAGGAGAACTTTTCCGGACATGAGGCGCAGGTGTCCCAGCTTCTTGGGAGCTCGGCCATCTGCCTTGGCTGCACGTCGATTACAAAGCTGATTGCAGGTGAAAGCCATGAGATGATTGAAAAGGTCGAGCTGACCAATTGTGAAACAGGAGAAGTTTCTTATCTGGATGTGGATGAAGTCATCATCAACCATGGCTATGAGCAGGATGCTTCATTATTGAAGAATAGCGGATTGAAGATTGATATTGCCCAGGATTTCTATATTTCCGGGAACAGTTGCAGTGAGTCATCCATTGAGGGTCTCTATGCAGCAGGGGATATCCTTCAGCATGAAGGCAAGCTCAACCTGATTGCAGGCGCGTTCCAGGATGCTGCCAATGCGGTGAACAAAGCAAAGCAATACATCCAGCCGGACGCCGGCAGGGCCGCGATGGTCTCGTCCCATAATGATGTATTTAAGCAGCGCAACCGCAAGATTGTCCAGCAGATGATTAAATAATAGACGTAAAGGCAGGTACCCTGATTTGGGCGCCTGCCTTTTTTTAGTATTCTTGATACTTGATTTCCGTTCCTCTTCCCACATACCATTCATAGAAGTCTGCCGCCATTTCTTTCGGCACATCATCAAGGCTGGAATGGAGGACCGGCTTGGCTCTGTTGACGGTTTCAATTGAAGCAAGTCCGAGCCACTTTTGAAAAAGATTGCTTGTTACGCTGACCTCGATCACCTTTTCCCGCTTAGAAATGAACAGTGAAGTGGATAGGCTTCCGGATTTCATCTGGATGAACTGGCTGTTCAGAGTGTATCTTGTATTCCAGTAATCCAGGATTCTTAACAGGGCTATGATGATTAGGAGGCCAGCAGAAACGAACAGCCAGGCTCTCTCTGTATCAAGGATTTCAGGCTTGAACCATGCCAGCCCTGCAGTGGCCAGAATCCACACCCAGCTTGGCTTTAACAGGCGGATCCAGAAAGACTTCCCTGGCAGCCGCTTCATTTCCCTGGTGACCTCGTATTGCGGCAGGATTTCAGAAATCATTTCATAGGCCCTTTTAACAGGGAGGAACGGATACAATGTGCTGATTTCAGGCGAATCCTCACCGAGGCTTACACCGCCTGCGCTTGTCAGCTTTACTTCTGCAAGCCCCAGCAGCCTTTTGATGGGCGGCTGTTTCACCTCAATAGCCTGCACCCTCTCTTTTAAAATGGAAAATCTGGATTCATCGAGCACTCCCTGGACGATATAGATCCGTTCCTGATCTGAGGAAATTTCATATTTCCCGTATTTAAGATAAGTCCTTGCCACTCCGATCCCGGTCGAAACGAGCAGCAGAAGGATTAGGATGCCAGCAAGAAGAAGACTTGAACCCATCAATGCGGCAAAAAGACCCTGGGCCTGCTCATCCAGGTCGAATACTTCATCGATTTTAAAATAAATGGACACAATGGCGGAAAAAAGGACAAGAAAGCTGAAGGAAGTGAATGATGCTTTAAGGATGTCCTTTTTTCCAGGGGTAAAATGGACGATCCTCCCGGCAGGAAGCACAGGCTGTGCAGTTTGCTCGTTTCCGGCTTCCTGGCCAGCCGGAGGAGCGTCCGCCGGATCCACAAGTGAAATGCCTTCCTCCTGCGGACGGGAAACATGTTCTTCCAGCTTTTCAGCTTCTTCCTTGCGGATGACCTTGAATTCAATCGCTGAATCTGCGCCTGTCATTCCTGTTTCAAACCGGATTGAAGTCAACCCGAATATCCGGTGAAAAAGGGAGGTGCGGTAATTCACATTCTGTACCTTTGAAAAAGGGATGGTCTGATTCGATTTGGTAAAAATCCCTTCTTTTAAATGAAAGGAACTGCCGTCCAGCTTATAGGTGCTTGTCAGCCATTTCAGGACAATTGAAACAGCGGAAACAGCCATGAAAAGGAAGAATACCAGCCTTCCGTATTTAACATACGCAGCATCAGAGCCAAATTTGATGACAAACAGAAAGAAAACGATGAATATGGAACCCTTCACCAGCTGGTAAAGATTCATCAGCATGATAAGCGGGTGATGGCGTTTTTCCTCGATCATTGTTCCACTTCCTTTATTTTGGCGAAACGGGCAATCGTATCCCGCAGCTGCATAGCCACTTCGTCAGGCAATGCAGGAATAGTGTGGGAAGAGCCCATCGTTTCAATCGAGATGGAATAGAGGCCATATCTCCTCATCAATGGTCCCTGGCTGGCAGATACAGATTGGATTTTTGTCATAGGGACCAGCTGGTGCTTCTCGGTAATCGCCCCGAACTTCAGCTTCAGGAATTCCTCGTCCACTCCATACCGCCAATTTTTATAAAGCAGCATCGGCCTGATGATCGACCAGGGAATAGAGAGAACTGTAATCACCACTAACCCGATCAGAATCCAGCCGATCCACTCTTTCCATGCAAAATAATGATCCAGATACAATAGTATGCCGAGAACGGTGAAGGCAATAATGTCGCCGATCATATCGGCCGTAATCCAAACTTTTACCGCGTTTTTTGATAATCTGTTTTGAGGCGGTGCGATCCGCGATTCCAAAAATACCACTCCTGAAAACAATTTAATAGAAAGATTAAGTCCTTATGTTACTTACGTCGAAGGTTCTCATAAAGATTCATTTAATTTTGCGGATAAGAGGGGGATTTCTAGTTTACAGCCTGTTTCACACGAAAAATGGAATGTATCTGTTTTCAAAAGATGTTTCACTTGTAAAATACGAACATTATTATGAGTTGACTTTTTATCGTTCGTATATTAAACTCTTTAATGGGTTGGGGCAATAAATGCCCGCCGAATAATAATAATAATAATAATAGTTGACTCTGGATGCTTCCGAGGAAGCAGGACTTGATTTTATACACATATAAGGAGTGTTACTCATGGATAATGTATTTGATTACGAGGATATTCAATTAATTCCGGCAAAATCAATTGTGAACAGCAGGACTGAGTGTGATACAACGGTTGAGTTTGGAGGACGCACCTTTAAGCTGCCGGTTGTGCCTGCCAATATGCAGACCATTATTGATGAGCGCATTTCCATTCAATTAGCAGAAAAGAATTATTTTTACATCATGCACCGCTTCCAGCCTGAGAAGCGCCTTGCATTTGTAAGGGATATGAAATCACGCGGATTATATGCGTCAATCAGCGTCGGTGTTAAAGAGGAAGAATACACTTTCGTTCAGCAGCTGGCTGAGGAAAATCTGGTTCCTGAATATATTACAATCGACATCGCCCATGGCCATTCCAATGCAGTGATTAAAATGATTCAGCATATCAAGCAGCTCCTTCCGGGAAGCTTTGTCATCGCAGGAAATGTCGGCACGCCTGAAGCAGTCCGTGAGCTGGAGAATGCGGGCGCTGATGCAACGAAAGTTGGAATCGGGCCAGGGAAGGTCTGCATTACGAAAATCAAAACCGGCTTTGGAACCGGCGGCTGGCAGCTGGCGGCATTAAGATGGTGCGCCAAGGCAGCAAGCAAGCCGATCATTGCGGATGGGGGCATCCGCACACATGGCGATATCGCCAAATCAGTCCGTTTCGGCGCTTCCATGGTCATGATCGGTTCCCTTTTTGCGGGACATGAAGAATCCCCTGGAGAAACAGTCGAAGTCAACGGGAAGCTGTACAAAGAATACTTCGGATCTGCTTCCGAGTTCCAAAAAGGCGAAAAGAAGAATGTTGAAGGCAAGAAAATGCACGTAGAATACAAAGGTGCTTTAGAAGATACACTGATCGAAATGGAGCAGGATCTTCAGTCCTCCATCTCCTATGCGGGAGGAAACAAGCTGTCCGCCATCAAGAATGTGGACTATGTGATTGTCAAGAACTCCATCTTCAATGGAGATAAAGTATACTAATCAGCAAGCCGCCTGTCCTGGATAGGCGGTTTTTTGCTGCATTCTGAGGATAAAAATAAAATAAGAGGGACTTTTTTGAAACCAAAAACGGTTTGGAATTGTCTAACTGCCAGGAAGAAGGGGGGAAGGAATTGGAGAAAAAAGAAAGAGACCAATTGCTGACAGAAGCCATGGATGAATATGGGCATTACCTGACCCGGCTCGCTTATGCTTTTGTAAAAGACGAAGCGAAAGCGGAGGATATCATCCAGGAGGTCTATATCCGCTATTATCTGAAACTGGAACAATTCGAAGGCCGGTCCAGTGTTAAAACCTATTTATACAGAATGACCGTGAATGAATGCAAAAACTACCTGAAAAGCTGGGGTTTCCGAAAAATAGATTTTTTTAATAGAAAAAGTGTGATGCCTTCATCCGATTTTACGCCTGAAGAGGAAGTGCTGAGGCGGGAAGAGGAAAGCAGGACTTTCCGGCTGATTGACAGGCTGCCGGTCAAATATAAGGAAGTTCTTTGGCTTCATTATTATGCAGAGCTTTCTGTAAAGGAGATCGGGGATATTTTGAAGTGCCCGGCCAATACGGTGAAAACCAGGCTGGCCAGGGGAAGGAAGATGGCTCGTCTGACAATGGGAGAGGAGGAGATTGATGATGCCAAAGAATATTAAACAGGAACTTGAGGACAGCATCCCGGATCATATCACCATGTCAGGCAGGCAGAAGCAGACAATTTTAACAGAGGCAGCCAAACGCTTCGAACGCAAGCCCCGCCGCACCAGCAGGCTCATTCTGCCCCTTGTCAGTGCTGCCGCTATCCTCGGGCTGTCGGGCATACTTGCCGCACCCTATGTCCAGGAGGAGTTGAAAGAGAGTGAAGTCCGGCAGCAGCTTGACGCCTCTTTAGAAAAAGTGACGGTTCCAGACGCAAGCTATCCTTCTTTAATCAACTCTCAATATATTGGGGACACCAAAGAGCTGGTCTACACAGACGGAAAAGGGTTCTATTCCTTTAATAAGGAAACGAAAACAACCGAGATGCTGGTCAAGCCGGAAGAGGGGGCGGGTTTGTATGAATTTGCGGTGAATGGAGATTGGCTTGTGTGGGACAGCAGGAACAAGCTGTACGCCTTTGACCGTCATACTAAAGAAATTGAAGAGATTCCTGGTAGTGCTGCTGCAGGCGATTTTCAGATTGAAGAGGATAGACTAAGCTACCTTTCGGCTGATGGCCAATCATGGGGATATAAACTGCTGGATTTGTTTACATTTTCTGAATCTAATTTCCATGAGATTACAGGAGAAGGCACAAACAGCCAGGCATCCTTAAATGAAGGATATATTGTCATACCAGAAACCATTGTGGAAAATGATAAAAAAAATATTCTTTTTACACTCTATAACTTGAAAAGCGGGGAAGAGAAAAGGGAATTCACAGTTCCTTATGATCGGGCTGCAAATGTTACACTGACGGATGACAAAGTCTATGCGGAGCTGTCAAATGACGGGAAAGCTTCGGTTTTGGCGTATATCAGTCTGGATGACGGAAAGCTCCACAAAGTAAAGACTCCTCCCTTCGATGCTTTTGCTGTATACGAAGATTACCTGGCTTTAAGTATACCGGAAAAAGAAGATTCAAATTCGGTTAAACTGTACAGGATCATTGATAATCGTGCAGTGGCCCTGCCTGCCTTCGAGCATGTAGAAGAACGGCTGGTCAAACCGAGGTTTACAGCTGACGGGGTGCTTGTGGTGAACGGAGAAGGCGAGGACTTTTCTATGTATCTTCTGGATACAGAAAAAATTAAAAATTGAAGGAGAGATTACTTCAGCTTGGTGCTGAGCAGAGAAAATCTCTCCACCCATTCGTCGCTGGCGCTATAATAATTGTAAATGGGAGATAAAAGAGGAGAGGGGCGGTTTCAATCGATTTGTTTGAATTGTTCTATAAAAAATACAATGAAACGGTGCAGGCGGAGGATTATATTGAGTGGGCCAGCGGCTGCCTGGAGCTTGATACACGCGAAATCCTGAAGCTCGCCGGGATGAGGGCACCCTTAAATTTATTTGAAGTGGAAAGCATGTTTGCGGATGCAATGAAAAGTGCTGGATATGAAGCTCCTCCTGAAGAAGAGTGCCTTGAATACTATCTAGAGCAGCTGCATGCAAAGTTATTGATGCCTGCAGAGAATGCCATTGAAAGGGTTAAAGAGATTTATGTCTGTACGGCGCGAAATGGCTTATCAGAAGAACAGATGGATTGGCAGGAGGTGAGCGATGCCATTGATGACTTTGAGTTCGGTGATAATATCCCTGGCTATAACATGGATAAGATCCATGAACTGATCATGACAAACGCCAGGAGGCTCTGGCATACTAAATTCAGCAAAATATCTTTCGGGGATTTCATTGGGCAAAAAATTACTAAAGTCGAGACAGAAGGTCAATTTATAATTGAATTTGAGAAGGGATATCTCAGTATCGAGTGCCCCTGGAGGATACGAAAGACAGATGGAATTCTGCTGGGAGAAACAGATATACGCTCATCTTCAAGAGAATGGAAGTCTGTCATAGAGCTTTTGGCCGGCAAAAAAATTGAGGATGTCAGGCTGCTGGAGCAGTGTCCGTTTCTTATAGTACAGTGCGGTGACCTGTTCCTGGATTTATTCCATGCAAGTTCTTTTTTCGACGGATGGACCTTGGCTGACGAGGAAGATTTCTATCTGTTTTCCATGCATGGCGGGAGTATAGCTTAACTATAAGAAGGAACAAGAAAAACGGCACCCATCCAGGTGCCGTCTTCTATTATCCGGCTTTCTCAGCCAGCTCCATCCCGTTTTTCAGGCTCTTGAACCTCAGGTAAAAGGCGCATGTCATGACCAGGGACAAGGCTCCGAAGATGACGCTCATATACTGCAGGCCGACCGCATCAAGCAGGAACCCTGTCATAAGGAGGACGATCTGGAAGACCAGGCGGTCGAGCATGTTCCGGAAAGAGAAAAAGCGGCCGTGGAAATCCTTTGGCACCCGTGTCTGGAAGATGGTGGCGGCAGTCGGGAAGAAGCAGCCGACCGCAAAACCGAAGATCAGGAAAGCCAGGACAGACAGAACAGGTATATCAGCAAAATAAAGGATCAGCTGCGATATGCCGATGATAAAGGAAAAGAAAAACAGGATGCTGTATGGCGAGCTTTTGCCGCTGATCTTTTTCACCACAAAGGCGCCAAGCATGAAGGCAACTCCCTCAGCAGTATAAATCCACCCTTTAATGGCCGAGCTGTCCTGAAGCTCGCTGATATTGATGACCATCAGGTTAAATCCGCCAAGAAATAACAGCGGGACAAGCGTCAGCACGAGTGTCATGAATACAATCGGAAGCCCCTTGATGACAGGGAAGACCTCTGAAAATCCTGCAGGCTTCTGTTTGACATCCTTCTGCTTCTCCAGCTCCTTTTTCTCATCAAAGCTCAGGAAGCATGTGAGAATGAATAAGCCCAGATAGGCAGCGAGGGACAAGAGATACAGCATGGATAAAGACATGATGACCAGGAATACCCCGGCAACGGCCGTTCCAAGTACTCGTGAAAGAGTGGATACATTCATGTACACGCCGTTCAGCTGCAAGAGATCGTTCTCGCCGACTACCATCGGGATGGCTGCCTGGAGGGCAGGGAAATAGAAGGCAGCCGAAATCTGCAGGCAGACGAGGAAGACGACCATCCACCAGACTGAGCCGGTGTGGATGGCGATCAGCATAAATACAACGCTCACAGAGCGGGCGAAGCCGGAAACAAGCATGACGGTTTTCTTGCTTGCCTGATCTGTAATCCTGCCGGCTGCAGGACCGACTGCAAGGCCGGCAAGCAGGCCTGCTGCAAGTATTAAAGATTTCAAGAAATCTGACGGCACTTTTTCCTGCATAAATTCAAGGTTTCCGATGATTCCGAGCCACAGGCCGAGCCCTGCAATGAACTCCCCTGTCAGTAAAATCCACACATTCTTATTTCTCCACATATCTGCAGCCTCACGTTTCTGAATTATTTCGTTTCTCTAAAGATACTACAGAATTGAAATTTAATGAATGGGTTTACAAAAACTTCTTGCTTTATACAAAAATAAAGAAAAAATTAGAAATGGAAGTCTTTTTGCGCTTGTGCCCTGTCTAACAGATAGAAATAAAAAAAGGGGGTATCTCCTTGGATACAGCAAAGTTCATTAAGAAAGCCAGGAAAGGGGATGATGAAGCTTTTTATGAGCTGATGCAAGTGCACAAAGTGCAGCTGCTCAAAATTGCCTATTCTTATTTAAGAAACGAGGAGGAGGCGCTTGAAGCCCTGCAGGAGGTCACATTCAGGGCATACCGGTCAATCCGGAGCCTTAAGAAGGCAGATTATTTCTCCACCTGGCTGATCCGGATCATGCTTAACTACTGCCATGATCAAAGCAGAAAGAAGAAAAGAGCAGCACCTTTGGATCTTACAGAGTCATTGGCAGAAACATACAATTACAGCCAAGCGCTTGAAATTGAGGAAGCATTGGAAAAAATAGATTCAAAGTGCCGGGAAGTTATTATCCTGAAGTATTATCATGATATGAAAATAAAAGAAATCGCGAACCTGCTGGAAAGTCCGGAAAGTACCATTAAAACATGGCTGTATAAAGGGCTCAAGGCTCTTCGTGAGCAGCTGGGGGAAAGAGGTGAAGCCAATGTTCAGTAATGAAGAGAGAGAGCTGGACCGTTCAAGGAAAGAACTCGACCGTTTGATGGTTTCGAATGAGCTGGCAGACCAGGCCATCATGGCTGGAATCAGGCAGGCTAAAGCGGCAGGCAGGAAAAGGAAAAAGTATGCCTCTCTTTTTACTGCAGGGGCCGCCGCTCTCATTTTGCTGTTTTCTGTTAAAGGAGGCAGCACGATGGCTGAGTATTTCTCTAAAATGCCAGGCCTTGAGAAAGTTATGGAGCTTGTCAGCGGCGACAGAGGTCTGATGGCAGCAGCTGAAAATGAATATATACAAAAAATCGGAGCGTCTGCTGAACATAATGGCATAAAGGCAACCCTGGACTCTGCGATTTACGATGAACAGGCATTGATTCTTTTTTACAGCTATGAGGCAGAAAATAAAACTGCAGATGTTTACACGACAGATATAACCCTGCTTGACCGGGAAGGAAATAAGCTGCCATACCAAGCGAATCATGGGACTTTTTGGACTGCGGATAGAGAAGATTTGCATGAAATCCGTTTTCAGCTGGATGATGCGGCAGATCTTCCTGATGAATTGAGCCTTTCAATGGGGTTCACAGTGAATGATAGCCGCCAGTCTGAATCTGTCGTTCTGCCGTTTGCACTGGATAAAGAGAAGCTGGCTGAGAAAAAGGTGTACAGCCTGAATAAAACAGTAACGGTTGAAGGGCAGAAGATGACTGTAAAGGATGTCAGCATCTATCCATCACAAACAGCGGTGAGTATTGCTTTTGATCCGGATAATACGAAAAAAATCTTTGGGTTTAACGATCTCCATATCGCTGATGAAAATGGGGGCAAGTGGAAGGCCAATCATGTAAAAGATGAAAAAGTGAATGACAACGAAACAGTCATATATTTAGAAAGCAGCTATTTTGCAGATCCGAAAGAATTGTATCTGCGCTTCAACAGCATCCGTGCCCTGGATAAAGATGAACTCATTGTCCGGGTGAACCCCTCAGATAATAAAATCATAAAGGCGCCGAAGGATGGAAAGCTGAAATCAGCAAGTGTTTTTAAAGACGAGCTCCAGCTTAAACTGGAAGCACCTTTCAGCTTTTTGGATACAATGATTTTCATGCATGCAGCCGATCTGGAAGGCCGGACTATTGGAGAGGGGCTGTCTTTTGGGGCAGGCGGTTCGCCAGTCGATCAGGAGATCACCTATTATGTTCCGTATCCAAAGGAAGAAGCCGGTGATCAAGATATCCTTCTCGAGCTTCTTGACTACCCTGCATCCATCAATGGGAATGCAGAAATAAAATTGAAATAAGAAAAGGGGTATCCTCACATCTGAAGGATACCCCTTTTCTAATTACACTGCATCAGCAGCTGACCGTAAAGCAGAATCCTTCCTGCCATGCAGGAAATAATACAGCACAGCAGACAACAGGATCAGTGCAGCCATCATGATATACAGGCTGCTGTAGCCTGTTATTGGAATGACGAGTCCAAGCAGGTAAGGGCCGAATCCAAGGCCGGCATCAAGGAAAATAAAGAAAGTCGATGTGGCCAGCCCCAGCCTGTGCGGAGCCGTCAGCTTGACGGCGATCGCCTGTGTGCTTGACTGCATATTCCCGAAGCCAAGGCCAATCAGGACACCTGATACGAGCAGGACAAAGCTTGACCCTGCTGTGCTTAACAGAATCATACCGGCTGCGAACAGGATGAATGCCGGATACATGATATAGTTGGCGCCCTTCAGGTCCATCATGCGCCCTGTAAACGGACGGGACAGCAGGACGGCAACTGCATAGACAATAAAGAAAAAGCTTGCCGCGTCCACAAGATCAAGCTCCATCGCATAGAAATTGATGAAAGAAAGGACGCTGGAATAACAAAATGCGATTGCCAGGGTGATGACCGCAATCGGCAGCGCTTTTGGTTCCACAAAGTCCGAAATCCTGAAGCCTTTTGCTTCTGCGCTCTTCGGAGAGCCTGTGACAGGCGGGACAGTGACAAGAAAGGCAGTCACAAGACTGATAATTCCCAATGCCAGACAAAAGCTGAATATCATTTCAAAGCTTGTATGCTGGCTCATATAAATCCCGATAAATGGTCCGACGGCTGTCGCCAGTGTCGCGCTCATGCTATAGTAGCCAATCCCTTCGCCTTTCCGGGCTGCCGGAATGATCTGCGCAACGATTGTGCCTGTAGCGGTGCTGGCCATGCCAAGCGTAATTCCGTGAACGAAACGGTTGGCAAGAAGAAAGGCAACCCCGGCGTGGACAAAATATAAAAGAGTCGTCAGCGTAAAGAAAATCAGTCCGATGAACAGCATTCTTTTGCGGCCGACCAGATCGATATAGCGCCCGATGAACAGCCTCCCGATGAGCGTCCCGATAATAAAGATCCCTGTTACAAGTCCGGCCTGGCTTGTCGAGGCATCATATTCATTGACGGCATAGACAGAGATGGTGACCATCAGCAAGTAAAAGACAAGTGTTAAAAAAAAGTTGATGGAGGATACAACGATGAAGTCCTTCGTCCAAAGTTTTGCTTCTGAGCTGTTCAATGTGCTTCCCCCTGTTCCATTAAGTTGCTGCGGATGCCTTCCATGATGCGAATGGCTTCGAGCTGTTCTTCTTCTGTAAAACCTTTAAGGATTCTCTGCTCAAATTCATCAATGCTCAGCCGCACTTCACTGTAGACTTTATGGCCGAGCCCTGTGAGCTGCATCCTTTTTTCACGTCGGTCTTTGCTTGGCACCTGCTCTACAAAGCCGAGCTCCTCCAGTCTGGTGATCGTCCGTGTGACGGTCGGTTTTTCGACACCCTGATAGTGGGAGAGCTCCACAAGAGTGGCTGAACCGAAATTAGCGATATAATATAAAATCGTCCATTGCGCCCTCTGAAGCTGATGCTGTGCAAGAAGCTGGTTAAGCTTATTTTCAAACGGGCGGTAGAGCATCAATAGCTGATGAAAAAATTTCTGAAACGTTTTGATAGCAAACACCTCTATATAGTTATCAATAATAATAGTTACCGTGAGTAACTATAATAATATAACAGAAAATGTCTGCCTCTGTCCAGGGAACAGGCTTTTTTTTACAATTTTAAGGCGGGGCGGCAGGAAAGAGACATGGGGTTTTCCCTTTCTCTATGATAAAATTTTATTATCAAAAACGGACGAGGGGATATAGTTGAACATTCAATTGGACAGCAAAAAAATAAAAGAGGCGTGCGGGCTGGTTTCTTTTAGGAAAGGGGATTCTTTCTACCGTTCCAAAAAAGTAGTGTTCAGCCTGTATGAGCCGGAATATTGCGAGGCAGAAGTGATGGCTGCCGAGGATTTCCATGTGATCATCCAGGGGGATGGGAAAGGCGGCTATCATGCGGACTGCAGCTGTCCGAGACTTGCTTCGGTCAAAACAGACTGCCAGCATATTGCCGCCGTCCTGCTGGCCATTCTTGACCATCAGAAAAAGGGCACATCCCCATTGATGGATGTGGAGAGAGAGGGGCATGAGTCGCTGGCAGAAGGGCTGCTGACGATTTTTGAAAAAGAGCCTTCCCGCTCAAGCGGGGAACAGCTGCACTTCGAGAACAGGCAGCCTGCAGAAGCCAGCTTTACATGCATGCCGATATCTCTTGCGGATGGAAGCACCATGCTTGGAATGGAAGCCAGCATAGCTATGCACCCGGTCAGGGACATTAGGAAATTCCTTAAGGATGTAAAAGAAAGAAGCCAGAGTGCAGTTTCCCCCTTCTTTACATACGAACCTGCCGGGCATTATTTCCGGAAAGAAGATGATGCTGTTCTCCAGGAGCTGATTCGGATCATTGAGGATGAGCAAGCCCATAAAGAAGGACAGACTTTAGAAGCTGAACCGTCTATCCTGCTGATCCCGCCTACCTCCTGGAGGCGGCTCCTTTCCCTTCTCACAGCAGCCCCGATGGTTCAGCTCAAAAATAAAGGGCAGGTATACGAAGGCATCAGCTTGCCGGTGGAGCCGCTGCCGCTGTCGTTCCGTTTTGAATTGAACGAAGATAAAGGCGGCCGGCTTGTGGTGAAAGGCATGGACAAAATCTTAATTCTGCAGGCATATCAGTCTGTTTTGTACCGGGGGATGATCTATCAGCTGGAAAATGAGGACTGCAAGCGCCTGGCGGACCTGAAGGGAATGCTCTCGGCTTCAGGGACAGACCGGATTCCCATACAAAAAGAACAGGTCGGCTTTCTGCTGGAAAAGGTCGTACCAGGATTGAAAAAGCTGGGAGAAGTGCATCTTCCAGGCGGGATCAATACTCAGCTCATCCAGTCGCCGCTGACAGCCAAACTCTACTTGGACCGCCTGAAAAACAGGCTCCTTGCAAGCCTTGAATTTCAGTATGATAATGTCGTCTTTAATCCGCTTGAGGAGAAGGAATTCCATACAGATTTCCTTCTGATCAGAGATGAAGAGAAGGAAAGAAGCATCCTGGAAGTGATGGAGGAAAGCAGCTTTGCCAGAACCGACAGCGGCTACTATCTCCAGAATGAAGAGCTGGAATATGAATTCCTGTACCGGCAGCTTCCAAAGCTTCAGACGATGGTCAAGGTCTATGCGACAACTGCGATCAGGAACCGCATCTTCAGGGAAAGCATTCATCCGCGCATTTCCGTTAAAGTGAAAAAAGAACGGACCAATTGGCTGGAATTCAAATTTGCTATGGACGGGATCCCTGAGCATGAAGTTCGCGGCCTTTTGGCTTCGCTTGAGGAAAAAAGGAAATATTACCGGCTGCGGGACGGGGCGCTGCTCTCCCTTGAATCCAGAGAGTTTGATGAAATCAGACGGTTTTTGAATGAGGTTCCTGCCCAGGATGAGGATCTGGAAGAGGGGCTGAACGTCCCCATGGTCCCAGGGCTCCGCCTTATGGGATCACTGGAGGAAGGGGAGGTATTCAGCTTTGAAGATTCTTTCCGGAACTTTATTAAGGAGGTCCGGACCCCTGGCAGCCGCCAATTTGCCGTACCTGAAAGCCTTGAGCATGTACTGCGCGACTATCAAAAACAAGGCTATCAATGGCTGAAAACATTGGCGGGCTATGGTTTCGGCGGCATCCTTGCAGATGATATGGGACTGGGAAAGACGCTCCAGGCTATCGCCTATATCCTGTCCGAGCTTCCGGCAATCCGGAGGCTGCAGCAGCCTGCCCTCATCGTATGCCCATCCTCCCTGACCTATAACTGGCAGAGTGAATTTGAGAGATTTGCACCGGAGATCAAGAGCATAGTGATGGACGGCAGCAAATCTGAAAGGGAGAAGATGCTCGCAGAAGCAGGAGACCTGGATGTCCTGATTGTGTCATACCCGCTGCTCCGCAAGGACATCAGCAGCTATGAGAAACAGCCTTTCAGCACAGTCTTTTTTGACGAGGCACAGGCGTTTAAAAATCCTGTCACCCAAACGGCGAGGACGGTTAAGCGGCTCCAGGCTGGAAACCGGTTCGCGCTTACAGGGACACCGATTGAAAATTCACTGGAGGAACTATGGTCGATTTTCCATGTAATCTTCCCGGAGCTCTTCCAGGGGCTCCGCGAGTTCAGCTTTCTTGACAGGAAAACAATCAGCAGGAGGACCAGCCTGTTCCTGCTTAGAAGATTAAAATCGGATGTGCTTTCGGAGCTTCCGGAAAAAACGGAATATCTAGAGTCGGCCGAGCTGCTGCCAGATCAGAAAAAGCTGTATGCCGCCTATTTGGCCAAGCTCCGTCATGACACACTCAAGCATCTGGACAAAGATACGCTCCGAAAAAACAAGATCAGGATCCTTGCCGGACTCACCAGGCTGAGGCAGATCTGCTGCCATCCGGCCCTTTTCGTGGACGGGTACAAAGGAAGCTCGGCGAAATATGAGCAGCTGCTGCAGATCATTAAAGAATCACGTCTGTCAGGCAGGCGGGTGCTGATCTTTTCCCAATTCACAAAGATGCTCGATATGATTGGAAGAGAATTGGCCAGGCAGGGCATCGGCTTCTTCTACCTGGATGGCCAGACGCCCTCAGAGGAGAGGGTCAAGCTGTGCGGGCGCTTTAACAGCGGTGAGCATGACTTTTTCCTGATTTCCCTGAAGGCGGGCGGAACCGGCCTGAATCTGACCGGCGCCGACACAGTCATCCTTTATGATCTCTGGTGGAATCCGGCAGTCGAGACCCAGGCTGCAGACCGGGCCTATAGAATGGGCCAAAGGCATAATGTGCAGGTGATCAAGCTGCTGGCCCGCGGCACCATTGAGGAAAAGATGAACGAATTGCAGGATAAGAAACGGAATCTCATTGAAGAGGTCATCGAACCTGGCGGAAAAAGTCAGGGAATGCTCACAGAGGATGATATCCGGGAGATTTTGAATGTTTGATACTCTTTAAAATAGCGAAATAGACCTTGAGGACAGGACACAGTCTGCTAATAGAAATCTGGCTGCTGTTTAATTGGCTGGCCTGAGAAATGGCTCCGGGATTTGCAGAACCTGGACCATAACAGCAAGATTGAAGACGAAACCGGGAGCCTTATCCTGTAAAATGGCAGTACAAAGCTGAAGACAGGAGGGGAGAGGTTTGGAGAAAGTTTCTTTGTCATTTGAAGAAATGTGGGAGAAAATCCTTGCCTGTGACCGGAAGTATGACGGACTCTTTTTTACAGCAGTGAAAACAACCAAAATCTATTGCAGGCCATCCTGCCGGTCAAGGAAGCCGAAAAAGATCAATGTAGAATTCTATTTTAGTAAGGCGGAGGCGGAGCAGAAAGGCTACCGGGCCTGCAAAAGATGCCAGCCGGAAGTGGAGCATTCCCCTCAAGTCGGGCTGGTCCGGAAGGTCGTTGCTTTTCTGATCAATCATTACGGGGAAAAAGTGACGCTGCAGGATATTGCTGAGGATGCCGGAGTGAGCGCATTTTATCTGGAGCGGTTATTTAAGGAGGAAACTTCTGAAACACCGCGGGAATACCTGGAAAAGGTTCGGGTGGATAAAGCTGCCCATCTGCTGGCTCACTCCAAGCTGACGAATTTGGAGATATGCTTGGAAGCAGGCTTTCACAGTCCTTCGAGTTTTTATAAAAGCTTCCGGAGGTTGAATGGCTGCACCCCGAGTGAATACCGGAAACGAAAGCAGGTGCCTCAGGAATGAAGTGGAAGGATGATCAATCTTCAATGGAGCTGGAGCTGCCTGCACATTTTCACTTTAGAGAAGCCCTCGTCTTTCTGGACAGATCCAGCTATGAGATTCTTCACTATGTTGAAGGTTCTGCAGTTTTTAAAGGGATTATCACTGATGGGGAAGTGATCCTTCTGAAGATAAGCTCGACAGAAACCCATCTTCATGCGAGCTTTCTGCTTGGGGCTCCATCTGATAATGGAAGAAAGCAGGCAGCAGCCTTTATTGAAGAGTGGCTTGATTTAAAGCGTGATGCAAGTGGATTTGCAAGGATGGCCGCTGGAGACCCGCTCCTGAAGAGCCTGGCAGAACGTTATGCTGGGCTGCGGATCATAGGAATCCCGGATTTATTTGAAGCGCTTGTCTGGGCGGTCATCGGCCAGCAGATCAATCTCACCTTCGCCTATAAGCTGAAAAAGGCTTTCACCGAAAAGTATGGGACTTGCTTTTCTTATGAGGGCCGGTGCTTCTGGTTATTTCCTGAACCAGAAAAGATTGCTGCCCTTGAACCGGAAGAGCTGAAGCAGCTGAAGTTTACAGGCCGGAAAGCAGAATACATTATTGGAATTGCAAAGCTGATGGCAGAAAAAAAGCTGAAAAAGGATGATCTGTTAGGCCAGCCGGGGGCAAGGGATGTCCTGATGTCTCTTAAAGGAGTCGGAGCATGGACCGCAGATTATGTGAGGATGAAATGTCTGCTGGACCCTGCCGCTTTTCCCATTGGGGACGCGGGGTTTCAGAACGCCTTAAAGCTGCAGATGGGCTTAGACAGAAAACCATCCATTGAAGAAGTTGAAAAAGCCGCAAGCCGGTGGGCTGGCTGGCAGGCTTATGCAGTCTTTTATTTTTGGAGGTCTTTATATGAATAAAATATACCGGGCTGATTATGAATCGCCAATCGGAACCATTGAAATTGCCGGCAATGACCAGGCTGTTGTCTCAATTTTATTTACTGATCGTGAAAAAGCAGAATACCCTTTGGAAAAAGGGCATCCTGATGCCATTAAAGAATGCTGGCAGCAGCTTGATGAGTATTTTAAAGGGGAACGCCGGGAATTTTCCTTCCCATACATGATGGAGGGGACTAATTTTCAGCAGCGTGTCTGGAATGCTTTGACTTCCATTCCTTATGCCAGCACAGGCACTTACAAGGATATTGCTTCCCTGATTGAAAACGAAAAGGCGGTAAGGGCAGTAGGGACAGCAAATGGAAGAAATAAGCTGAGCATTGTGCTCCCCTGCCACCGGATCATTGGCACAAATGGGACGATGACCGGCTATGCCGGTGGGATATGGAGGAAAGAGTGGCTTTTGGAGCATGAGCGGAAGCATTTCAGCAAAAAGAGCTGAGAAAAAGCTGTCCGGCAGTCTTGCACCTTATGTTAATATTTTGAAAATAATGGTAATATAATAGGGAAACGCTATGATGGGAGGCCTTCCATGGACAGGAAATACAACGATTTAATCGGCGATATTCTTGAAAATGCAGGTGAAAAAGATAACTTCAACGGTAAAGGAAAGCCGTTGCCTAAAGGGTATTTGGAGCAGGATACCTACCAGCGCTTCCAGAAAATTGCTAAGGATGCCGGCTATCTGCCCCCATGGCTCAAGCTCCAGAAAGAAATCTCCGAAATGGTCCATGCATGCCAATCAGAGCAGGACGCTGCTGCTATTAACGAAATGATCAGGAAATACAATATGGCATGCCCCCCGCCGATGCAGAAAAACATTATCCGTTTCCATGACCTGGAACAGGCAAAGAGGATATGGCAGGTATAGGGGACTTTAACAGCTGCTTGCGGGCGGCTTTTTATTTTGTAAAAAGAGAAAAATTTGTGCACAGGCCATCACTCCTTCGACTTTGTTTTCCAGTAAATAACACGAATCCTTGCAGTGAAAAAGGGAAAACCCCAATGGGAGGGTGATAGCATTGCAGATTGAAAAAAAGGTACATGAATTTGATGAAGACGTGCATATCCAGATTGGGAAATATAAAATGATTGTTGAGAAAAGGTATAAGGTGCTTTCCTGGCTGAATGATTTTTTTCTTGGCGTCTTATATCTTATCGGCAGCAGCCTGTACCTGACAGATGTGGACCAAAGAATAGCCATATCATTTTTTCTCGCCGGCAGTGTCCTCATGATTGCCAGGGCGGTTTTGAATATATTGAAGGACTTGCATATCAGGAGTATTAAGCCGGGCAGCGGTAAAGGGAGATGGAAGGAACGGGATGATGATGAATAGGAGAGAAATTGGGAGAGGCAGGCAGCTATCTCTCTTTTTTATTGTCTAAATAAACTCCATTAGTAAATTTTAAAACTGTTCGGAGAAGTCAGCGTGAATGCGTACGAAATAAAAATTAAAACTTTGTAAATATTTTAGTAAAAATATTGATTTATTTACTAAAAGTAATAAAATAAATGTAAGCGATTTATTCGTTTGTACGGAAGGAGGCTGAGTATGGCGACAATCAAGAAAATAGCAGAAAAAGCAGGGGTATCGATTGCCACTGTTTCCAGGGTGCTCAATTATGATGCTTCCCTGTCAGTGACAGATGATACCCGCAAAAAGATTTTTGAAGCCGCGGAAGAGCTTGATTATAAGAAAAAACCTGTCAAAAAGGATGCCGCATTAAAAATTGCAGTCGTTCACTGGTATACAGAGAAAGAAGAGCTGGAAGATCTGTATTATATGTCGATCCGCTATGGCATTGAGCAGCGCTGCCAGCAGCTCGGCATCCAGTATGCCAACTATTTTTATGATGACCTGGAAAAAGCCAGAAGTGAAAGCCTTCAGGGCATTATAGCTGTCGGAAAGTTCAGCAGGGCGCAGGCTGATGCTTTGGGGGAAATTACGGACGCTGTTATTTTTGCAGACTACAGTCCGGATGAAGACCGGTATGACTCTGTTGTCGTAGATTTTGAAAAAGCGGCAGTGAAAATACTGAATTATTTAACAGGTAAAGGCCATCAAACCATTGGCTATATCGGCGGACAAGAGGTTTTTAAAGACGAATCGGGCGGAATTGAAGATGCACGTGAAAGAGCCTACAGAAATTATATGGCAAGCCGCGGGCTTCTGGATGAAGGTAATATCTATATCGGAAGCTTTACGGTGGACAGCGGCTATACGCTGATGAACAAGATGATAGAGGATAAAGGGGAGAGTCTCCCGACCGCGGTATTTGCAGGCAATGATCTGATTGCCATCGGCTGCCTGAGGGCCCTCCACGAAGCCGGCATCCAGGTTCCGGAGCGTGTCAATGTGATCGGGATCAATGATATCAGTGTATCCAAATATATATTCCCGGCGCTGACCACCTTGAAGGTGCATACAGAGCCGATGGGCGAGGTGGCCGTCGACTTATTCTTGGAAAGAAATCAGGGCAGGAAGATCGCAAAGAAGGTGTTTCTTGCGACTGAACTGATTGCCCGGAGCAGCAGTTTCTAACTTTGTGAAGCAGGAGATGACGATATGGAACTTCAAACAATGATTAATGACTTTCAAACCATATATACTGACTCTATGGTAGGGGATGCCAGGCTTTTCTTTTCTCCAGGGAGGATCAATCTGATCGGGGAGCACACTGACTATAATGGCGGCCATGTATTCCCCTGTGCCATTACGCTTGGGACATATGGAGCGGTTAAGAAGCGGAACGACAGGATTGTCCGGGTATATTCAAAGAATTTCCCTGATGCAGGCATCGTCGAATTTTCCCTGGATGAACTGAAATATAAAAAAGAACATAGCTGGGCGAACTTCCCGAAAGGCATGATAGGCTATATTGAAAAATCCGGCTGGAATCTTCCTTCAGGAGTGGATATATACGTGTACGGAAACATTCCAAATGGTGCCGGACTATCTTCATCTGCTTCTCTTGAAATGCTTGTTGGGGTCATGGTTAATGAGCTATTTGGGTTCAATATCAGCAGGATCGACCTTGTTAAGCTGGGGAAAAAGGTTGAAAACGAATTCATTGGCGTCAACAGCGGTATAATGGATCAATTTTCCATTGGCATGGGACAAAACGGCAGTGCCATCCTGCTTGACTGCAATACCTTGAAGTATGAATATGCTCCTATTAATCTGGAAGGCTATCAGATTATTATTATGAACACAAATAAGCGCAGGGAGCTGGCTGATTCTAAATATAATGAGAGGCGGAGCGAGTGTGAAGCAGCGCTTGCTAAGCTTCAGTCTAAGCTTTCCATTTCATCACTTGGTGAATTATCAGAGGATGAATTTGAACAGCATAAGCAGCTGATCGGAAATGAAATCCTTCAAAAAAGGGCAAAACATGCCGTCTATGAAAACCAGAGGACGCTAAAGGCATTCAAAGCTTTGCAGGAAGGGCGCCTTGAGGACTTCGGCAAGCTGATGAATGAGTCGCATCAGTCGCTCAAGAGTGATTACCAGGTAACAGGAAAAGAGCTTGATGCTCTGGTGGAAGCCGCCTGGCAGCAGGAAGGCACACTTGGGGCCCGTATGACTGGTGCAGGGTTTGGCGGATGTGCGATTGCGATTGTTGATAAAGACAAGGCTGCTTCTTTCATTGAAGAGGTAGGCAATAAATATATGGAAAGAATCGGCTATGCTGCAGATTTCTACGCAGCGAGTGTCGGGGATGGAACCAAGGAAATCATTTTGGAGGTGCAGGGATGAGTATTTTAGTTCTTGGCGGTGCAGGATATATCGGTTCACATGCTGTTTATCAGCTGATCGACCAGGATTATGAAGCGGTAGTTGTCGATAGCCTGGAGACAGGCCACAGGGAAGCGGTTCACCCTGATGCAAAGTTTTATCAGGGAGACATCCGCGACAAGGAGTTTCTGCGCAGTGTGTTTGAAAAGGAAAGCATTGACGGCGTCCTCCATTTTGCGGCCAACTCGCTTGTAGGCGAATCTATGGAGAATCCGCTGAAATACTTTAACAATAATGTTTACGGTACTCAGGTGCTGCTCGAAGTTATGACTGAGTTCGATGTGAAGAATATTGTGTTCTCTTCGACCGCTGCCACCTATGGAGAGCAGAAAACAATGCCGATCACGGAAGAGATGCCTGCCAATCCTACGAATGCCTATGGCGAAACCAAGCTGACGATGGAAAAAATCATGAAATGGTGTGAAACGGCCCATGATTTGAAATACGTATCACTCCGCTATTTTAATGTAGCGGGAGCAAGATCGACAGGAGAGATTGGCGAAGACCATCAGCCTGAAACACATCTGATCCCGATCATTCTCCAGGTCGCCCTTGGACAGAGGGAGCATATTTCAATATTCGGCGATGACTATGACACAGAGGATGGAACCTGCATCCGCGATTACATCCATGTCGAAGATCTAATCAATGCCCACCTGCTTGCCCTCCAGTATCTGCAGAATGGCGGAAAAAGCGAGATCATTAACCTTGGAAGCGGGCAGGGTTTTTCTGTTAAGGAAATGATCGAGGCAGTCCGTGAGGTGACCGGACATGAGATCCCGGATAAAGTCGTTACTAGAAGAAGCGGGGACCCAAGCACCCTTATCGCTTCCTCGCAGAAAGCAAAAACGGTTCTCGGCTGGAATCCACAGAGAACAAGCATCAAGCAGATCATTGAAGATGCCTGGAGCTGGCATCAGGCACATCCGCACGGCTATAACGATTAAGGAGGGCTCGGAATGGATGTATATGCGAGCATAGAGACGCTGGTCAATAAGGCCGCTGCCTTAGGCATGATTGAGGATCGCGACAGAATATATGCACGAAATCAAATCATGTCTTTGCTCGGGCTAGTCGAGTATCCGGAACATGCCGAAGCGGTGGAAAAGGCCATTCCTGATGTATTGGAAGACCTTATCGGGTTTGCGGTTGCTGAAGGCAGGATAGCCGGCCTTGAAAGTGATAAAGATATTCTCTCAAGCAAGATCATGGATGTGCTTGTTCCAAAGCCTTCTGCCGTAAATAGAGAGTTCTATGGAAAGTATGAAGATAGCCCTGCAGAGGCTACCAGGTATTTTTACGACCTCAGCCGGAACAGCAACTATATTCAGACCAAAAGCATCGCAAAGAATATAAATTATAAAATCGCCACCGAATATGGCGAGCTGGACATCACGATCAATCTGTCCAAGCCTGAGAAGGATCCGGAGCAGATAGCACGCGAACGGGAGATGAAGATTGTTTCCTCCAATTATCCGAAATGCCTGCTATGTGCAGAAAATGAAGGATATGCAGGGCGTCCGGGGCATCCGGCACGCTCCAACCACCGAATTATCGACCTGGAGCTGTCTGGTGAATCGTGGTTCCTGCAGTATTCGCCGTATGTATATTATAACGAGCACTGTATCGTCCTTTGCGGGGAGCACCGCAATATGAAAATCGACCGCAGCACTTTTGCGAGACTGCTGGAGTTTACAGGGAAATTTCCGCATTATTTCGTTGGCTCCAATGCGGATCTGCCGATTGTCGGCGGATCCATACTCAGCCATGATCACTATCAGGGAGGCAGCTATGAGTTTGCTATGGCTGGTGCAGATGAAATCGGCTCGTTCCAGCTAACCCGTTTCCCCGATATAAGCGCCAGCATGCTAAGATGGCCGTTATCTGTTATACGCCTGAGAGGCCAAAAACAGGAAGAGCTCGCTGATGCTGCTGAAATGATTCTTGAAGCATGGGTTCAATACAGTGATACAGAAGCTGAAATAGAGGCATTTACTGAAGAGACGAGGCATAACACCATTACACCAATTGCGAGAAAGCGGGATGGCCTCTATGAATTGGATCTTGTCCTCAGGAACAACCGCACGAGCACTGAGCATCCGCTCGGCATTTTTCATCCGCATGCCGACGTCCATCATATCAAAAAGGAAAACATCGGCCTGATTGAAGTAATGGGACTGGCCGTTCTGCCTGCGCGTCTGGAAAAGGAAATCAGTGAGATAGAAAAGTTTCTGCTCGACCAGCCTGCAGAGGTAAAAGATTACCATCTGCCATGGGCTGCTGAAATGAAAGTGAAGTATGCAGCTGAGTTAACCGGCAAAACAGCGGGATCTATTATACGGAAAGAAATCGGGTATAAGTTTGTAAGGGTTCTTGAGGATGCAGGCGTGTTCAAGCAGACTGAATCCGGCCTGGCGGCATTCCGCAGGTTTGCTGATCTCCTGGAGGGACTTGATTGATTGGAGCAATGAATTACATTTTTTAAAAGAATGGGAGTCTTGCAAATGAAGGCAGTTAGAGAGAAGTTTGCAGAGCTGGATGGACGGACAGTTTCCATCTTTACACTGGTGAATAGGCAGGGAATGGAGGTTTCCTGCCTCGATTATGGGTGTATCATCACGAAAATCCTTGTGCCGGACCGGGATGGGCGGATGGAAAATGTGGTCCTGGGCTTTGATACTCTGGAAGAATACCAGCAGCATTCCCCTTACTTTGGAGCAGTTTGCGGGCGCCATGCCGGGAGGATTGCCGGAGGGGAATTCGAGCTGAACGGGAAAACCTATAAGCTTGCCAAAAATAATGGCGGAAATAATCTTCACGGCGGCGTGGAAGGTTTTGATAAAAAGCTCTGGGATGCAGAAGTCACAGAAGGCCCGGATTCAGCAAGCGTCATTTTCCGGTACGTCAGCAAGGATGGCGAAGAAGGCTATCCAGGAAACCTTGAGATGAAGGTTACTTACACATTGAATGACCGGAACGAACTGGAGATCAGCTATGAAGGAACCAGTGATGAAGATACGATCGTCAATGTAACGAATCATTCGTATTTTAATCTGAGCGGAGATTTGAAAAGGGAAATCCTTGATCATGAATTGACGCTTAAAAGTGACCGGTTTGCGGAACTGGACGAAGCACTCATTCCGACCGGCAAGCTCGTGCCTGTCAATGGAACGGTATTTGATTTTACAGAAGGCCGAAAACTCAAGGATGGGAACACTTCGGATAACCCGCAGAATATACGGGTCGGCAGCGGCTATGACCATCCGTTCCTGCTTGCTGAAAACGAGAATGAAGAAATCACCTTATACGACGCAGAAAGCGGCCGTCGCCTTGTCGTGGAAACAGACCAGCCTGCCGTTGTCCTGTATACAAGCAATACACTGGAGGGGCCATTCTCCATACGCGGTGTAACAGCCGCCAATCATTTGGGCGTCTGCCTGGAGACCCAGGGGCTGCCGGATGCGGTGCATCACCCTGAGTTTCCATCCTGTATTTTGAAAGCAGGGGAAAGCTTCCGGTCAGTTACTGCTTTTAAGTTTTCACAAGAATAGTAAGGAGCGCCATAGGCTAAGCCTGTACAGTATATCTGTGCAGGCTTTTTCTTTTAGTGCGGGGAATCCCAAGGTTTGATGAATCGGTGTACCTGAGTTTTCTTATGGAAGCTAAAGCAAAGCATTCTTATAGAAATCTGTTCTGCATTGAGGGGTAACGGGATAACTGGTTACCGAAAGAGTTTTCTGAAAATTTTGCTGGTTAGAACGCAACTTAATTGAATTTCATTCGTAATATAGAGACAGATATTCCGCTGGAAGGATTTTCTATAAAACATAGAAACTCCAAAGGCTCTTAAAGATTCTCTCTGATGCAATCCTTTTTTAAACCAATGTTTCCTATCTTGGAAGGGGGTTATGACCAATGAAAAAGATAAAGCTGTTTGCGGGTCTATTCTTAAGAGAACCGCTGTGGTTCAAGATTTTGATCACAGGATCTCTGTTTTTATCGATTCTATTCAGCAGTTCTGTTTTTGCAGATGGTGGCGCATTTTTTCAAGGAACTTCGAAAATTGCGGCTGCGGTATTCTTCGGTGCTTGGGGGATAAAGCTTAAGGCAAGCCGGGGGGCTTCAGCTGCTTTATTCATAGCAGCAGTTTGCCTTGGACTCGGTGCAGCGGCCTTTTATTATTAGATAGGGGTAATCAAAAAGATGAAAAACATAAAGATTAGAAGACCCGTTTATGAAGATACAGCTGAACTAAATGATTTTTTTAATATGGTCATAACCGATACGTTTATCAAGGAAGGCATCGGCGGACTTTTAGAGGATATGGAGAAAGAGATTGAAGTGAAAAAAGAGTACCTGCTGCAGGATCTATCAAGCCGGGGAGAGGCCCGGTATTTTTTGCTTGCGCAGGCAGGCGGGAAGATAATCGGGACTGTTGAATTTGGGCCGGCCAGCAGGCTGATTCTGGAGAACACCAATCAGGAGTACAGCCATTTATTTGAAGTTGGCACCGTCTTTGTTCATCCTGATGTTCAGGGAGAGGGTGTCGGCAGCAAGTTGCTGACCAGCCTTTACCCTGTTTTTTGCGAAAGGGGAATTGAAGAATTCTGTATGGACAGCGGGTACAAAAG
Source organism: Cytobacillus sp. T106 (assembly GCF_040492155.1). Taxonomy (NCBI): domain Bacteria; kingdom Bacillati; phylum Bacillota; class Bacilli; order Caryophanales; family Bacillaceae; genus Cytobacillus; species Cytobacillus sp. T106. The sequence continues at coordinate 131,259 of NZ_JBEUMK010000004.1, read as the reverse complement.
GGCCCAGGAAATTTGGAAGATGAAGTTCGGACAGCCTGCGGTTGTAATAGAGAATTATTGGGGAAAGGGTTCCCATCATATGATTTGGCGGCCGCGGACGGATGAACTGCTGTGAAGTTTCATTTAAGGTAGCAATCAAGATTAGCGGAATGTTTTCGTATTTAATACAAAGGAGTGCTAAAAAGGGGAGGAATTCCGATGAAAAAAATAGCAGGGGAATGCCCAAAATGCGAAGGGAAGGAATTGGGCAAAGGCAGTCAGCACGGATATGGGACAATCATACCCGACAATAGGATGAGCTTTGGATCACCCGTTGAGCATATCATCTGCACGGGCTGCGGTTACATAATTGAGAGCTATGTTACAAAGCCGGAAAAATTTAAGGGGACCATTTTCTAGAAGAATGCTGCCAGTGCCAGGCACCGTCTGTGGACAAATAGCGGGTAGTTGTCTTTTTGTGGTGCCAGGGCACGCTGAATGAGGAAAAGGCATGATCTCAGCCGATCATGCCTTTTCCTGCTGCTTCCACTTATAGTAGTTATAGCAGAACTGGCCAATGAACACGAAGAACAGCAGGGCGGAAAGTGACAGCATATAGATAGTTTCAAGATCCGTGAGATAAAACATCAGGATCAGGAAGAGAATGAGGAAAGGGAGCTCCCATAAGGAGCGAATCACTTTTCTTCTATGGCTCAATTGATAGTAAGACAAAACAAATCCCTTGTCCTTCTTTTCTCCATTCTTCGTAATATAGGACATAATAGCAGACAGAACTAAAACAATGCAAAGGTTAACAACAAGAAAGGTTGGCATAGGCGTTCACCTCTTTCATGATTACCAGCAGGGATGTAAGAATTGTGATTACATAATCTTCCTATAATTATATACGAACGAGCAGCCATTTTGTTTCACCGTGTCTGGCATCCTTCGTGGACAAAAGGCCGGAAACTGTCTTTTTGAGGTGCCTGGCACGGCGGGAGGACGCTGGGTATTTCGTCGGGATGTGCGGAAGCTGGCCCTTCAAGATTGAATCACCATTCATCAATATGGTAAAGTGCAATTATCATTTAAGAGGAGGATAACCATGCTACCGAATACTCAGCAGCAAATTCAGCTTGCTTCACGTCCGAAAGGGACACCTGTGAAGGATGATTTCCGTTTTGCCGATGTTAAGGTCGAGGAGCCGAAGGAAGGAGAGGTTCTGCTTCAGACGGTCTACCTGTCTGTGGATCCTTATATGCGCGGGCGGATGTCTGACGCAAAATCGTATGTAGAGCCATTTAAGCTCGATGAGGCGCTTCACGGCGGAGGGGTGGCCAAGGTTGTAAAGTCCAAATCGGCTGCATTTAATGAAGGTGATTATATTGTCGGAATGCTGCCTTGGCAGGAATATTCCGTTGCCTCAGAAAAGGCTGTCCGCAAAATTGATCCTCAGGTTGCACCGGTCTCAACTCACCTTGGGATCCTGGGAATGCCAGGTTTGACTGCCTATTTTGGGCTTCTTGATATCGGGCAGCCGAAGGAAAATGAAACCGTCGTTGTTTCAGGTGCGGCAGGTGCAGTAGGATCCGCAGTCGGCCAGATTGCTAAGATCAAGGGTGCCCGGGTAGTCGGGATTGCAGGGTCTGATGAGAAGATTTCTTATCTGAAGGATGAGCTTGGATTCGATGAAGCCATCAATTACAAAACAGCTGGCGATATCCGCGAGGCTTTGGAAAAGGCCTGTCCGGACGGCATTGATGTTTATTTTGAAAATGTCGGCGGAGAAATTGGCGATGCAGCCATCAGCCTTTTGAACAAATTTGGCAGGGTGCCGGTATGCGGAGCTATCTCAGCTTATAACAAGCAGGGTGAAGATACAGGTCCGCGCGTCCAGGGCCAGCTGATCAAAACGAGCGCGCTCATGAAAGGCTTCACAGTCGGGGATTACGCCAGCCGCTACAAAGAAGCAGCTGCCGACCTCGGCAAATGGGTCAGCGAAGGAAAGCTCAAATACGAAGAAACAGTAACGGAAGGATTTGATAATATCCTTGATGCCTTCCTTGGACTATTTGAAGGAAAGAATATGGGCAAGCAGCTGGTGAAGGTTGCAGAAGATAAATAAAAATGAATGAAGGGAAGCGCTGGTCCAGAGGGGCTGGCGTTTTCTTGTTTTTACCATAAAATGTATTATTTGTTGAATCAAGTGATTTTTATGTAGAAAAAAGCAAAATTTATGTAGAATCATTCAGTTTTTATGTAGAAATATTAAAAAATTTGGTAGAATCATATTCATTTAGATAATCTATCGCTATCTTACATCGGAATTTTCCTGTATTTAATTATGAAAACGTTTACGGCAGTGATTTATAATAAAGAAAAACACAAATTCCTGCATGGAGGGGTCAATTATGCCAAAGGAAGAGCTGTGCAGAGTGCTGATTGTAGATGATGAGGTTTTAATCAGGCAGGGAATTAAGCATTATATGGATTATGAGCAGGCTGGATTCAGGATTGCGGGAGAGGCATCGAATGGGCAGGAGGCACTGGACATGATTGAGGCGTTGCGGCCGCATATCATTCTGACAGACATTGTCATGCCAATTATGGATGGAGAAGAACTCACAAGGATTGTGACTGAACGTTATCCTGATATAAAGATTGTTGTATTGAGCAGCTATGGGGAGTTCGACTATGTCAGAGCAGCTTTCCAGAACGGGGCGGTTGACTATATATTAAAACCGAAGCTTGATGCGGAAGGGCTGCTGAAAGTACTCCAGGCAGCTGCCAGCAAGATTCCCTCCCTCCTGCAAACCGAGGGAAACAGCAGCCATTCAATAGAATCAGTGATAGAAAAGCTGGCTGCAGGCTATGAAGCTTTTATGGACCAGTCAGCTATAGAAGAAAGTTTTCCCTTTGGAACTTTTTATCTTCTTGGCATTGAGGCAAAACGTGCAGCAAGTACTGCCGCAGAGCTTGTCCATCAAGTTAAAGCAGGGATCAGTCAAAAGGCGCCTAAAGCCGCTGCAATTCCCTTTTTTACAGACGAAAGCATTGCAGGGATATTGATCAATATAGAAAAAGAAGAGGAAGCCCGGCTTTTCCTTGTGATTGAGGAAGCTGCTGCACGTGCAGATACGGCTGCAGTGGCGCTCAGCCGTAAATTTGAAGGCTTATCCGATCTCGGTGCTGTGTGGAAGGACAGCATACTGAATCTGCTTCCCTATTCCTTTTATTTTCCTGAAAAAGGGGTCTTAAAGGAAGAAGATCTGCCTGCAGCTTCTTCAGAGAGGAATGAGTTCAGCCTGGAACGGTTTACAGAGGAATTCAAGAACGGAAATGTTCATTCTGCACTGGCCTATCTGAGTGAGCATACCTCTTCCCTGGCGAAGGACAGTTCTATTGCGCCTTTTGAATTTAAAGCATTTTTAGGGAATGCGATTTTTAATATTACGGTCATTCTGGGAAATATGACTGTTGAAGCGGATGCGATCCAAAAGAAAAAATATGAATACTTTAAGGCTGTTGAAGATGCAGGGACTGCCTCAGAGGCACTTGATGTTCTGGCACGTTTTATAAAAGAGGTGGATGAATTACTGATTCCTGCTGACAACCAAAACGGGATTACCATAAAAAAAATTATTGAATACATGAAAGAACACTATGCCGAGCCTATTACACTGACAGAAGCAGCCAGACACTTTCATTTTAATCCGTCCTATTTATCCAGCTACTTTTCGGCCCATAACGAGGGAAGCTTTATTGAGCAGCTGAACAAAATCAGGATTGAGGAGGCCTCTAAGCTATTGCTGAAGGGGGAGGCCACGATATCGGAAATCAGCGGGCTGGTCGGATTTTCAGATCACAGCTATTTCTGCAGGGTGTTCAAGAAAAGGACGGGGCTGTCGCCAAGCCAGTATAAACGAAAATATTTTACAAGATAAGAGATGAGCGACTATGAGACTTAACGGATTATTTATGAAGCAGTTCCTTTTCACAGTGTTTATTATTATATCGGTTGCCGCTGTGCTGACTGTCACAATCGTCAGGATGTCAGAGCAGTTTTTTATCGACAGGTTCAGCATAACCAACTCAAAGGTAATGAATCAGGTGAAGGACAGCTTTGAATCCTTCCATTACTCTATCGTGACAGCTTCCAATAATGTTCTGCAAAATGGGACTGTCAAACGGATACTGACAGATGAAGAAACAGAATATGAGCAGATGGTTTCATATTTTAATATGTACCAGCAGATGAACAGGATCAAATCCTATCTTGACGCCTATGAAATTGGCATTGTCGTGACAGGCAAGAATGGAATAGACTATGCGACCGACCGTCCTTATTGGCCCATAACCGATGAGGAGCTTAGAAGGAGTGCCATCCGGAAAAACACCCTCCGGAATCCCAAGAGGCTTTTGTATCAGTATGACTATAGGCCGGGGAAGGATATTGAGTCGGATGACAGGAATTTCATCGTCGCCACGAGAGCCATCAGGGAGCCGATTTCGGGGAGGGATTATGGTGAGATGTATTTTGCCATCCAGGAAAAAGAATTCAAAAAGTTTTATGCCAGTTATACCAGTCCTGGAAATCATGTCTTCATTACCAATAATTCGGGTGTGATACTTTCCAGCAGCCGGCCGGACCTGATTGGCCGGACGTCAACTGATCTGCGCCGCTATACGGAGGAATTGAAAGGACCTGAGCCTTATAAAGTGGGGAATTTCATGGGAAAGGATCACATCATCCTCATGGAATATCTGCCTTCCTTTGATTTGTATCTATTCAATGTCATAGATAAGGAAGTAGCGTTCGGAGATTTGATTGATAAAAGCGATATCGCGCAAATTGTCATTTTAATTGTAATTGCCGTCCTGTTTATCGTGTTTTTTGCTTCACGCCGGCTTACAAATTCTCTTTCCACTTTAGCACGGCAAATCTCAGGGGCTGCGAAGCATGACTTTGTCCAGTATGTGACTGTGGGAGGGACCTATGAAACAAAGAAAATCGCCTATGCATTCAACAGTATGCTGGACGAGCTGCATGATTATGTCGAGGAACTGATGCAGACACAGAAGGAAAAGCGCAATGCCGAGCTGGCAGCCCTTCAGCAGCAGATCAATCCGCACTTCTTATATAATACGCTCACATCAATCCGTTTTATGGTTCAGCAGGGCGGCAGGCAGGAGGCGGAAAACACCATCATGGCGCTGATATCACTGCTTCAAAACACAATCGGCTCTCCGAGTGAAACCGTGACGGTTAAGCAGGAGCTCGATAATCTTAAAAATTATGCTTTTATTAATCAAAAGCGTTATGGAGACCGAATTAAGACCAATTATTTTGTTTCACCGGACTGCCTGAATGAGCCTATTCCAAATCTGATCCTTCAGCCTTTTATGGAAAATGCCTTTTTCCATGCGTTCAATCGGAAGGATGGAGGCTATATCAATGTACTGATCTGGAAGGAGAACAGCAGGCTGATTTGCGAGGTAGTGGATAATGGTGACGGAATGGAGATTGAGGAAGATAAGCAAATGCCTGCTAAAAGCAAGCAGCAGCTTTTCACCGGCATTGGCGTGAGAAATGTGCATGATAGACTGCAGCTCATTTATGGAGACGATGCGGGTGTATCCATCTCCAGTAAGGCGGGAGACGGGACAACCATCCGGCTCACCATACCGCTCCCACAAGCTTAAAATCGTCCAAATTTCTAAAGAAAGTCCAAAGAACAACCGGTGAAAACGCATTCATGAGACAAAGATATTACAAATGTAAAAAAAAATCCTCCTAATACTCCCTCCTTTTAAGATGCTACGATAAAGACAGAAAGATAACGCTTACAAAAATAGATGGAGGGGAATCAATGAAAAAGCTGCTGGCCTTTTTATTAATTGCGGTATTGATGCTGTCTGCCTGTTCTTCAGGGTCAGATACTGAAGATGCTTCAGGAGAATCAAAAGATACAAATGAAATAACAGTTTGGGCATGGGATCCAAACTTCAACATCAAAGCTCTCGAACTGGCAAAAGAAGCCTATCAGAAAGAGGATTCTGAGCTTGACGTAAAGATTGTTGAGAATGCACAGGCGGATATCATCCAAAAGCTAAACACAAGCCTGAGCTCAGGGACGGCAAAGGGTCTCCCGAACATCGTCCTGATCGAGGACTATCGGGCGCAAAGCTTCCTGCAGGCATATCCTGATATGTTCTACGAACTGACAGATTCATTCAATGCAGATGATTTCGCACAATACAAGATCGCGCCGACGAGCCTGGATGGCAAGAATTACGGGCTCCCGTTTGATACAGGTGTCACAGGGCTGTATTTCAGAACTGATTACCTTGAGCAGGCAGGCTATACGCCTGAAGATATCCAAAACATTGACTGGGACAAATATATAGAAATCGGTAAAAAGGTTAAAGAAGCTACAGGCAAACATATGCTGACTCAAGACCCGAAAGATCTTGGGCTGATCCGCACCATGATTCAGTCCAGCGGCTCCTGGTATCTGAAGGAAGATGGAAAATCACCTGATTTGGCAGACAATGAAGCATTGAAGGAAGCTTTCAAGACGTACAAGGCAATCCTGGATGCAGACCTTGTTAAACCGGTTTCAGACTGGAGCCAGTTCGTGGCAGGCTTCAACAGCGGAGATGTGGCAACTGTTCCTTCGGGCAACTGGATTACTGCATCCATCAAAGCAGAAGCTGACCAGTCCGGCAAATGGACAGTAGCAGCACAGCCGAAGCAGTCCGGCGTTTCCGGATCAGTAAATGCTTCCAATCTCGGCGGCAGCTCATGGTACGTGCTGAACATCCCTGGAAAAGAGAAAGCTGCAGAATTCCTGGCAAAAACCTTTGGTTCTGATTCAGAGTTTTATCAGACTCTGAATACCGAGATCGGGGCAATCGGCACTTATAAACCAGCTGCTGAAGGAGAGGCATATACATCAGGCGATGACTTCTTCGGCGGCCAGGAGGTTATTTCTGACTTTGCCAAATGGACAGAGCAGATTCCTCAAGTAAACTACGGATTGCACACATATGCCATTGAAGATATCCTTGCAGTTGAAATGCAGAACTATCTGAAGGGCAAAGATTTGGATAAGGCACTTGAAGACGCACAGGCACAGGCAGAAGCGCAAATTCAATAAAATTAAATAAGAATTAAGCCTCGGGAATTCGCCGGCTACTCCTTTCGGTTTAATGGAGCTAACTGATTATCAGGCGGATGAACGGGGCTTTTTCCTACTAGAACAAGGTTGGGAGCTGATGAATATGATGCCGGCAAAAGCCAGCCAGACAGTTACAGCAGAAAAGCCAGGGCAGGGCCCAGGCACAGCAAGGCCAAATAGAAAATTAAAAATAAAGAATGGTGCAGTGGGATGGTCATTTATCGTCATTGCAGCAGGATTGATTTGCTTGTTTTATTTTTATCCGATGGTACAGGCATTACTTCTTTCGTTTCAGTCAGGGACAGGAGCAAATCTTCAATTCACCGGGATTGATAATTATACCCGGCTTTTGAAGGATCCTACTTTTCTGACGACTCTTAAGAATACTGTGATCTTCTTGATTGTCCAGGTGCCAGTGATGATTATTCTGGCTTTATTCCTTTCTGTATTGCTTAACAACAAAACACTTAAGTGGAAGGGATTATTCCGGACAGCCATCTTTTTGCCGTGTGTGACCTCACTGGTAGCCTACTCGGTCATCTTTAAGTACCTTTTCAGCCAGGATGGAATCATCAATATTATGCTGATGAAGCTGGCGCTTATTTCTGAGCCGATTTCCTGGCTCACTGATCCGTTCTGGGCAAAAGTAACGATCATTGTGGCCATCACTTGGCGATGGACGGGTTATAATATGATTTTTTATTTATCGGCTCTTCAAAATGTGGATCAGTCAATCTATGAAGCAGCCAAAATGGACGGGGCCTCTTCTTTTCAGCAGTTCTTCAGAATAACGGTGCCCATGCTGAAGCCGATCATTCTCTTTACATCTATTACATCCACAATCGGTACACTGCAGCTGTTTGACGAAGTCATGAATATCACAGCGGGCGGACCGGCAAATGCAACCATGACAATCTCTCAATATATTTATAATCTTTCCTTTAAGTACACACCTGATTTTGGCTATGCTGCAACGGTTTCATATGCCATTGTCATCTTGATTGTCATTTTCTCCATCATTCAGTTTAAAGTGGCAGGTGACAGAAATGAGTAAATCGAATCGTATAATAGGCTACACCGTTCTGATAGTGGCTTCTATCATTTCCATATTCCCATTTCTATGGATGATCGTCAGCTCGACAAACAGGTCAGCAGATGTAACAAAAGGCAGACTTCTTCCGGGCAGCCATTTTATGGATAATGTGACGAATCTCCTGAATACGGTTGATCTCGTTCCAGCCCTGATGAACTCAGCAAAAATCTCGATTTCTACGACTCTGCTGGCGCTTCTGATTGCTTCCCTTGCAGGCTATGGCTTTGAAATCTACCGAAGCCGGGCGAAGGATATTGTGTTCAATATCCTGCTCTTATCAATGATGATTCCGTTTGCTGCTTTAATGGTGCCTTTATTCCGCATGTTCGGAACCATATCGCAGACCATGCCGATGATCGGGATCGACACTCTCACGGCAGCCGTCCTGCCGACGATTACTACCGCTTTCCTGATTTTCTTCTTCAGGCAGAGCACAAAAATGTTTCCGCGCGACATACTCGAAGCCGGGCGGATCGATGGTCTTTCTGAGCTGGGCATCTTTTTCCGCATTTATGTGCCAACCATGAAAACGACTTATGCTGCAGCTGCAATCATCACCTTCATGGCAAGCTGGAACAGCTATCTATGGCCCCTGGTTGTCCTGCAGTCACCGGAAAACCAGACAATTCCGCTTTTGATATCCAACTTAGGTTCAAGCTATTCACCTGACTATGGTGTGATCATGACAGCTATTGTCATTGCGACCCTCCCGTCTGCACTGATTTTCTTCATTATGCAGAAGCACTTCGTGGCAGGGATGATGGGATCGGTTAAATAAACTTTTTATAAAAAGGAAGTGCAGGAAAAATGTCTTCAACTCCATCTTTAAATTGGCTATCGGATGTCAGTGTGTTTGCAGTGAACCGCCTCCCCGCACACTCAGACCATAAATACTATAAAACTCTGGAAGAAGCCAGGGCGGGTGCTTCCATGAGCATGCGACACAGCCTGAATGGCAGCTGGAAATTTAATTATTCGGTGAACCCCGATATGAGGCCTGCCGAATTTTACAAGGAAAAATTTTCGTGTGATGGCTGGGATTTCATCAATGTCCCCGGACACATCCAGCTGCAGGGCTACGGCAAACCCCAATATGCGAATACGATGTATCCATGGGACGGCCTTGCTGATATCCGCCCGCCTGAGATTCCGCAGGACGTTAATCCTGTCGGAAGCTATGTAAAAGAATTTACGGTGCCTGAATCTATGGAAGGCAAGCCTCTTTATATTTCATTCCAGGGAGTGGAGTCCGCTTTTTATGTGTGGCTGAACGGAGAATTCGTCGGCTACAGCGAGGACAGCTTTACTCCTGCTGAGTTTGAGCTGACACCATACCTTAAGGATGGTGATAACAAGCTGGCTGTAGAAGTATACCAGCGCAGTACAGGAAGCTGGCTGGAGGATCAGGATTTCTGGCGCTTCTCCGGGATATTCCGGGATGTGTATCTGTATACGGTGCCCGGCACTCACATCAATGACCTTGATGTCAGGACAGAGCTTGATGATCATTTCACCAGCGGTACGCTGAAGGGAAGACTGGAACTGCTGAAGGGCAGTGATGTTCCGTCACGGATTGCAGCAGATTTATATGACGACCTTGGGAACCGTGTTTCCTCAGGAGAGGCAGTTGAAAGCGGCGGGAGCTGGGAATTCACTCTCGGGCTCGACTCTCCTGCATTATGGAGTGCGGAGCAGCCTAACCTTTATAAGCTTTATCTTACGGTTTATGGAGAAAACGGAAGCATAGAAGAAGTTATACCGGAAAGGGTTGGGTTCAGAAGGTTTGAAATGAAAGATAAAATCATGACCCTGAACGGACAGCGGATTGTCTTTAAAGGAGTCAACCGGCATGAATTCAATTGCCGGACAGGAAGGGCCATCACCAGGGAGGATATGCTCTGGGATATTAAGATGCTTAAGCAGCATAACATCAATGCTGTGCGCACCTCGCATTATCCGAACCAGAGCCTGTGGTATGAGCTTTGTGATGAATACGGGATTTACGTGATTGATGAAATGAATCTTGAAACACATGGATCATGGCAGAAGATGGGCAAAGTCGAGCCTTCATGGAATATACCGGGGAATCTGCCGGAATGGCAGGATATCGTCATGGACCGGGCGATTTCCATGTATGAGCGGGATAAGAACCATCCATCCATCCTGATCTGGTCCTGCGGCAATGAATCATATGCAGGCGACGTGATCCTGAACGTCTCAAAATACTTCAAGGAAAAAGACCCCGGCAGGCTCGTTCATTATGAAGGGGTATTCTATGACCGGAATTACAGCGAAACGAGTGACATGGAAAGCCGGATGTATGCCAAGCCGGCCGATATTGAAAAATACTTAACCGAAGATCCCGAAAAGCCATACATCAGCTGTGAATATATGCATGCGATGGGCAACTCGCTTGGAGGCATGTACAAATATACTGATCTGGAAAACAAATACCCGATGTACCAGGGCGGCTTTATTTGGGATTATATTGATCAGTCACTGGTGAAAAAAGACCGTTTCGGCAAAGAATTTCTTGCCTATGGCGGGGACTTTGATGACCGGCCGACCGATTATGGCTTCTGTACGAACGGCATCGTTTATGCCAACCGGGAGCTGTCCCCGAAAATGCAGGAAGTGAAATTCCTTTATCAGGACTTTAAGCTGGAAGTAGAATGGGCCGGTGCCAGGATTAAGAATGAAAGCTTGTTTACTAATCTGGAACAGTATGATCTGCAGTATACACTGCAGCATGAGGGAAATGAGATTTTTAAAGGATTTTCGTCCTTGTCTGTAAATCCAGGTGAAGAAGGATATGCAGCCTTCGAATGGCCTGAAGCTATCAGAGAGAAGGCTGGTGAGTACTGCATTACAACTTCGCTTATCCTTAGAGAGCCGGAGCAATGGGCTGAGCAGGGGCATGAAGCTGCATTCGGCCAATATATTTTCGAGGTGGAAGGTGAGCAAAAAGCTGAAGCAGTGTCTGGGAAACTAAGGATTGTAGAAGGAGACGTAAATATCGGTGTCCATGGAAGCGGTTTTTCCATCATATTCTCTAAGCAGGCTGGAACACTTGTCTCGCTCAAATATGCCGGAAAAGAAATGATTTCGTATCCAGTCTTCCCGCTGTTCTGGAGAGCAACTACAGACAATGACAGGGGATTCGCACAGGGATTCACATCAGGGGCATGGTATGCGGCGAGCCTGGCAAGGCAGTGTACAGCGGTGGAAGTAAAGGAAGAAGAAGCGGGCTCTGCCGAAATTGCGTTCAGCTATCAATTTTCCATCAGCGAAAAAATGAGCGTAAAGGTTCATTACACAGTACGCGAAAATGGTTCCCTGCATGTAAGATCCGTATACAATGGTGCAGATAACCTTCCGCAAATGCCGATATTCGCCCTTTCCTTCAAGGTGCCGGCTAAATATGAAAAGCTTGACTGGTATGCCCTTGGGCCGGAGGAGAATTATGATGACCGCAGCCGTGGGGCCAGGCTTGGAAGATTCCAGAACACAGTGAAAGATAATGTCTCCGGATATGTGATGCCTCAGGAGTCCGGAAACCGTACCGGCGTCCGCTCAGTGGACATAACCAATCAGAATGGTTCAGGCATCAGGATTTCAGCAGAAGGGGAGCCGGTGGAGTGTACAGTCTCTCCATACACGGCATTCGAATTGGAGCATGCAAACCATCACTATGAACTGCCTGATATCCATTACACAGTGGTGACGGTTGCCGGCCGCCAGATGGGTGTGGGCGGCGATGACAGCTGGGGGGCTCCTGTCCACAGCGAACATACAATCCAGCCGGAGAAAGACATGGTATTCGAGTTTGTCATTGAACGGGTGTAAGAATTTTTTGAAGCAGGTGATCCTATGCTAATACATGCAAACAGTGAGACAAGACAGTTCCATCTGACAAATGGGCAGGTCAGCTATATTTTTCACGTCATGAAAAACGGCCAGCTTGGCCATCTTTATTACGGAAAGGCACTCCGCCACCGGGAGGATTTTTCCCATTTACAGATTTATGATGTACCGACCGCAGCAAGCTGCCACCCTTATGCAGATGATCCTGCCTTTTCCCTTGAGACATTGCGCCAGGAATATCCTGTCTATGGCAGCTCAGATTTCAGGGAACCTGCCATTTTGGTAAAACGAAATGGATTGAATCATATTCCTGACTTTCAGTTTGAACGTTTTAAGATAATGGAAGGGAAGCCCCTGCTAAAGGGGCTTCCGGCCACCTATACGGAAGAGAATGGGGAAGCGGCTACGCTCCAGATCTTTTTAAGGGATGAAAAACTTCAGGCAGAGCTTTTGCTGAATTACACCATTTTCAAGAATCATCCTGCGATCACAAGAAGCGTCCTTCTTAAAAATGAAGGAGAAGAGTCTCTTGAAATAGACCGTTTAATGAGTGCGTCCATTGATTTACCTGATAGTAACTTTCGCTTTCTTCATCTGGCAGGTACCTGGTCAAGGGAGCGGCATGTGAAGGAAAGAAAGCTCCAGGCAGGAATTCAATCCATTTCAAGCATAAGAGGTGCAAGCTCTCACCATCATAATCCGTTTGCCGCATTGGCGAGGCCTGATGCGACAGAGCATAACGGTGAGGTCTATGGCTTAAACTTTGTTTACAGCAGCAATTTCATCATTCAGGCTGAGGTGGACCATTATGAAGCGGTAAGGCTTACAGCTGGCATCCATCCTTTCGGGTTTCACTGGTCTCTGGGGGAAAAGGAGTCATTCCAGAGCCCGGAAGCAGTGATGATATACTCTGACAGCGGGCTGAACGGGATGAGCCAGGCCTTCCATAATCTTTACCGGAAACATCTGATTCCTGCACAATGGCGCAAAAAGGAAAGGCCGATTCTGATTAATAACTGGGAAGCCACCTACTTTGATTTTAACGAAGAAAAGCTGGTGAATATCGCAAAGTCTGCTGCAGAGCTGGGAATCGAGCTGTTTGTCCTGGATGATGGCTGGTTTGGCAAGCGCAATGATGACACAACCTCGCTGGGAGACTGGGAAACAGACGAAAGCAAGCTCCCGAATGGATTGGAGAAGCTCGCAGAAAAAATAAAGGAAACCGGAATGAAATTCGGCCTTTGGTTCGAACCGGAGATGATCAGCCCGAAAAGCAGGCTGTATGAAAAGCATCCCGACTGGGCGGTCGGCCAAACCCTGGGGAGGAATCAGCTGGTGCTGGACTTCTCACGGGAAGAGATCGTCGAGTATTTATATGAGAAAATGTCAGGCATTATTAAAATGACAGGATTGTCCTACATAAAATGGGACATGAACCGGAATATCACGGAAGCCTTTTCAGCGAATCTTCCGGCTGGGCAGCAGGGTGAGTTCTTCCATCGTTATATTCTTGGAGTGTACCGCTTGTATCAAAAGCTGACATCAGAATTTCCGGAGGTATTATTTGAATCGTGTGCAGGCGGGGGAGGCAGGTTCGATCCCGGAATGCTGTATTACGCCCCGCAGGCGTGGGCCAGCGATGATACAGATGCAGTCGAAAGATTGAAGATCCAATATGGGACCTCCTTTGCCTATCCTCTGTACAGCATCGGGTCACATGTGTCTGCCGTGCCGAACCACCAGACTTTAAGAGAGACTCCGCTGTCTACCCGGGCCAATACAGCCTATTTTGGAACATTTGGTTATGAATTGAATCCTCTTAGTCTATCAGATGAAGAGCGCAGCCGGATTTCAGAGCAGGTTTCTTTTTATAAACAGCACCGAAGCCTGATAAGGGACGGGCATTTCTGCAGATTATTGAGTCCTTTTGAAGGAAACGAAACAGCCTGGCTGACAGTGAATGAGGACAAAACGGAGGCGCTGGTTGGCTGGTATAAGGTACTGGCAATGGCGAATCCGCCGAAACAGCAAACGCTGAAGCTTTCAGGACTGAATCCTTCTATTATGTACCAGGTATCAGGAAGCAGCAGAAGCTATTACGGAGATGAGCTGATGCAGACCGGGCTGCAGCTTCCCGTTGAATTTAACGGCGTTAATGGAAAGACGGCCGAGCGCGGCGGGGATTTTCAGTCTTATGTGTTCCATTTAAGAGCAGTGGATTAAAAGGAAGGGCGGGAGAACCGCCCTTTTTCCTTTGAAGACTATTAAACTGCTGATCCTTCAATCTCCCTGCCTTTAACAACCTCTCGAATAGAAAGCGGACAAGACGCCCCATAACGAGAAGCTGCAGGGGGAGCGCAAAGATAAAGTTCTTAAAAGCAATTGATCCGTAGCTTTGCACCCATGAGTCCAAGCTTCAGAACCAAAATGCATATGCCCCAAGTGCTGAAGCCTCTTTAATCAAACGTTTGATTAAGAAGAAATCTCCTTACTTTTCCTGTGATGACACCTCTTTTTGAAAAAGAAAAGGAACCACCACAGCATCAAATAATAAATAACCTGCCAGCGAAAATAAGGTCCAGCCGATGCCCTGCTGCAGCTGGCCGATAAAGTATTCCATTTCATTTATTCCGGGTCCTCTTTCAGTGCTGGCAATAGGTACACTCAGTACAAAGAAAATCAAAATGACAGATGGAATCTTCAGCTGTTCTTTCATAATACAATAGACAGCGGCAACCATCGAGCTAAACAGAATAGAATAATAAATGGCCCAAAACCAGCCGGGCATAGTCTCCCAATACATAATGATCCTCCTGATTTCAGCCTTATAAAAAGCTCACTGTACCTGCTGCCTATCTATCATTCCTAAAGAAAGCTCTCTCCTAATTAGGGAGATATGCTTTTCCATGGAGAGCCTTGCTTCTTGGACCTGGCCTGAAGCGATGGCCAGAAAGATTTCTTTATGTTCTTCAATGGTATCCTGCCTTCTCGATGGATCGAGGAGCCTTTCCTTCCTAGTAGCACGGATGGTGTCATTCATATGTCCGCTTACCGTTTCAAACAGTTTGGCAAAGATGGAATTGCGGGCGGCATTGACAATGGCGAAATGAAAGTCGACATCCGCCTTAATCCCCAGCTCTGCATCATCCGTGCTCTCCATCAGGAGAAGGGCCTGTCTGATCGGCTCCAAATCCAGAGAGCCTGCCCTCTGTGCTGCAAGCCCGGCACATTCTACTTCCAAGGCGCGCCTGAGCTCGAGCATCTCATAGACAAGCTTGGTTTTTTCATTTTCGATGGTAAAAGAGACGCTCTCCGGCCGGGAATTCGGACGGGCTTTCAGATAGCTCCCGCTGCCCTGCCTGATTTCGAGCACCCCCTGTGCTTCGAGCTGCCTTAAGGCTTCTCTGACAGATGTGCGGCTCGCCTTAAAGCGGGATGCCAGTTCCCTTTCAGTCGGAAGCCTGTCCCCGGGCTGGAAGGCACCGGAAAAAAGTATATTCTGGAGGTGATCTATTATAGTTTCATAGGCCTTTTTTTTCATATTTTTCACTCCCTAAAAATGACAGGTAAAGCGATTTCATCATACAGAAAATCCAGGGAAAGCTCAATACTTTGAAAGAAGTTATTGATTTTTTCAGACAATTTAGTAAAATGGACGAAAAGGTTGGACCAATCTGAATATATAACTAATTGGTATGAACCATTATTCAGCAGGGAGAGAGATGCATGAATACAGTCAGCGCGGAAGCGATAGGAGAACTGCAGAGTATGTTAAAAGAAGGGCAGGTTTCTGTCAATCAAACAGAAAGGGAGCAGCGAAGCCGGGATGAATCCTATCATAAAGAAAGCCTGCCGGATGTCGTCGTCTTTCCGGAATCGACGGAGGATGTCCAAAAAATCATCATAACTGCCAGGCGGCATAAAATGCCGGTTATCCCATTTGGGCGCGGAACCAGCCTGGAAGGACATGTGATCCCCTATAACGGCGGGATAACTGTCGATTTTTCAAAAATGGATAAAGTGCTGGAGGTCAGGGAAAAGGATTTTCTTGTGCGGGTGCAGCCGGGCGTTACCCGGTCCCAGCTTAACAAAGTCCTGAAGAAATATGGTTTGTTTTTCCCGGTTGATCCTGGGGCAGATGCCACTTTAGGCGGGATGGCTGCGACCAATGCAAGCGGGACAACCTCGGTCAGGTATGGAGTGATGCGGGATCAGGTTCGCGATCTTGAAGTGGTGACAGCTGACGGGACCATTATACATACAGGCAATCTGGCAGCCAAATCATCCTCCGGCTATCATTTGAATGGACTGTTTGTCGGATCTGAAGGGACGCTGGGATGCTTTACTGAATTGACCTTGAAGGTGTATGGCATACCGGAAGCCATTCTGGCGGCAAGGGCTTCATTTCCCACCATCACCTCTGCGGTCGAAGCAATCGTCAGCATCCTCCAGGCAGGAATTCCGATAGCCAGGGGAGAGCTAGTTGATGAGGCTTCAATGAAGCAGGTTAATTTATTCAGCGGTACCGGGTATGCTGAAAAGCCGACGCTGTTTCTGGAGTTTCATGGAAACGGGGCCGGGCTGAAGCAGGATGTTGAATTCATGAAGGCGATCGCTGAGGAATGCCAGGCAGAACAAATTGACTTTGAAACTGACAACGCTTCCAGGACGCAGCTCTGGGAGGCGCGCCATAATCTCGCTTATGCTTATATTCACGGGTATCCTGGAAAGAAGATGATGGTAACAGATGTATGCCTGCCTATATCAGAACTGGCCGGAGCTGTGGAACACAGCAAGGTCCACCTCGATGCACTGGGATTGGCCGGGGGCATAGTCGGGCATGTCGGGGACGGGAATTTTCATGTGCTGCTGATGATCAATATGGATGATCCGCTGGAGGTGCAGCAGGCAGAGGAGTTCAATGAACGGATTGTCATGTATGCACTGGAGCGCGGCGGGACCTGTACAGGAGAGCATGGGGTCGGAATCGGCAAGCAGAAGTATCAGGAGAAGGAGCATGGCGCGGCCTATGAGGTGATGAAGAAAATCAAGCGGGCCATTGATCCAGAAGGCCTCCTGAATCCCAATAAACTTGTTTAAAAAGAAAGCGGGGGAAAATTGATGAGGGTTCTTGAAACAATCAGTACAATTGCCGGCAAATATTTTGCCATATGGGTCATCTGCATGGCGGTGATTGCTTACCTGCTGCCTGACCCATTCCTTGTGTTCGGCAGCTATATCACCATCCTGCTTGGCGTTGTTATGTTTGGAATGGGGCTGACCTTGAAAGGGACCGACTTTAATCTTATTTTTAAAAATCCGGTGCCTGTTATCATCGGTGTCTGTGCCCAGTTCATCATCATGCCGCTCGGGGCATTTGCAATTGCTTACCTTCTGGATCTGCCTGCAGAGCTTGCAGCCGGCCTGGTCCTGCTTGGGTCTGTACCAGGGGGAACGGCTTCCAATGTGATGGTTTACTTGGCAAAAGGGAATCTGCCTCTTTCCATCGCTATGACTTCGTTTTCAACGCTGCTTGCCCCGCTGGCAACCCCCTTTATCCTGCTGCTGCTGGCAGGCCAGTGGATGCCGGTGGATGCGAAAGCCATGATCCTATCGATTGTTCAGGTCATCATTGTACCGATCGTTCTAGGCCTGCTTATCCGCCGTTTTATGCCGCAGGCTGTAGAAAAAGGCATCACGATCATTCCGCTTATTTCCGTACTTGCCATCATTATTATTGTCGCAGCTGTGGTAGCAGGAAATGTAGCCAACATTGCATCGGCAGGGCTGCTGACCTTTGCAGCTGTAGCGCTTCACAATGGATTGGGGCTTTTATTGGGCTATTTGGCCGCGTCAGCCTTAAGGCTGGATGAAAGCACAAGGAGAGCCATCAGCATTGAGGTCGGAATGCAGAACTCAGGTCTTGGTGTGGCGCTTGCCACGGCCCATTTTGGCCCTCTCGCAGCACTGCCGAGTGTAGCTGGTGCTGTATGGCATAATATATCCGGCCCGATTTTGGCTACCTATTGGTCGAAGAAGCCTGTTTCCGAAAGAGCGGAAGAAGATTACCCCATTAGTGAAGGAAATGCGAAAACAAATGTATAGCAGAATTTGAGATTTAGGAGAAGCACTGCAGCAGCAGTGCTTTTCGTTTTCAGGAAAGAAAGCAGAAGCAAAAAAATGCCGGCCCGCTAAATCCGCCGGGGGAAGGCGGCCTTTAACGAGCCAGCATTTGTGTTATTAGCTGTTCAAACGTCTGATTCTCTCATCCAGATCAGGGTGGGTTGAGAATAGGGAACGCTTGCCTTTGTTATTAATTTTCAAGGTTGATATCGCTGTCTGCTCTTCGCCTTTCATACGGGCAGAGTAGGCTTTCAGCATGTGGAGGGCATGGGTCATTTTATCCCTGCCGGCAAGATCTGCGCCTCCCCGGTCTGCGTGGTATTCGCGATGCCTTGAGTAGGCGAACACGACCAGGCTTCCAAGGATCGAGAATGCGATCTGGAAGATAATCACTGCGATGAAGTGGACAATCGGAGCCATCTCTTCCCTTACAAAACGTGATGCCACCCAGGCAGCAATACGGGCCAGGAAGACGACGAATGTGTTCACTACACCCTGCAGGAGGGTCATGGTCACCATATCGCCATTGGCAATATGGGCAACTTCATGGGCAATAACGCCTTCAATGGCATCATCATCCATTTCCTGAAGCAGACCAGTCGATACTGCAACCAATGAACGCTTTTTGGAAGGTCCGGTCGCAAATGCGTTAACCTCAGGGGAATGATAGATTCCGACCTCCGGCATATGTGTGAGTCCTGCTGCCCTTGAGAGGCGGTGGACTTTTTCAACAATCTGCCTTTCAGAAGGAGATAAAGACCCTTCAGGCTTCAGCACCTGGACATTCATCATCCGCTTTGCCATCCAGCGCGACATTGCCAGGGAGATGAATGATCCGGAGAAACCAATGACAGCACTGAATATCAGCAGGGAAGCAAAATCAATCCCGCCCTGTGCATTAATGTAATTTCCGCCGCCGATCAGTGAAAAAATAATCGAGATGGTCAACAGAACCAGCACATTGGTCAATAAAAAGTAAAATATCCTTTTACCCAATTCTTCTCATCCTTTTTATATAAATTTTAAGGTCATTTGAACTTGTAACTTGACCTTATTTTATATGATTATGCACAAATAAGCAAGTATAAAACATCCTCCCCAAACACTCCGTGCCTGACACCGGAAAAAGACAAATACGCCATTTTTGTCCACATATGGTGCCAGGCACGCGGAAGCACCGTTGACGGTGTCAGGGGAAAGATTTAGGATAGGGTTACAAAGTATCGGTCGGGAGATGAATGAGTATGGAGTTGTTTCAGTTGTCGAGGGCCAGGATGGCGGAGCTTTTATTTGCCCTCAGGGGGGAAGGGGAGAAGAACCCGAAGGCTGTGCTGCAAGAAGCATGGAAATCGGGCCATCTGACCAATATATATGGAAAGAAGCTTGAGATATTTATAGAGACGGATATGCCTGCTGTATTTGAAAAAATTATGAGGCAGACTCCCCCGGTTCCGGGCTTCAGCGTCAATGAAATTGTCTCGCTCGGAAATCAGATCGAGTATACGAATCTTTCCTCCACAGCAGTCCAGAACTGGGTGAAAAGAGAAATGCGCGAACTGGTTGGGACGCCGCAGGCCGGGAAGAAGTATACCATTGACCAGGCGGCCATTCTTTTTATTGTGGAGGATCTGAAGTCGGCTTTGGATTTTGGCTCTATCCGTAAGATACTGACACTTCTTTTTAATAATCCGGAAGATAGGACAGACGATGTGATTGATCCGATCATCTTCTACGCTGGATATGCCGGCATTTTTGAAAAGGTGCATCCGCAGAAGCTGGCTGAAGGCACCGCGCAATTTCAAGTAGAACAGGAGATCCGGAGAGAATCGGCTTCAATAGTGGAAGGATACACGGATTTGACCAGACCTCAAAAAGAGATTGTATCCAATGTGCTGACAACCGCCGCCCTCACTGTGCTGTCAGCCTACTATAAGACACTGACAAGGAAATATGTGAGTGCGACCCTGTTTCTTAACGGAGAATAGGGTACCGCAGTGTATTTCTGTAAGAGTTTGTCGAACGGGCGGAATTGATGTTTGGAAGGATAAAATTTAAAATTGAATAGATATCTTATCTATCCTATTTCAGTTTTAATGGAGGTTTAACGTGGCAGAACAAAAGAATGTAAATCTTGTAGTGGCAGGGCTTCTGCTGGGCATCCTG
The DNA here is from genome assembly GCF_040492155.1 of Cytobacillus sp. T106. NCBI lineage: Bacteria > Bacillati > Bacillota > Bacilli > Caryophanales > Bacillaceae > Cytobacillus > Cytobacillus sp. T106. The sequence continues at coordinate 110,856 of NZ_JBEUMK010000004.1, read as the reverse complement.
ATGGCAGCGATGGACAACACGATTGTTGCCACAGCGATGGGGACCATTGTGGCAGACCTGGGCGGATTCGAACAGTTTGTCTGGGTTACTTCAGCCTATATGGTCACCGTCATGGCGGGCATGCCGATTTTTGGGAAGCTTTCCGATATGTACGGCCGCAAGCGCTTTTTTATTTTTGGACTGGCTGTATTCCTGATCGGCTCTGCCCTTTGCGGGCTTGCCCAGTCGATGGTCCAGCTCAGCGTTTACCGGGCTATCCAGGGGGTTGGCGGAGGAGCCCTCATGCCGATAGCTTTTACGATTGTATTTGATATTTTTCCGCCTGAAAAACGGGGGAAAATGACCGGCCTTCTCGGGGCTGTGTTCGGGACAGCCAGTGTCCTGGGCCCGCTGCTCGGAGCATTCATTACAGACTGGATCAGCTGGCATTGGGTTTTCTACATAAATGTACCGATCGGGATCGTTTCCGTCTTCCTGATCATCAAGTACTATCATGAATCCAATGACTATCAAAGGCAGAAAATTGACTGGGCCGGTGCTTTCACCCTGGTGGCTGCAGTTGTCAGCCTTATGTTCGGCCTTGAGCTCGGCGGAAAGGAATTCGCCTGGGACTCTTTCCAGATTATCGGACTGTTCGCGGGCTTTGTCTTCTTTTTCATTGCGTTCCTGTGGGTGGAAACGCGGGCGGATGAACCGATCATTTCTTTCTGGATGTTCAAGCGCCGCCTTTTTGCAACTTCCCAGATCCTTGCATTCCTTTACGGCGGCACCTTTGTCGTCCTGGCTGTGTACATCCCGATTTTTGTCCAGGCCGTGTACGGGGGATCAGCCAAAAATGCTGGACTGATCCTGACGCCGATGATGCTTGGTTCTGTAGCAGGAAGCGCCATCGGGGGGATCTTCCAGACAAAAACCAGCTATCGGAATCTGATGGTCATCTCGGTCATTTCCTTTTTTGCAGGCATGCTTCTGCTTGGCAATATGACACCTGATACAGCCAGATGGGCTTTGACTCTGTTTATGATCCTCACCGGCTTTGGAGTAGGGTTTTCATTTTCGCTGCTTCCGACAGCATCCATCCATAACCTGGATCCGAGATACCGCGGTTCAGCCAACTCAACGAACTCATTCTTGCGTTCGCTTGGCATGACGCTTGGCATTACCATCTTCGGAATCGTCCAGCAGAATGTATTTGCTGACAAACTGCAGAATGCTTTTAAAGGCATGCAGGGCGGCGGGGCAATGCCGATGGGTGACCCGCAGCAGCTGTTCGAACCGGCAGAGCGGGCGAAAATTCCGGCTCCGGTTCTTGATAAAATCATTGCAGGGATGTCAGACAGTATCACCATCATATTTATGCTGGCCCTCATCCCGATCGGCATTGCGGCAGTGACCATTCTCTTTATGGGAAAAGAACGCGTGGAAATCAACAAGAAAATAGAAAAGCCGCAGGAGTAGCGGCAGGTGGCCGGCAGGGGGGAATCCTGCCGGTTGTTTTTTTGCAAAAAAGAAATAAAGTTCAAAACTAATTGCCGCCTTGTTACGAATATATAGATATAAGCTTATGAACCAACAGAATTCTGATAGGAATAGAGTGGTGGGAGATGCATCGGGACTTAAAGCTCATACAAAAGATAATTAAAAAGGGAAACGAAGAGGCAGCGAATGAGCTGGTGTCCCTTTATTATCGCGAAATCTATCATTATGTCTACAAACAGACTCTTGATCAGGAGCAATCCAAGGATTTGACCCAGGAAATTTTCATTAATATGCTGCATGGACTTCATCAGTTTGAAGGAAAGAGGGCCCTTTTCCGCACCTGGCTGTATAAAATAGCAACCTATAAAATTGTCGATTATTACAGGTCAAAGCACTACAAAGCAAGCAGGAGGATGGCGGATATAGAAGATCTTGAAATTGGCAGCCATGAAGATTCTTCTGAGTCTATTCTGCAAAAAGAAGAGATAGAAGCAGTTTTGGCCGTGCTGGATCGAATGGAAGCTTCGTATCAGCAGATATTCCGGATGAAGCTGTTTGGCGAGCAAACCTTTCAGGAAATTGCCTCTTCACTTCAGGTTCCAGAATCAACAGTAAAAACAAAGTATTATCGCAGCCTCAAATTTATCAGAGAGGAAGCTAAAAAGGAGGGATTTACGCATGCAGAAAGATAAAGACTGGCAGATTCCAGAGCTAAAGATTTCAAAAGAGGAAATAACGTCAATTGTCCAAAAGGGCAATGTCAGAAAAGAGTCATTCATTACTTTGATAAGGGGAATGTACAGGAGAATCGGCTTCAGGTTTCTTATGAAGGATTGGCTTGAAATGCTCCTGGCCGCCGGCATGCTGGCAATGCTAATGATTGGAATCACAGCCACAGCCAGTGAAGGAGAGGCAGCTGGCGGGGGAACAAGCTTTTACAGCTTGATCATGATTGTTTCCCCGCTTCTCTATGCCTTCCTCGCCTTCCTGCCATACTTAAAAAGCAGGGCCAGCGGGACGTACGAGCTGGAAATGGTCTGCAAATATAATCTTCACCAGCTGGCAGCTTTCCGGATGCTGATATTCAGTGTCTTCTGTTTTCTTCTTAATAGCATATGGGTGCTGGCTCTTGCTGTACGGTTTGCTGCTGTGGAATTTGTACAGGGCTTATTGATATCAACGGCTTCCCTGCTGATTTTTTCTGTGCTGTTCTTATATGTATTAAGCTTCTTTAAAACGAATATGGCGCGGGCGGCAGCTCTGGTTATTTGGATAGCCGGCAATATTATTCTTGTCATACTGAATAATTCCATATATATGGGCTTGCTCATATCTGTTCCCAGGTACTTATACGGGGCAGTCATCGTTCTGTTTTTCTATTTATATATGAACAAATTGAAGGAACTGCTTATTCATAACAAAAGAAGAGGGGGCTACACACTATGCTGACAGTGAATAGCGTAAGCAAACATTTTGGCAGCCATGCAGTATTGAAAGATGTGCAGCTGGAATTCTCAAACGGGGTATATGGTTTGCTTGCCCCGAATGGCGCAGGGAAAACGACCCTCATCAAGATGCTGACTACTCTTCTGCACCCAGGAAAAGGTGAAATCCTGTACAGCGGGCAGAATATCCTGAGCATGGGCGAGGCTTACCGCGAGTTAATTGGCTATCTGCCCCAGGACTTTGGCTATTACAAAAATTATACTCCCTATCAGTATCTCCAATATCTTGCTGCTTTGAAGGGCATATCTAAGAAGGAAGCGGATGAAAAAATTCCGCATCTCATGACGCTTGTCGCGCTTGAGGGTGCGGTTAAAAAGAAAATGGGGAAGTTTTCAGGAGGGATGATTCAGCGGGTGGGGATTGCCCAGGCGATGCTGAATGATCCGAAGATCCTGATTCTCGATGAACCGACAGCAGGCCTTGACCCAAAAGAACGGGTCAGATTCAGGAACCTCCTGTCTGATTTGGCAAGAGACCGGATTGTCATCCTATCCACTCATATCGTTTCAGATGTTGAGTCGATCGCCAATGAAATTATTATGATAAAGGATGCGAAGGTCCTTTATAAGGATTCAATCGCTAATATCTGCCGAAGGCTGGACGGGAAAGTATTTGAAACAGAAATCGAATTCAGTGAAGCAGCCGATTTTAGAAGAAACTTTTTGTCTCTGTCTGAACGGCAGGAACAGGGCCGGATGAATATCCGTTTTATGGCAGAGGAAAGACAGTCAGCTCACTGGAAACAGGTTCAGCCTGTTCTGGAGGATATTTTTCTCTATGAGTATAGAGATGAAGCAGGCATTACGGCTCAATGAGAGTTCTGCGCTGGGAAATCCGCAAAGCCTTTTTATCGCCTTCGGTCCTTGGTCTTGTTTTTCTGTTCATGGCCTTTAATTTGTATCTTGTGCTCAACAATTCGGTCATAAAAGAAGATTTGAAAAAAACATCAGCATTCGCGGCGGCCTACGGGACAGATATTACTGGCGAGAGCCTGGATGCAATGAAGGATGATTATGACTCCCTGATGAAGCAAGTGAATCTTGCGATAGAAGAGAAAGAATCAAAGACCTACAAGGATATGAATTCTTTTTTCACGGATCATGCCTTCGATCCATTAGAAAACTATACAAAAGAAGAAAGGGAGCTATTTAATGACGCAGGGCTGCTGGAATACTATTATTCAAGCAGTTTATATGCTGATGAAGAATACCGGAAGATAGATCCGGTGGGCATTGCTGAGTACAATATTCAGAAGTATGGATTGACAGGTTCGGCAGCAGAGCTGGTAAGGAGCCAGTATGGAAAGTTTGAGGAGCGGTTCAAGGAAGTCCTGGAAAATGGAGAGCATATGCATCTGTTCCATTCACAGGAGGCCTTCGGTACACACTTGCTTCTGTTTAAAACCATGTTTAAAGCTTTCCTGCTCGAAGGAGTGATTCTTGCGGCCCTGATTACAGGCCATGTCATTAATTTTGAATTTGATCGCGGAACCCACCTGCTGGCATACAGCTCCAGAAGGGGAAGGAGGCTTTGGCAGGATAAATTTTGGGCAGCCCTGACGGCAAATCTAGTACTGTTCACAGTCATGCTGGCAGCCGGGCTCGCTGTCTATTTTGCAGTTTTTCCCTACAGCCAGTTTTGGCAAGTCCCAATGTCGAGCTATTTTAATAAAGGGGAGCATTGGTTCATGACGGTGAGGGAGATGACGTTTTCACAGTATCTTGCTGCAGTTATCGGCCTTTCCTATGTCATGATGATCATCTTCACCCTTATGGCTGCCGTAATTTCTAGATGGATACGAAACAGCTATCTTGTTTTTTTTGCCTTTCTCTTGTTATTCGGCATGCTTTTTGCTGTTCAGAAACTCTTTCCAACCAGTCATGCCAGTTACTTTATCGGCCTTTTCACACCGGTGAATCTGGTGCTGAATTCTTTTGTCTGGTTTATGCACCGCGCCATGCACGTCATTTCAGGATTTGAGCTGGCGGTTTCAGGTGTCTGGCTGATTTTCCTGGCAGCAGCTGTGATGCTGTCCTGCAAGAGCTTTAATAGATGCGACTTAACATGAAGGGGATGAACCGGGATTTGAGAATTATCTGGCAGGAAATGAAAAAGATCTTCCGACCAATCATGCTAATCATGCTTGTCTTAATTAATTTGCTGATGTACTACATTTTTATAGACTTCGATATTTCTTATTTTGCAAATGGCCGTCCAGCCAAAGATTATTATGAAATCAGCAGTGAGATGATAGAAGATTACGGAAGAAAGCTGGATGAAAAAGAGTATGATGATTTCAAGCAGGCATACCAGGAGGCATTGGACCGTGCAGACGCCTATATACAGAAGCTTGACGAAGCGCAGCAAACTGATGTTGCTTCGTACGCAGAATTAGTAGAATTAAATAATAAGAATGATTTAAGCAGCCCTGAAAGACAATTGTACGACAAGCTTTTCTCTGAGAAGGAGATAGGCTGGGAAATTCAGACGCGGGAAGGCATCATGGAAGATATGGATTCTGCCGGCACAGACTTTGGTTACGGCTATATTTCAGGTAAGCCGTCTGAAAGGCAGGAAGCAAGGATCAATGATCTGCTAGAGGATGAATCCTTCCGTTCCATTTTCCCGGCATATCCTGTAGGTGATAATTTTCACAGCATCAGCCAAAATATCTGCCTAACAATCCTGGTGAGCATTCTTTTTATGATTCTCCCTATTACGATCAGAGATTATAAGAACCGTATGATTGATCTGCAGTATACCTCCAGGGCTGGGAGAAAATTGTTTATAAAGAAGGCAGCGGCAGGCGTCCTGTCAGCATTCATCATTGCAACAGTCCTTCTTTGTGTCTATTACGGGTTATATTTTACCAATAATATTACAATCTTTTTGAACAGTGATATCAACAGCTTTCTTGGGTATCCATACTGGTACAACCTTACTTTCTGGCAGCTTATACTGATTGTCATCGGGCTAACCTATATCCTGGCTTTGTCCACCGCTCTTTGTGCCATATTCATTTCAAGCATCAGCAAAAATTACATCAGCGTCATCGGCCTCCAGTTCCCGATTTTTGCATGTGCCTGCTTGCTGCTGACGCAAAGGATGCTCCTCGGAAACGCATTGGCAATTGATCATCCGCAGCCTCAATTCTTCTTTACTTATGGAGTGATCATCATATTGCCCGCAGTAGCTATTCTCTGGAAAAAGCAGCGGGAGCAGCAGCGAGATATCTTATAGTGGCCTGATATAGAAGATTTGAAGTAAATCTAAAGTCGGTTAAGCCCGGGCTGACAGGCACATCTGTCTGTGCATCTGACCGTCAATCAGGATATGCTTAAAGAATTTTAGTTGAAGTCCATGATAATAGCCAGGCACCTTTCATCGGTGCCTGGCTATTATTTCACTCCACCTTAACACTCACCATATCAATCGCATGATACCCATACCCCTTCCTATTCCAAAATGGGGAAGCCGGCTGTACACGGCCATGTGTATCATACGCTCTGGACATAAGAGTATATTCTCCTTTACCGGCCTTCCAATCATACACCCAAGGCTGCCACTCATACCCGCTTGCTGCCGGGCTTTCAAGCCTTGCCTCCTTCCAGTTTTCACCCCCGTCAGTGCTTATCTCCACTTTTTCGATTTTCCCTTTACCGGTCCATGCGATGCCCTTGACAGGATGGCTCCCGGTTTGAAGAATCTGTCCGTCCAATGGATGGCGGATGGAACTGTTGACATGGAGCTTCGTTACTGGCGCTGCTCCTTCATCCTTTTCTTTATGAGGATAATAGACATATTCGATTGTCTGGAAAGGTCCTGTAAACGGGGCATCTGCAACAGTGATGCTCTTGAGCCATTTTACGGAAGCCATTGCGTACCACTGGGGAACGATAAGTCTTAGTGGAAAGCCGTGCTTGAAAGGGATCGGCTTTCCGTTGTATTCGTAGGCAACCAGTGTATCCGGATGCAGGGCTTTTTCCAGCGGAAGGCTTCTTGTAAACGAATATACCTCGTCAAGATCGGTTCTTTCTCCAAAGTCATAGCCCTCAAAGATGACTTCTGCCGCTCCATTTTGGATGCCTGCACCCTCGAGGAGGGAGGCAAGCGGAACGCCCTTCCAGCTCCCCTGGCTGACCGCGCCTTTTTCCCATTGCTCACCGAAGGTTTTGGGTTCAAAAAGGCTCCTCTTGTTCCCGGCGCATTCCAAAACGGCGGTCACGGTCCTCGATGGGAGATTCATCAATTCGGTCAGGGAATAGAGCCGGGGTGAAGAAACTGACCCATTGACAGGCAGCCAATAGGCAGATGCTGAAAGCGAAGGATAGGCAAAATGATTTCTCCGGTAAAAAAGCGAATTGCCGACTCTCCTGCCTGAAATGAACTCAATGGGCGATTCCTGATTCTCAGGCTGCAGGCTATGAGTGGTCAAATAGGGCCTTACAAAAGGTTTTTGCATAATACGGCCTCCTGAATCGGTAAATATCCATTTATATGATAGAAACAGGATGATCATGCCTTTCCTATATGTAAAAAATTCCGGCCCTTAATGGAGATAATTCCTGTCCTGTGCGGGTATATGACTAAAAGATATGATTCTTGCGAAAGAAAATGGCAGCAGGGAGGATAAACCATGAAATGGAAGGGAAGAAGAGCGAGCTCCAATGTTGAGGATAGAAGGGGAATGGGCGGCAAAACGCTCGTCGGGGGAGGCCTCGGAGGTATTGTCATTGTCCTGATTATTACACTATTGGGAGGCAATCCCGGCGAACTTCTTGGCGGTCTGGGGATGACCGGAGGCGAGCAGTCGCCTGCACCTTATGAAGAAACGGCCGAGGAAAGGGAACTGGCCGATTTTGTATCAGTAGTGCTGGCGGATACAGAGGAAGTCTGGAGTGAGATTTTCCAGGAGCGGGGGATGGAGTACAAGGAGCCTACCCTTGTTCTGTATACCGGCAGCGTCCAGTCTGCCTGCGGAGCAGCAGGAGCATCGGTCGGGCCATTTTATTGCCCTGGGGACCAAAAGCTTTATATTGATTTAAGCTTCTATAGGGAGCTTCGGGAAAAATTCCAGGCGCCTGGCGATTTTGCCATGGCCTATGTTGTTGCCCATGAAGTCGGCCATCATGTCCAGACGCTCCTTGGCACTACGGATGAAATTATGCCTCTCCGCCAAAAGCTCAGCCAGGAAGAATTCAATAAATATCAGGTCAGGTTTGAGCTTCAGGCTGATTATTATGCCGGCGTTTGGGCGCATCATGCACAGGGAATGGGTTATCTAGAGCAAGGTGATCTGGAGGAAGCGATCCAGGCAGCCCATGCAGTCGGGGATGATACAATCCAGAAAAAGGCACAGGGCTATGCAGTCCCGGAAAGCTTTACTCACGGCACCTCTGAACAGAGGAAGCGCTGGTTCAATAGAGGCTTCCAGAGTGGAACGATAGAGGGCGGCGATACGTTCAGCGCCCGCAATCTATAACTTACAAAGGAGTGGATGCACATGGCAACGCAGGTCAGATCATTTTTTCTGCAGGACAATGGTGATATCCCGAACAATCAGGAATTGCCTGTCATCATCTATGAAGGGATCTTCAGTGACAATGCCAATACGATAGAGGGAACATTTACCCGCCATAACTGGCTCGGCACATGGACAGGCGGTGTGTTCGACTACCATCACTATCACAGCAACTCACACGAAGTCCTCGGTGTCCGTTCAGGCCGCGCTACTATTCTGTTAGGCGGGGACGGTGGAGAAAGAGTTGAAGTGAAAGCGGGGGATGTCATTGTGCTGCCTGCAGGGACAGGACATAAAAACGTCGACAGCTCAGAAGACTTTGAGGTTGTTGGGGCCTACCCGGATGGAATGAGTCATGATTTGAAAAAGAAAGATCCGGGAGGGCGCGCGCAGGCACTCTCAGATATCCGCAGTGTACCGGTGCCTGCAACAGACCCTGTCTATGGAGATACAGGCCCGCTGCTTGAAAAATGGGTGAAATAAACAAAAAAGCCTGGCACAAGATGAGTGCCAGGCTTTTGATTGCTTTAAAGAATTCCCCAAACGAACATATAATAAAACCCGAACACGGCGAAGATGAGCAGCAAAAGAGCTGAGAGGAGAACAATCATCCTTCTGGAAAACCTGAATGATTGGCTGTTGATTTCATGCCCTTTCCTGAAGTAGCCGATTGTCGTCATGATGATCGTCAATATACCCACAATAATGGAGGCAAGCCCGATGATCTGCGCCAGGGCGTCTCCTATCATCGAAGCAGCCGGAAGAGTGGAAAAGTGAAGATTTGTGATAAGGAAGCCGACTCCTATAATTGTGATGCTTGTCCTGACCCAGGCCAGATAGGTCCGCTCATTGGCCAAATGCTGCTGGATATACTTAGAATCCTTTGTAGGCTGCCCATTGTCCATCCTCAATCACCACACTATCAGTTTGTTGGATAAATGGTAGCATACACTGGGAAAATTGGCTAATCTGCAACCTGATGCAACTGGCTCCTTGTCCAAAGAGCAAGTAGAATAAGGGTAAACTCTCAATCTGGAAGGGGTACCACTAATATGCTGTCTGAAAAAGAAAAGATGCTTGCAGGTGAGCTATATGATGCGGCAGATCCAATCCTTGTAAAAGAAAGGGCCAATGCACGCAGACTGACACGGCTGTTCAATCTGACAGAAGAAACTGAAGAGAAGAAACGGGCAGCGCTTTTAAAAGAGCTGTTGGGATCGACTGGGAAGCAGCTTTATATTGAACCAAGCTTCCGCTGTGACTATGGCTATAACATCAAGGTTGGCGAAAATTTTTATGCGAATTTTGACTGTGTCATCCTGGACGTGTGTGAAGTGAATATCGGCGATCACTGCTTTATGGCTCCAGGTGTACATATCTATACAGCAGGGCATCCGCTGCATCCGGAAGAGCGGAATGCCGGTCCGGAGTTCGGGAAGCCCGTCACCATCGGAAATAATGTCTGGATCGGGGGCAGGGCGGTTATTAATCCGGGCGTTAAAATCGGGAATAATGCAGTCATCGCCTCAGGTGCAGTTGTAACAAAGGATGTGCCTGATAATGCTGTAGTAGGCGGAAACCCGGCGAGAGTGATTAAGTTTATAGACGTCTAATCTTCTTCATGATCAACTCTCAAAGATTCACTATAAAAAAAGCAGACTGGCCTATTGCCGGCTGGTCTGCTTCACATAATGCTCCCAATGATCCTCAATTTCCTTCTTATGCTTGTGGTCATGCTCAATCAATCCGGCAAAGTATTGGCCGATTGTCATGTCCCTCCCGGGGTACAGCTCCTGAAATCTTTCCGGCTCCAGTTTTTCCAAAAGTAAGAGAAGCTCTTTTCTTGCCTCAGCAAACTCACTGATCAGCATTTTTTTGCTGATGCCTGACCTCGCGTATTGTCCCGCTTCCATATTCATTGCATCTGCATCAATTTTTTCAGAAGGAATTTCCTCTTTGCTCAGCAGGGCAGACATACGCCGGCTGATGACAAATCGATCCCAGGTAATAAAGTGGGAAACCACATCGGCTGTTCCCCAGGAGCCTTCCCGGAAAGGGAGGAACCATAGTTCTTCATCCATTTGTGCCAGTGAGTTCACCCAGTTAATGAAACTTGATTTTTCTTCAATAATATCTTCTTTCCTCATAAGCTTCCCCCTTAATTAGTTATCACTCTCTTTTCTTTCTGAGCAGAGTGAATTCCTGCTTTTAAAAAGAAGAGGGACCTCCGTATGAAGGTCCCTGCACTATTAAAATTTGTGTCCTCCCATCAGAGGCTTCTCTACACCAAGCTCTTCCAGTTCTTCTTTGGCAGAATCCATAATGCTCTCGGCTTTAGCTTTCGTCTCTTCATCGAGATCAGCGAACGGATCTCCTTTGCCATGCCTCCCAGGAAGAGTGATGCCTAGTGCTTTTATTTGCTCATTAGCTTCATCACGAGTAAGTGAGCCATCTTTGACCTTATCTTGAATGGCCTGTACTTTAGCTTTCGTTTCTTCATCCAGATCCGCGAAAGGACCTCCTTTGCCATGATGGTCAGGAAGAGTGATGCCAAGAGCCTTCAATTGCTCATTAGCTTCATCACGAGTAAGGGAGCCGTCTTTGACCTTATCTTGAATGGCCTGTACTTTAGCTTTCGTATCCTCATCCAGATCCGCAAAAGGATCTCCTTTGCCATGATGGTCAGGAAGAGTGATGCCGAGAGCCTTTAACTGCTCATTAGCTTCTTCGCGGGCGAGAGAGCCAGCCATAACCTGATCCTGAATAGCCTGAGCTTTTGCTTTTGTCTCTTCATCAAGGTTAGCAAAAAGGTCCTCTTTTTCTCTTTTTGCAGGAACTTCAACACCGATCGCAGCCAGTTCTTCTTTCATTTTGTCCATGATCGCCTGAACCTTTGCCTTGGTGCTGTCATCCAATACTTGTCCGGCCGAAGCAGGTGCAGTCCCTGTCCCGCTTTCCTCTGCGGCCATTGCCTTGAATGCCGTTCCGCCAATGAGGCTTAGCGACAATGCTCCTGTAAGTGCATATCCAGCCCATTTTTTCTTCATCAATAAATACCTCCATTTTTTATTAGAATTTTGGATCGTCTTGCTGTGTACATGCTTTACTATAGGGAACCTTGGTGAAAAACAGGTGAAAAAAAAAGAATTAAAAATATGAAAGGATTTATTTTTTCTTAATTTTTGGTAATATAAGGATATGGTTGTGTGTAACCCCATAACGGCAAGCTTGCAATGTTCTTAATTGGGAGGTTTATATGCAAAAAGTGAATGTCTGGTCTTTCATTTTCTCTATCATTTGTTTCCTGCTGTTTATGGAGGCTGCTTTTTCAGGACCGATCGATGATTCCCTCTTCGGCCTTGACCCGTTCGAAATATTGCTTTACCTTACTCTGGCGGCCTTTGTTGTAGCTGTTATGGGATTTGGCGGCATCCAGAACAGGATGGGACTGGTGAGGAGTGTTGCTTCACTTGCAATAACACTGGGACTTTCAGGATTCTTAGCTTATATCGTTTTTTTCGGGAAACTGTTAAGCTAGCAGCTCAAAACATAATAGTTGAAAGCAGAAAGACTCATAAGCAGAGTCTTTTTTCTTTTGGACAATGAGGCAGATGGAGAAGTCTGATTTTTTCACTCGTTTTTCACCAACGTATGGTATCTTAATCATAAAGAATTGCGGGAAGGTGGACATATTGAAAATACTGCTTGCAGAAGATGATGAATATCTTGGTGAATTGATCGTCCATTTGCTGAAGAAGAAAGGGTTTGGAAAAGCAGATTGGGTGATGGAAGGCGAGGATGCTTATGAATATGCAAAGGCTTCCTATTATGATGTGCTCATCCTGGATTGGATGATGCCGAACGGAGATGGCATTTTCGTCTGCCGCCGGCTGCGCCGGGAAGGATACAGCGGTGCCATTTTGATGCTGACTGCGAGGGATGCAGTCTCTGACAGGGTCGAAGGGCTTGAAGCAGGCGCTGACGACTATTTGATTAAGCCGTTTGAAATTGATGAGCTGGCAGCCCGGCTGAAGGCTTTATCGCGGAGGATGCTTGCTCCGCTTCAGGAGGATGTTATCCAATGGAAAAGTCTTGAGCTGAACCGGACGAGCCATACGCTGTTCCTGAACGGAGAAGAAATCTTCCTGACCCCGAGGGAGTACCAGCTTCTTGAAATGCTCCTGCGCAATAAAGGGCAGGTCCTGACAAGAGAGATGATTTTGGACCGGATATGGGGCATTGAATCAGATGTTTCAATGAAAACGATTGATGCGACCATCAAGCTGCTGCGAAAGAAAATAGATAAGCACGGTACAAACAGCCTCATTGAAACCATCCGCGGAGTGGGGTATAAAATTGAAGCCTAGACCTTTCCTGGATAGATGGAAAAAGAAGCTGCCTCAGGAGGTGTTCGGCCAGACCAGCCTTCGCCTGACACTGTTCTACAGCGGCATCATCACTCTTTTTCTGATTATATTTGTTATCATTGTCCTCTTTATTTTATACGGTGTCATCTATGCCGACCAGGAACGGAAAATTACGGAGCTGGCTAACCGGGAAACAAATGAGTTTCAGGAGGATGGCTTCCGCCGGCACAGGCCTCAGCAAAGGGAAGTAGACAAGCAGGTGTTTCTCAGCGAGAATCAGCTGTTTTATTATGTTGCTGCCGGGGATGGCAGCCTGGTCAGTGCCAATGAAAGTTTTGGCCCGCTGCGGCCATTGTTTCTGGACCTTGTAAAAAACTGGACCCCCGGCCAGAGTGAAATCAGGCAGAAGACACTCCAGATTCCCGAAGATGATGCCGACTACAGCCAGTTCAGGGACTTTGACATCAGGGTCCTTATGCTTGCAAGGCCGGTCATTATAAATGGACAGGCAGCCGGGATGATGTATATCGGATTGGATATATCTAATTTAAATACCATTTTTAAATGGGTGGTCATCGTTTTAAGCAGCCTGGCCGCTGTTTTTATCGGCATTGGTGTCTGGCTCAGCCGGATGATGTCAAGGAGGGCGCTTATCCCGATTGAGAAGTCGTATAATCAGCAGCGTGAATTTGTGGCGAATGCCTCCCATGAACTCCGGACCCCGCTGAGTGTTATCTTTTCTTCGGTTGAAGCGATTGAAATGGAGCTGGAGGATCCGGATCCTTTTACAAGGAAAATGATGAATGGACTGAAGCATGAAGTAAAAAGGATGACTAAGCTGATCAATGACCTCCTGACCCTGGCCCGATCTGACTCTGCTGATGGTGCAGTGCTGGAACGGAAATGGGAGGATATGCGCCCATTGGGCGCGCAGGTCCTTGATTCTTTTGAAAGTTTTGCGGCTGAAAAACAGATCAGGCTCTCACTCCACGCTCCTGAACAGGTAATGGTCCATGCCGACAGCGGGATGCTTGTCCAGCTCTTATATATTCTGGTGGATAACGCTATCAAGTACAGCCCCTCTGGGGGAGAAGTCAGCGTGAATCTCGGTGTGAAGTGGGAGAAGCAGTCCGGCATTTTTGTTCTCTCGGTAAAAGATACGGGGATGGGCATGAGCAGGGAGGAGCAGGCCCAGGTGTTTGACCGCTTCTTCCGGGCAGATAAAGCCAGGAGCCGAAAGGAAGGCGGACACGGGCTCGGGCTTTCAATCGCCAAGTGGATTGCAGATGTTCATAGAGGGAGGATCACTGTGGAAAGCGAACCTGGTGAAGGAACAGAATTCCGTGTCGTGATACCATTTGAAAAAAACAATTAAGTATGATTGAAATGGTTCTTTAACTGCCATACTAAAAAGCGGGTACATGAGTACTTGCTTTTTTAGTATTTCGATATAACTAGGGATCGGTGTTTTGTACTTTAAAATATAGATGTGACAAAAGGTAATAGTCTGAACTGGATACTTTGAGGTGGAGATATATACCATTTATTTAGGAGATGAATGTCTTATGAAGATTAAAGCAGCTGTCACCCATGGCCAGGGAGAAGACTTCAAGATTGAAGAAGTTGAACTGGCTGAACCAAAGGCAAATGAAGTCCTGATTAAAATCGTTGCTTCCGGCGTCTGCCATACAGATGCAGTGGCTCGTGATCTGGGCCTGACTCCTTATCCGGTTGTACTGGGCCATGAAGGCTCCGGGATTGTAGAAAAAGTAGGCGCCGGCGTAAAAACAATTGAGCCGGGAGACCATGTTGTGCTTTCTTTTGCCTCATGCGGCCATTGTGAAAACTGCCTGACAGGCCACCCGACAGTCTGCACCGAATTCAATGATCTTAACTTCGGCGGCAAAATGGAAGACGAAACCCATCGCCTGCATCAGCATGACCGCAACCTTTCCACGTTCTTTGGGCAATCTTCCTTTGGTACATATGCAGTTGCCAATGAGCGAAATGTCGTTAAGGTCGACAAAGATGTTGATCTGGCACTGCTTGGACCTTTAGGATGCGGCATCCAAACCGGAAGCGGAACAGTATTGAACCGCCTGAAACCGGATTTTGGAACATCCATTGCTGTTTACGGCACAGGGGCAGTAGGCTTGAGCGGCATCATGGCGGCCAAAATAACCGGATGCAGGCATATCATCGCCATTGATATCCATGACAGCCGCCTCGAAAAAGCAAAAGAGCTTGGAGCTACACATGTCATTAACAGCAAAAACGAAGATGTTGTTGAACGCATCAAAGAAATTACAAAAGGCGGAGTGCATTACGGACTTGAAACCACCGGGGTTCCGGTTGTGGTGCGCCAGGGGCTTCGGGCTCTCCGTCCGCTTGGCACGCTGGCAATCGTCGGTGTGACACCGGAAATGGAAATCAATGTTCATGAAGAAATCATGGCAGAAGGCAAAACCATGGTCGGCGTCATCGAAGGCGATGCTGTGCCGCAATTATTTATTCCTCAATTGGTCGATTATTATAAAAATGGCCTGTTCCCATTCGACAAACTAGTGGAATTCTATGACTTCAGCGACATCAACCAGGCGTTTGAAGATTCTAAAAAAGGCCTTGCGATCAAGCCGATTGTCAAAATTGGATAACAGAGAATAAACCCTCGCCGCCTGCGGCGGGGGTTTATTTGTATACAAAAGCAGCGGGGAGAGCTGGCGGGAATAATTTCATTGCTGACAACCAAACTAATAGCAGGATGGAATCACAATGAAAGGACATCACAGATGAAAAAACAACTAGCTGTTTTACTTAGTGTTCTTCTATCGGCCTCGGCATTGGCTCCCCCCGCCAGTGCAGCGAATAATCCCCGAAACATGTACGATGTAAAGCGGGGGGATACCTTGTGGAGAATATCGGAAATTTATAAGACAACAACCGAAGAATTAAAGAAAATCAACGGGCTGCAGACGTCCCTTCTTTTGCCGGGCCAGAAACTGCGGGTGCCCATCATGTATGAGGTCAAATCCGGGGATACATTATGGAAGCTGTCACAGAGCTTCAGCTCTGATGCCGCGGCCATAAAGAAAGTGAACCGGCTTGCTTCTGACCGGATTTATACGGGGCAGAAACTGAGAATCCCTCCGAAGAAACTTCAAATGGAAGGACAGTTTATCCTGATGACAAAAGAAGAATTCCAGGATTGGATCTTCAATCAGAAATTCACAAGGAAGGTCGGCAAGGTTCAGCAGCATCATACGTTTCAGCCTTCTTACGAGCAATTCAACGGCACCAATCATTTTTCCATGCTGAAAGGCATGAAGGAGTATCATGTGACGGGAATGGGCTGGAGTGATATCAGCCAGCATCTCACAACCTTCCCGGATGGAAAGGTAGCGGTCGGGCGCCCATTCAATATCGCACCTGAAGGGTCATTCGGTCTTCAGAATGAGGCTGCCATGCACAGGATTGAAGCAGATAGCATAGCAATCGAAAATGTCGGCAATTTTGACAAAAACAAAATGACAAAAGAGCAAAAGGAGACCATCACTGCAGTTACAGCCCTGCTTATGCTCAAATACGGCCTTTCCCCATCAGTGGACACCATCACCTATCATCATTGGTGGGATATTAACACCGGTGAGAAAGTGCTGGACAAAAGCAGCGGACATGCAGTCAAGACATGTCCCGGAACAGAATTCTTCGGCGGGAATTCCACTGAGGACGCCAAGAAAGGCTTTTATCCGCTGGTGGTGAGGAAAATGAAAGAAATATCGGCTTCCATTCAGTAGTAGGAAAGGCCTGGACTTCTAAGAGTAATCATGCACTGGGGGAATGGGACATAGATTTAACGACCTTTCCCCGTGCATGCCCTTCAGCAAAGTACCGGAATGCCTCCGGAACGGCTTCAAGACTATAGATGCGGTCAATGATTGGCCGCACCTTGCCTTCTTCAATAAGATCGGCCAAAAATATCAGGTCCTTCTGATTGTGCCTTTGAAGAAAACTGCCCACCTTTTGTCTTCCTGTTAAGGAAACCCACGGACCCATCATCAAAGCTTGAAACATCTGCTTGCCTGATCCGCCGACATGGACAAACTGCCCGTCTGGCCGCAATGAACGCCTGTACGTCCTTATTGAATTAGACCCGTTCACGCCAAGAATCAGGTCGTACTGATCATTGAGTACAGTAAAGTCTGTCTTCTTATAATCGATGCATCGGTCAGCGCCAAGCGACTGTAAAATATCTATATTCCCTGTACTGCACACCCCGGTTACCTCAGCTTCGAAGGATTTGGCAATCTGTACGGCAAATGTTCCGACACCTCCGGATGCTCCGTATATCATCACCTTTTGCCCCTTTTTAATCTTTCCCTTATCACGCAGGCTTTGCAGGGCAGTGGCAGCTGCCATCGGCACAGCGGCTGCTTCCGTGAAGGATATTCCTGCAGGCATCAGCGCTAATGAACTTTCCGGAACAGCAGCATATTCCGCAAAGCTGCCCCAGCCGCTCCCCGAAAGATCGCCGAACACTTTATCGCCAGGCCTGAACTGTTTAACCTTTTTGCCTGCTGCTTCTACCACCCCGGCCATATCCCCGCCGGGTATGAGGTAATTCGGCTTGAAAAGCCCAAAGGCAAAACGCGCAAGAAACGGCTCCCCTTTCAATAAAACCAAATTGCCAAAGTTGATGGAAGCAGCATGTATCTTAACCAGGACCTGATCATCTCCAGGAACGGGCTTATCAATCTCTGCTAATTTTAGTACTTCGGGCGAGCCATATTTTTCGCTTATGATGGCTTTCATTTTGTGCCTCCTTCTATTTCTTTTGGGAAAAAGATATTCCTGAAACTAATGAATAAGACTATTGCTTTAGGAAAAATATATCTTGTATTTATGCGTTTGCGAGAAGAACAAGGACCAGATTGGTCTTTTTTATATCTCCTGAAAAAATCTGTTTTTTTCACCAGATTTTCTCCTAAGCACTTTAATATTCTCTTTGCAGCCATCAACTGACAAGGAGGTGAAGAAAATGAAAATGAAGATGCTTATCGGAGGCGCTATCGGTGCTGCCGGAGTATACGCCATTTATAAATCAGCAGAGGGCTGGTTCTATGGACAAGCTTCAAGGCCGATGGCAGCAGAGGGTCAGATCCACTTTGCTCCTCATCACCGGGGCCGCGGATTCCACCAGCATGTGATCGAGTTTACATCAGCCGCGCAGCCTCACTCCTGGATGCAGGCAGGAAGCTTTATGGCGGTTATCCTGCAGCTGCTTTTGATTGCAGCAGGCTTTCTTTTATGGAAAACGACCCGGAATGGAGGGCTGAAGAAATGGGCTGGCATACTTCTCGCGGGTCTGGGATTATTCCTGCTCCTTCCTGAGATTGTGTTCATTCCAGCGGCACTCATTGGACTGTACACGATCTATAAAATCCGCAGAAATGAGGAGACAGCCGCTTTTTCATATGAATGGACAAGCACCGTCTTTCAGGTAAACAGAGACTTCCTGGATGAGTGGGAAAAGAAAAC
Organism: Cytobacillus sp. T106; assembly: GCF_040492155.1. NCBI lineage: Bacteria > Bacillati > Bacillota > Bacilli > Caryophanales > Bacillaceae > Cytobacillus > Cytobacillus sp. T106. Next base: position 92,448 of record NZ_JBEUMK010000004.1, on the reverse strand, counting down.
GAAAATGGAGGAATAGGAGAAATGGGCGTATTAAAAAGAATGAAACGCATCGTTACTGCTGACTTGCATGATGCAGTTGATAAAATGGAGAATCCAATAAGCCTTTTGAAGCAGTATATAAGGGAAGTGGAGGAACAGCTGGAAAAAGGAAAGCAGGCAATGGCCCAGCAGTATGCTGTTGAACAGAAATACTCGTTACTGATTGCATCGGAACAGGAAACAGCAGAGAAGCGCAACAGACAGGCGGAACTGGCCGTATCAAAGGGTGAGGAAGATATTGCAAAGCTTGCCTTGCAGGAGAAGATCGTCAGCGAGCGGAAACTTTCGGTCTACGTCCAGCAATATGAAATGATTCAGGAAAAAACAAATGAACTGGCAGGGCAGCTTGAATGGCTCCACCAGCAATATGAAGAGCTGAAGCTGAAGAAAAATGAGCTGGCAGCCCGCTATCAGGCTGCAGCAGCCATCAGGAACATACAGGAAAGCACAGTTTCCTTTAAGGCGGAACAGGCTCTTAGCGGGTTTGCCAGAATGGAAGAAAAGGTACTTGAACAGGAATCTTATATAAAGGCAGGGCGGCTGCTCTCTGCTAATGCTTATAAACCGTCTGTCAGCCCGTATCTGGCAGATGAAGTGGAGCTTGAGCTGGAAAAGCTGAAAACAAAGGGATAAAGGTAAGGGACTCCGGTTCCTTGCTTTTTCAAATTTTGGGAATATATCCTTGGAGATTTCATCATACTAAGGCTTATCTATGATTATGGGAGGCTATGCTTTGATGAACAGGGAGCCAGTAAAGATTGATGCAATCATAAATGGAGAGAAAACACCGACTGGGAAAAACTTTCCCCGTGAAAATCCTGCCCATCCGGAGGAAATCGCAGGATATGCACCTGTCAACACAAAAGAGGAGGCCATCAGAGCGATAGATGCAGCTTATGATGCATTCAGCGGGTGGAAAGTCAGCAAGGTAGAAGACCGGGTCGAACGTATGGAGCGCGCTATCCGGAAAATCAAAGATGCCACCCCGGAAATTGCGGAGCTGTTGTCGCGGGAGCATGGCAAGGCACTGTGGGATTCGAAAGGGGAGATTGCCGTTTCCCTGATGTGGATGGAATTTGCCTGCCAGAATGTAAAAGAGGTAACAGAACCGCAGGTGAAGGAGCATGACAACGGAAGAACCCTTATTACCTATGATCCCATCGGCGTGGTGTCAGCCATCACGCCGTGGAATTATCCGATATCGCTATCAACGATTAAAATAGCCCCTGCACTGCTGACAGGAAATACGATGGTGCTGAAGCCAAGCCCATTTGCGCCCCTTGCTGTCAGCCGGGTGGTGGAGATCATTGCTTCCGAATTCCCGCCGGGGGTCCTTAATCTTGTTCATGGGGAGGCAGATGTCGGGGTTGAGCTTACATCCAATCCAAAGGTAGCAAAAATTGCGTTTACTGGCGGAACTAAAACAGCTAAGAGCATTATGAAGGCTGCCTCTGAGACGATTAAGAAAATGACACTTGAGCTGGGCGGGAATGATGCTGCCATCGTGCTGCCAAGCTTTGATGTTAATGATGGGAAGGCGATGCGCCGTATGGTCATCTCCAACTTCCTGACGTCAGGCCAGATCTGCATGATTGCCAAAAGAGTGTATGTGCATCAATCCATTTATAAAAGTTTCGTGGAGAGATACAGGGAAGCCGCAGATAAATGGATCCGGGTTGGTGATCCATTTAACCCGAAAGTAACCGTCGGGCCGGTCAATAACCCTGGACAGGTGAAGTATGTGAAAAGTCTGGTTGAGGATGCAAGGAGCAAGGGTGCAGAAGTTATCCAGCTCGGCAAAATCCTTGACCCGGATCTGATGGACAACGGCTACTTCCTTCAGCCCACACTGGTCCTCGGTGCAGATCCGCATGACCCGATCGTAGTGGAAGAGCAATTCGGGCCGACTGTCCCGATCATTCCCTATGATGACGAAGAGCAGGTGATCCAGCTTCATAATGAAAGCATTTATGGACTGACCAGCTCTGTCTGGGGAGATGAAGAAGAAGCGATCAAGGTTGCGCGCAGGATTGAGGCCGGCACCACAATGATCAATACCGCTGCCGTACAGGGACTTGATGTCCGCTTTCCTTTCGGAGGCGTAAAGCAGTCCGGTGTGGGCCGCGAATACGGCAAAGAAGGGCTGAAATCCTATCTCGAAGTGCATGTCATCAATATCCCGAAGACATTGGAGCTGCCATATATCCCAGAATAATGAACGAAAAAAAACGAAGGCTGCTAAAGAAGCAGTCTTCGTTTTTTGTGAGTTTACATAGTTGGAACGCGAATGTATAATTATGGAAACTTGTATAAAGGAGTTGTGCTATGAAGAGGCTGATATGGCCATGGTTCCTTGCTGCGGCCGGCTTTATTTTTACAGCTATGGGAATAATCTTCGGAATCATTGGAGCAGACGTACTAAACATACCATTTACAAGGATGGATTTAGTTCCAATCGCAGTCAGTTTCCTTGGGATCATGCTTTTGTTTGCAGGCATTATGTTCATTATGGATAAAAGATTTGAAACTTTGAAAGAAAAGGACAAAGGAAGTGAAAAAATCGTCCAAAAGGCAAAATCCAAAGCATTCAATTTAATGATTGGGCTATATTCCATTGGCACCATTACACTGGCACTGCTTGGTTACTTGAATGAAGTTTCTTTTTTCAGCCTGATTGGCCTGTACATCATTGGCCTGCTTTTCTATAGTTATCAGCTTGTGATGAATAGGCGTGCTGCTTGAATAAGGTGATAGGGGGGGGTAGAATCTCTCCATTAACTGATATTTTTTTAAAAGGGAGGCAGGGCTCTTTGATCCGTGAAGCCGAAGAAGCCGATCAGAAGCAAATTTCCGAACTTTATGGAATGCTGGTTCCTCATAGCAGGAAAAGGAATGTTTTGGGAGAACAAATTAAGATAATTAAAACTGACCCCAATAATTTTTTGCTTGTCTACGATGAAGAAGGAATCCTTCTCGGAACGCTGACACTCAATATATGTCTGCAGGCCTTGCATGGCTTAAGGCCTTATGGCGTAATTGAGAACTTTGTGGTTCATGAACATCATCGCGGCTGCGGGATTGGGCAGAAGCTATTGCAATATGCAGAGAATTACTGCAGATCGCTGGATTGCCATAGAATTATGCTGTTAAGCAGCTCCAAGCGGCAAATGGCCCATCAGTTTTTTGAACATGAGGGATTTGACGGGGCAGTGAGCAAGGGATTCAAGAAGTACTTATAGAAGTAAGATATCAACCTGGCTATATGGGAGGGTTTCGATGAAGAAGTACTTCCTCGCAGCTGTAATTGCCATACTGGGTATTGCGTTTTGGTATTATTCTCCGAAAAACATTCATAGGGATCTGAGCGGATTGATTTACCAGTTGGGAGAAGCTGAGAATGGAAAGAAAGTTAATATTAAAATAGACGGGCAGCAGCGCTTTACAATGACTGGGGATAGAATCTTTGAAGGAACGATTGAGATTGAGGGGCAAAGCATTTCTGTGCCGCCCGAGGACAGGAAATTGGAGCTGAAATTTGATCAAAACAATTCTGCACACGTATCCTATGTCCACTTCCCTCACAAGAATGGCATTTCAAATACTGAAATCATTCCTTTTGGCCAGATTCATGCTGCCAAGTCCTTTAGCCGGCTTACAATTCAAAAATTCAATAAGGACGGTGTTTGGACTGGTTCTGAAGGAATGATGATTGCAGCTCCGGCAGACAATTGGAAGGAAGCCATCAGGCTGTCTGATGACCTAATTGAAGAATATCAGCTGAACGGGAATGTTTTTATGGAGGCAAAGACAGAATAAATGGGCTGAAAGATCCTCTGTACTTTTTAGAAAGGGTGAAGGCTATGAATGAGAAAAAGCGGGAAACCTGGAAGCTTTGGGATGCCATGTTCACCTCTGGTATTTTATCTCTTCTTAAGGACGGGGAAGAAGCTCAAACAGACGATAAAAAGTTCAGGCAATTATTATGGCAGCTGTTGTTTGGGGTTATTTTTACGTTCTTATTGTTTATTATTCTGGCTATCTTTTTCTATTAGAGAGAGCCTTTCGGCTGAGGGTCAGCAGATAGAGCGATTATTTATGTAAAAATCACAGCGTCTGAAGGAGTGTCAAATATGACAGCAAACAAAGTAAATCATGCTAAAATTTCTTCCAGATTAATAGAGCAAAAAGAAACAGCTGATAGCCTGGCGATTATTTTGCCGGGGGCAGGGTATACGGCACAGGCTCCGCTGCTTCATTTTTGTACAGGGTTATTTTACTCCAAGGGCTTCGATGTTCTTCATCTCAACTACACATTTAATCGTGAAGAGCAGATGGCCTTATCTGGAGAAGGCCTGGCTGAAGCGGTCCGGCCTGCGATTGAAGATGCACTGAAAAATAAAGGGTATGACCATTATTATATCGCTGCTAAATCGATAGGAACCATGGCACTGCCTTATCTATTGAAGGATCAAAGCTTTCTGGATGCGAAAGCAGTATGGCTGACCCCTTTGCTTCAAAAAGAGTTTGTATTGACTAGCATGGCGGCGGGCAGCCATAAAGGGCTCTGTATCATTGGGGATCAGGATCCTTTTTTCACTTGGGAACGGATTGAAAGGATTAAAGGGAATCCCAATCTTTCTATTAAAGTAGTGGAGGGAGGCGATCACAGCCTGGAACTTAGCGGTGATCCCATCCAATCTATCGATCTGTTAAAGAACATCATTTCTGATATTCGTCAATTCCAGTCTTTCTAAAGGAGTTCCTATGAATTATATTCAATCTTTACGGAAATATATCGGTACAGAGCCAATCATTGCTCCCGGTTCAGCGGTCATCGTTCTCAATGATAAGGGAGAGATTCTGCTTCAATTGAGGTCAGATACACTGGATTGGGGGATTCCTGGAGGCGGGATGGAATTGGGCGATTCTTTTGAAGAGACGGCACGGAAAGAGCTTTACGAGGAAACGGGCTTAACGGCCCAATCTTTGGAGCTGCTGTCGCTCGTCTCAGGGAAAGAGTTTTATTATCAATTTCCCCATGGAGATGAAATTTATAATGCAACGGCAGTCTATAAAGCGGTTGACATAGAGGGCATCTTAAAAAAAGACGGAGAAAGCCTGGAGCTGGCCTACTTCCCCCTGCACTCCCTTCCATCACTGAATAGTACAGCCCGGAAAATGCTTGAAAAGACAGGATATATCTAATAAGTATTCTTTCATGTGAAAAAGAGCCTCTGCGGTTCTTTTTTATTTTAGGGAAATGTAAAACATGTTTGACATGTAAAATCCTGTCATGTTATTCTGTAAATGTAAAACATGTTTGACAAAAATACGGCAGAGTGGTGTGAATGGAAAATCAAATCAAAGAAGTGAGAAAAAGCAGCGGCCTTTCCCAGGAAGAGCTGGCTAAAGCATGCGGCGTTTCACGCCAGACGATTAATGCAATCGAGAACAATAAATATGATCCCAGCCTTGCACTTGCCTTTCAGCTGGCAGAGTCCCTTGGCATGACAGTGGATCAGCTATTCCATTTTAGGAGCAGGGGGAATGAGAGATGAAAGGTAAAGAAATAGCAGCGCTCGTATTACTGATAGCGGCAACACTTTATTTTGGGGGAACCTTCATCAGTTATATTAAAATTGATGGAGCATCTATTGGGTCAGCAGAGCTGCTCGTGATCATCGCCTTGCTGATTGGATGGGTCCAGTTCATCACATGGGGAACGAGGAAGGAAGTTCAGAAAGATGAAATGGGCAGGCAAATCATTAAGGACAGTGCCAGAGTCAGCTATTATGTTGTATTAGCGGCACTAATGCTGTTATGGATCATCGACTTCTTCCTTGTCAGCAAGGGAGAGAATTACACACTTTTTATCGCTTTGTGCATCGCCTATATTACGTATCCAATCATCCAATATGTACTTGTTAAAAGATTTGCGGATTAATATCATTCCAAAACCACAGTGCCTGCTGTGGTTTTTATTTTTGAGCAAAAACATTGATATTTCGTTATTGGTTTTATAAAATTTAATTGTACACAACTGAAATATAGGAGTGATTCACATGACAAAACCATTATTCACAGCATCAGTAACAGCAGTTGGCGGACGAGAAGGCCGGGTTTCATCAGCAGAAGGGAATTTGGCTTTGGATGTAGCGATGCCCGGAACTCCAAGAAAAAAGGAAGTTCCTGAAGCTACAAATCCTGAGCAGCTGTTTGCGGCCGGCTATGCAGCCTGCTTTGACAGTGCGCTGCAGATGGTTGCAAGGAAAGAAAGAGTCTCTTTTCAATCTGAAGTGACTGCAAATGTTAGTCTTTTAAAAGACGAAAGCGATCAAGGCTTTAAGCTCGGGGTTGTTCTGCAGGTGAAAGGAACAGGCATCGAGGACAGCCTACTGAATGAACTGGTAGAGAAAGCACATGGGGTCTGCCCATATTCAAAAGCTGTGAATGGGAATATTGAAGTTCAGCTTGAAGTAGTTCAGTAAAATAAAAAAGGATGCCCGCTTGGCTGGCATCCTTTTTTATTGCTCATGTTTATGATGAAGGATCTGTAAAAGCTGCAGAAGGGAGGTTTTCAGCGAGTTGTATTCCTCTTCGTTTGCGCCGCTCATTTCGAAGATCTTCCCAGGGATGGATTCTGCCTGACCCTGAAGAGATATTCCTTTTTCTGTCAGTGTCACAAATACAGAGCGCTGATCCTCAGCAGATCTTTCCCGGTTCAGGAGCCCCTGCTGCTCCATCCTCTTCAGCATGGGAGTAAGGGTGCCGGAATCGAGGTAGAGAAGCTCCCCAAGTTTTTTCACGGTCAGGCTTTTCTTTTCCCAAAGAAGGAGAAGGACAAGGTATTGAGGATAGGTGACTTCAAGCTTATCTAAAAGTGGCTTATACTGCTTGGTCATCTCTCTTGAAGCAGCATAAAGAAGGAAGCAAAGCTGATTTTCGAGCTTTAACTGGCTGTACTCGTTTGTCATTTTTTCACCGCTTATCGTTATAGTCTGTATATATACTATAACCTCCGCACTATATTTAATAAACTAAACTGCATACCGTTTTCCTTAATAGGGAGTCGGAACATCAAATATAAGATAGAGAGCTGCTATAAAAATCCCGCCAAGGAGCCAGGCGAGCCATGGCTTGCGATAATGGGCAATCAGAAGTGTGAAGGTCACGATATTGAACAAAAAGGACCAGCGGAAGGACCAGCCATGATGATGGATAATGCTGTCATTTATATAGGCGATGAGCTCCACACCAGTGAACAAGATTGACCAAAGAAGAATCCAGCCAGCCTGTGCCTTCAGCTTTTCCGGAAGCCGCCCGAGAAAAATGGGCAGGACGAAAGGGTAGATAATAAAAGCAATCGCCATCGAAATGGAATTGTGAGTAGGCAATAATAAATGATCAATCCAAACAGGCTTGAATTCCCAGACCCGATAATTATACAGGAGAAGCTCATAAGCAAGATTGGCAATAATCCAGAATAAGAGCGTGCTGTAGTATTGTGCAAAGCTTCTCCAGACTCCAAGGACGAGCCCTGCAATAATGAAAAATATAACGAATGATGACTGCATTTTTTTACCCTCTTATCAATGATATAAGAATAGGTTTTCCAATAACCTGGAAAATAACCTGCTCCCAAAGGCCTGCTGAAAAAGGAAATACGCCAGCTGGCGGCGAATTAGAAGAAAGCAAAAGTTTATCTCAAGACAACAGAGGTGCAAAGAATGAAAGCCAAACTAATACTCGTTGAGGGGCTTCCCGGCTTCGGTAAGTCAACAACTGCCAGATATACAAAAGAGATACTCGATGAGGCAGGGCTGGAGACCAGATTATTTCTGGAAGGCAATCTCGACCATCCTGCCGACTATGATGGAGTCGCTTATGCGGCGGAAGCAGAGATGGAGAAACTGCTGAAGGAAGCAGGCGGCCAAGGAGAACTTATTAAACAATATACAATCAAAAAGAATGGCTATTATCTAGTTCTATATGAAAAAATGAAACGGAAATATCCTGATGCATTTCCTGAAGGCCTGCTGGATCCTATTATCCGGACTGATATTTACGAACTGCCTATGAAGCTGCATATGGAGCTGATGGAGGCCAGCTGGCTCAGCTTTGCAGAAGAAGCAAATGGAGATGCGGTGTATATATTCGAATGCTGCTTCATTCAGAATCCTTTAACCATCGGGATGATCAAGTACAATGAGCCGGCAAATGAAATCATGGCTTATGTTAAGCGGCTTGGCGAAACGATTAAAGAACTTGATCCGCTTCTTATTTATCTGGAGCAGGACGATCCTGAGTCAGCCTTCAGAAAGGCTGTGAAAGAGAGGCCGGCAGAGTGGTTCGAGGGCTTCACCGAATATTACACTGGCCAAGGGTACGGACTCAGCCGCGGATGGAAAGGCCTGGAGGGAACGCTGAAGGTACTGGAGGCAAGGAAGCAGCTGGAGCTGGACACGATGAAGCAGCTTGATCTGAAAAAGGCTGTGGTGAATAATTCCTGGTTCGATCCGGACAGCCATAAGGAAATGATCAGGCAGGTGCTGAAGGAACAAGGCGTAATTTAAGAAGAATTCCTATACCAAAACAGCCTGATGTGTTTGATAAAGCAGCTGTCCGGGAATATCCCCAAAAAACAGGCAAGGGGGATTAGAATTGAAGTTCAATAAAGATGACCTCACGAAAGTAATTAAAACGGCGGCAGATAAAGTAAGTGGAGACAATGCAGGCCAAACATCCAACAATGATGTTCAAACCCAGATAAACAGCATCAACAGACGGCTCTCATTGCTCGAGGAAGAGCTTAGGCAGATAAAGGAGAAGGTGTAAGGGCCATTGAGGCCCTTTTTTGTTTAGGACAGTAATAATAATCCTGGTCAGGAACGGGCTTCAAGCCACCTCAAAATTTCTTTTACTATTAAATCCTGCTGTCTTTGAGGCGGAATGCTAGCATGATTGTCTCCTTTTTGAGGTCCATACATGCCGAATTGTGCATGGTTGCCGCCTTCTATTCCATATAAGTCTGCTCCATCAGAAAGCAAATGCCGTGTTTTCTCAATCTTCCCGGGTGTGGTCAGTCCATCTTTTTCCGCATAGATCGAAAGCATGGGCATCGTGGAATCTGAAAAGTCAGAGCCGCTGCTTGGATAGGAACCGAGCAGGATGACCCCATCAATCTGGTCCGCATGGTTAAACGCATAAGTAGCAGCGGAAACTCCTCCGAGGGAATGTCCTCCAATATACCATCTCTCAATCTCTGGATAATGCTCGATTAGTTCGTCTGCTTTATTTCCCTCGAGGATGGAGAAATTCAGGCGCATTTCCGGCACCAGCACCAGGTACCCATTCTCAGCAAGCCGCCCGCCCAAATAGCTGTATGCCTCTGGCTCCACCTTGGCTCCAGGGTAAATGATGATCCCTGCTTTCTTCACTGCACCCGGATCAAAGACAATCCAATCATTCTCATGCCGGATATTTTCTTCACCGATTAATTTAAAGAGTTCTTCAGACGGTTTATACGTTGCCTGGGCCCAAATGTAAAATCCCGCACCGCCTGCGATGATAACAGCTAAAACAATGATAAGGGCAACTTTAATGATCTTTTTCATAAAAAAGCCTCCTGCCCGCTGGATATATCTTTTATTGTATTTTAAAAAAGGAGAAGGTTCCAGATTTGCGTGTACAGCCTGAAACCTTCCCTGAGGTCAGCGCGTATATGAAGGAAAGCTATGGGAGGGTTTCAAATGAAAAGGTATAGAGTGATGGCTGCGGCTGCTATTCTAATCATTTTCTTCCTGCTGGCCGGAAACCATTTCATCATACATACAGGAGAAGCAGAAGCGGCGGCAGTTGAAGATAAAGGAAAAGAGGGCACAGAATATTATATTCTCCTTAATGGGCGGAAGCTGATGGTCGAGGACGAAAACGTCTGGAATATGATTGAAGTTGGCGGAATCTACGACATTGCTTATGAATGGTATGGAAATAAAGATCCTGTCATAACAAGCATTACGTTTCCAGGGTATGAGGGCAGCCATTGATGGGAAGCGGGATTAGAAGATGCAGATTCTCCGGGTTAAGGAATGGCTGCAGGCTTGCTCAAAAGGCTATTATGGGGCGTTTTAATTAGAAATTCCGGTTAAGCGGAGCGCAGTAGCCCGTTTTCCTGTTTTTCTAATCGATAGCCGGAATTTCTCCGTCTATTAGAGCTATATTTTGAACTTTTTTGAAAAAGGAAAATTTATCCGCTTATTTTTTAGCCTGGCGATGATTCCCTCATTCAGGTCGGGTAAGGTCCGCTCTTTTTGGTTGGGCGGGGACCCTGCAATCAGAGCTTAAATATGTAATGTGTGTTTCATTGAGCTTTTTTTTATAAAAATATTGAGGAATTAGCAGGAATATGAGCCTGCATAATCGAATATACGTTCTTTAACGAAAGGCTGGGTACCCTAAGGTAATTGCGGCATCGGGGCCTGAAAGAAAGATAGAAGGTGATCTTATATGGAAAAAACAGCACTGATAAAAACAGTCTCCCTTGAATTTTATAAAAACGAAGATGAATCGCGGCTTAAGGGCTATCAGCTCCCGGAAGAGCAGCTCGGCTTTACCTCAATGCCGGTTCCTGCAATTGAGGCCTGCCTGCAGGAGGATGACCGCCATCCTATTATCATTCAATATGGAGAGGATATAGCAGGCTTCTTCGTCCTTCATGGCAAGGGCGGGGCCATCAAGTACAGCCCGAATGAACAGGCGATGCTGCTTCGTGCCTACTCGATCAGCTCCAGCTATCAGGGGAAAGGGATTGCGGGTGAATCATTGAGGCTCCTGCCTGACTTTGTAAAAAAGCATTTTCCTGATAAAAATGAAATCGTCCTTGGGGTCAATCACAGCAATCATGCGGCCCAGCATGTCTATAAAAAGGCTGGTTTCATTGACCAGGGCCTTCGAATCACCGGAAAAAAGGGCGAGCAGTATGTGCTGCACATGCAGCTTTAGAAAGGGAATGAAATCATGATCAAATATCCGATTTTAAAGGAAGAGGCCGTCATTGGCGTAACAGCAACATCGTCAGGGGTGCCGGAAGAGCTCCACGGCATGATCCGCTCCGCCTGCAGCCGCATGGAGTCAAGGGGATTCCGCGTAAAGCGCGGGGACACTCTGTGGACACAGGAAAAAGCAAAGTCGGCCCCTGCTTCTGTCAGAGCGGATGAATTCAATGAAATGATGGCAGACAGCGGGATAGACTTAATCATTCCTCCGTGGGGAGGGGAGCTTTTAGTAGAAATATTGGATAAAGTGGATTTCGCCGGAATGGAAGAAAAGTGGATATTAGGCTATTCGGATACGAGTTTGCTGCTGTTGGCCGTCACTTTGATGACCGGGATGGCGACAGCCCATGGAACCAATCTTGCTGACCTGCGCGGTGAGCAAATGGATGAAACAACAGCCAGGTGGCTGGATGTTTTGAAAACGGAAGAGGGCGGATCGGTCCAACAGGAATCTTCCAGCAACTATCAGAAAGAATGGCAGCATGAGAATCCTTCACCATATGTATTTCATTTAACAGAGCCGACGAGCTGGAAAACCATATCCGGCAGTCCGGAGAGGATGGAAGGCCGGCTGCTTGGCGGATGCATTGATGTCATCAGGCATCTGATCGGCACCACTTATGGCCGTGTCCGTGAATTTCAGCGGGAGCACCTTGGCGGGGATCCTATTGTCTGGTATTTTGAGAACTGTGAAATGACAACAACCGATCTGCGGAGGACTTTGGTTCATATGAAGATGGCCGGCTGGTTCGAAGGCTGTGCGGGAATCATGTTCGGGCGCAGCAGCGCCAACACAGCAGTTGGCGGCTATACTGCAGAGGATGTATACAGGGAGCTGTCAGCTGAGCTCGATGTTCCTGTTATTTATGACATCGATTGCGGCCATGTCCCTCCGCAGGTCACTTTGATCAACGGAGCATACGCGGAAATTGAGGTCCGGGACGGGAAAGGCAACATAGTTCAGCATTTTAAAGCATAAGAAGAGGCAGGCTGCGGAGTCTGCCTTTTTAATCATGCCTTAATGAGGCATGGCATTTAAGTTTCACCATAATACTCAGCAAAATAAAGGAAGCCGAATTTCCTTACAAGATAGTTTCTTAAAAGGCCTTCAGTTGCTTTTTCAATTGGAGGATCTGTAAGAGTATAAGCCTTGCCGTTTAGTCTGGCAAAGTCCTCTGAATCTGCTATGTTATGATAGTCATCCTCGATAATGCCTGAAGTTAAAGCAGCACCAGGATAGCCGCTTATAAAAACATGGGTTCTGAGGGCAAGGTGAGGGGTTGAATGCAGCAGCAGGAAAATGATCACTATACCGGCAAGAACCAGTTTCTCTTTTTTATACTTCATGAAAGATATTCTCCTTACCATTAAGTTCTTATAACTATTCAGTGATCCTTATGATAATCCTGCTAAAATCTAACAAAAAGGAGTGAAGCAAATTATGAAACGAATAGTGCTGTTTCTCTTTCTGACAGCCGCTGCCATTCTGGCTGCATGCGGAGCATCCGGCCAATCTTCGGGAAGTTATCAAGTCGTTATCATAGGGGGTAATGAGGATTTGAGCGGAGCATTCAGCGATTTTGCCGGCAGCGGCGGACCGGTTGGCGAGCTCCGGTATATTGCTGATCCTGAAGAGGCCCGCAAAGAATTTCCGAAGTATTCCTTTGAAGAGGTCCCGGCCATATTCATTTTTGAGACCGGGGGAAGCGAAATGAAAAAGCTTATGCTGGAAACGAACGATGTAGAAGAGGCACAGGCGTTTTTAGAGGGGAAGGACTAAAAAAGAGCAGTTGGTAAATTAACTGGTGAAGTTGGTAGAATAACGTATGAAGTCGGTAGATTATGCCATGAATCGGTAGAATAACCGTCGAATTTGGCAGATTATCAGGCCCGATTAATAGTATGAACCCATAAAGGGCCAGGCTGCCGGCTCTCCCAGCGCCATACTGCCTGTAAACCGGCTTGAAGAGCGCTATCCAAGCCGGCAAAAACAGCTTTCTTCATCCAGCAGCAGTCTTTCTTGGCCTCTTGACAAGCTCGCCGCCGCAGTTCGGGCAAATATTCTCCCTCTCTTCCGTGCAATCCCGGCAAAAAGTGCATTCATATACGCATATAAAAGCTGTATCGTCCAACCTCAAAGGAGCACTGCATCTTTCACATTCTTTTCTCATTTCCAAACCCATAGAAAGCCCTCCATCCGTCTATTTTCATAGCTAAGATTAGCAGAAATTCAGGCAATCATTCAGGGTCAGATCCCAACTATTTTCCGGGGTCAGCAGCGGCTGAAAACCTTATTGCGGAAGGAAGCCCTCTTTGCTGATCAGAACCTTTTCCGGAGGAAATACTTCTGTAAATCGCTTATATAGTTTCCTGTATGCGGTCCGGTTGTACCATTCTTTTAGATTCAGTTCTTCGTAAAGAGAAGGGATGCCGATCTTTTCCGTTCTTCGTCCTCCGCTTCCATCTCCCATAAAATAATCATCGATGCAGATCCGGTTTACAATGGGGAAAAGTAATTCCGGGAACTTCTCACTGCTGGGGAGCATAGGGGCAATGGCAGCCTGGACGGGTATTCCTGCTTCCTTCAGCTCCCGCAGGGCCTTCAGCCTTGCGGGGATCGGCGGGGCGGAGGGCGTAAAATGCTTTCTTATTCTCTCGCTGTCCGTTTCCACTGTCATGCTGATCCGGACCTTTTCTCCAAGCTTTTGAAACAGATCCGCATCCCTTGCTGCAAGGGGGCTTCTTGTTTGGACAAACAAGAAATCCGGCTGGTTTTCTGCCATAGCTTCAAGCAGGGAGCGGGTAATTCTCTCTGTGTGCTCAGCCGGCTGATAGGGGTCTGTGCTGGAAGACATAAAAATGGTCACAGGGCCTTTCTGTTTTGCTTTTGTTATTTCTTTATCAAGCAGTTCTGCCGCACCCTGTTTTACGTCGACCCAGCTGCCCCATTCTTCGCTGCGGAAGATGGAGACTGGCATTTCTCTGACATAGCAGTAGGAGCAGCCAAACGCACAGCCTGTATAAGGGTTAAGTGAGTGGCTGTAGCCGGAAAGGAACCCGGTGCCTTTAGTCAAAATGGTCTTAGGTGTTTTATAGCCAATATTAGCTTTCATTGTTATCATCCTTATTTTGCATTGTGGAAGATGATTCCCAATCCATACCTGGTACCAGAGGAGAGTGTACTGACACCGTGGCGGACAGTGTTTTTGTAGTAGCCTCTTTTCCCCTGGACCGGCCTGCTGCTCGTTGGGAAAATCAGGGCCTCACCCTGTTCGAGCGTAATTACATGCCCGCGGCTTTGTGCTCTTGGGCGCTGTTCTACGAGAAGAGACTCACCGCCGGTGTAATCCTGTCCTCTTCTGCTCAAAGTGAATAATACCTGGAAAGGAAAAAACACATCTCCGTAAAGATCCTGGTGCAGGCAGTTGTAGCCTCCCTGCTCATATTTCAGGATAAGCGGGGTTGTCCGTTCCTGTCCGTGCTGCCTGCACTCTTCCAGAAATTCCTCCAGGGTGCCGGGATAGGCAGGCTCTTTGCCAAGCAAGGCAAGCCAGCGGTTGGCAGCTTTCGCAAGCTCAGGGTAAAAAGCTGAGCGGAGCTCCTGCAAAAGAGGGGGAAGGGGATCCGCGAAGTACTTGTATTCACCTTCCCCAAAACGGTAGCGCTCCATATTGATGGTGCTTCGATAAAGGCTTTCATCCTCATACATACCGATAAGAGAATCGCATTGCGCGGGGGATAGGAGGGTGCCTAATTTTACAAATCCAGCCTCATCCAAGGATTGATGAAGCGCCTCCCAATCAAGTGTGCTTATCTTTTTGCCCATTTCGCTGTCCATGCTGCGGCCTCCTTTATTTCTAATGATATGTTCTATTATTAGCAAAGTCTTGTATTAAGAATGAGTTATATAGTGGTAAATAAAGGATATTTGAACTAATATTTAGGAAGGAGTAGTATGATGATTGTGCTTGCCGCTGTTACCGCACTACTTTCCATTCTGCTTAATCTGCGGAAGACAGTGAAACAAAATCTAAGGATATGAAGAAAGGAGAAGAGTAGTTTGATATATCTAAAACAAAAAGAAGCCGGCATCGGTTTGCCGGCTCCTATTTGAATTAAAGTGTACTGGCCATAATCTCCTTTAATACTTTCGCAGAGGTGCTGAACTGCTCTTTCTCTTTCTCATTGAGATCGATTTCAATTATTTCACGGATGCCTTCCCGGTTGATGATGGCGGGAACACCTATATAAAGGTCCTTTTCTCCATACTCACCGTCCAAATAAGCAGAAATGGTCAGAATGCAATTTTCGTTATGGAGGATTGCTTTCGTAATCCTGGCCAGTGACATTCCGATCCCATAATAGGTCGCACCTTTTCTTTGAATGATATCGTAGGCTGCATCACGTACATTGACGAATATTTTTTCGAGACAGTCCGGGTTCACGTCTTCTTTGCGCTTCAAAAAGCTGCCAAGAGATTCAATTCCAATGCTGCTATGGCTCCAAACAGGGAATTCCGTATCTCCGTGTTCTCCGATGATGGCTGCGTGGACATTCCTTGTATCCACTTTGAAATACTCGCCCAGCTTAAAGCGCAGCCTGGCTGAATCAAGTACGGTGCCTGATCCGATGACTCTTTCCTTCGGGAGGCCGGATTCTTTCCACGTCACATATGTCAGGATGTCAACCGGATTTGTTGCGACCAGAAAAATGCCGTCAAAGCCGCTCGCCATAATCTGTTTGACAATGGTTTTGAAAATGCCGGTGTTCTTCGCTACAAGGTCAAGCCTTGTTTCACCGGGCTTTTGGGGCAAGCCTGCAGTGATGACGACAAGATCAGCTTCCCTGCAGTCATCATAGGTTCCGTTCCACAGTCTGACTGGGGAAGGGGCAAACGGCATTCCGTGATTAAGATCCATTGCTTCACCTTCGGCCTTAGCTTCGTTCACATCGATCAGGACAATTTCTTCTGCGGCGCCCTGGTTGACCATTGAGTATGCATAGCTGCAGCCCACAGCTCCAGTGCCAATTACAACAACCCTGTTCACTTTGTTTGTTTTCATCTCGAATTTCTCCCTTCAATTGTAAGAGTTATATGTCTGCTATTCCCGCGAGGCGGTTAACTAAGATACTTTTATTATATATTAAAAATGTGAAATAATTCACAAACTCTATGGCTATTTTGTGAAATATTTCACAAGTTCTCTGCGGAATAACGGTTATGATCCTGTCATAACCGTTAAAGCAGCTTCAGAGCCTTTTATTCAGCACTTTCCAGCCTTTTTCTGAAATCTGAGGGGGAGAGGAGGGTGTGATCTGTATTTTCCTTCAATCCTTCCAGGAAACCAAGGTCGGCTTCGTAAAGATCCTCTTCATCGTATTTATTGCTGTAGTAAAGCTGTTCAGAGCCGGTTTGGAGAAGGAGACTAAGCTCCAGACCCATCGCGGAGCCGCTGGGACTGTCTTCGTCCCCGAGAACAGCACCAGGACGAGAGGATTCCTCCTGGCTGATGTATAAACGGGAACCAGCCGCATTTTCCGCCCTCTTCACCAATTCGGGAAGCGTCCCTATCTTTTTCAATGTCATTCTTCATCACCTCTGTTCTTTGTTTACCTAATTAGAGGGGGCCTCTAAACTTTCCGTTTGCAGGAATGTCCGGAGGGTAAAAGAATAATGAATATAAATTGGAAAGGAGAATGCTAAAATGGCAGACAAAAAACCACCATACAAAGGGTTCAACACAGAGCAGAACAACGGGCTCTCCGATACCCAGGAAGTGAACTACAGCAGTGATTTCAAGAAAGCCTATAAAGCTGAAAAGAAACAAGACTCCGATTCCAGCGAAAAAAGTGAATGATGGAAAGGAAGCCCTGCCGCAAGACGGCGGGGCTTTTTGCATCTTATAAAAAGGCCGTCTGCAGGAAGGAGAACAGCCCCTGCTGTAGAAATGTACACTAAGTAAAATAGAAACTTAAGGAGGGAAATGATGTACGAGCAGAAGACGAGGGAAAATGATAAAAGTGTAGAAGAATTCATTGAAAATGTAGACAGCCCGAAGAAACGGCAGGATGCATACAGACTGATTGAAATTTTTGAAGATACAAGCGGATACAAGGCGAAGATGTGGGGAGAGAGCATTATCGGATTTGGATCTTATCATTATAAATATAAGACCGGGCATGAAGGAGACGCACCGCTTGTCGGCTTTTCCCCGCGGAAGGCAAAGATCAGCCTCTATTTTGCCACAGGAGACACTCAAAGGGGAGAACTGCTTGAAAGATTCGGCAAGCATACAGCCGGCAAGGCCTGTGTGTACATCAATAAGCTGGCAGATGTGGATGAAGAGGTATTAAGGGAGCTGATCCTCCAATCGATCCGGTTTCTAAGGAATACATATCCGGAATCCTAGGGGGCGGGAGGGGCAAGAATGAAGATCAGGAGAGCGAAGGACCAGGATGCAGAAGGAATCGCCAAAGTCCATGTGGAAACATGGAGGACTGCTTATAGGGGCATTATTAATGATGAATATCTAGCAGCTCTTTCCGTGGAAAAAAGGACCGAACTGTGGCACAGGAATATCGCGATACCCGGAAATATTGTACTTGTGGCAGAGGAAAATGGCGGGATAGTTGGTTTTGCAGACGGAAGCCAAGAGGAAACAGGCGAGTATGGCGGTTTCAAGGGGAATGTCACCTGTCTATATGTGCTGGAAGAGCATCAGGGAACTGGCCTTGGAAAGGCACTCCTGCAAGAGCTTTTTCAAGCATTTCAAAAAGAGGGGATTCGTTCTGCTATCGTAAAGGTGCTGAAAGAAAATGATGCCTGCAGCTTTTATGAACACACGGGTGCAAGACTGCTGAAGGATGCTATCCCAATAAAAATCGGCAGCGGCCGGGAGCTCGAGCTCTGTGTGTATGGATGGAAGGATTTTAACGCTGCATTTTAGCAGCCAGAAAATCAAGAATAGGAGAGATGAAGCGATGAAGCTGGCAGTAAAGGCATGTATCCTTTCAGCATCATGCCATCTAATATATGCGGCTTATTCTATGGTGAATGGCTATATACAAACCAAAAACTATGAACCTGATATGGACAGGGCCTGGCATGAAGCTGCCTCAGCACCGGCCTTGGTTTCATTTGGACCGGCACCGTCCCCCTGGATATTACCTCTGACTTTTATAGCAGGTGCGCTCCTGTTTGGAGCAGTGCTGTCGTGGAAAAAAAGTGCCCGGTGACAGGAGCCGTAAAAAATCCTCCAGCATTATGCCCCGCTGGAGGATTCCTTTTTACTCTCATATTCACTTGAACTGGTTCTTTCTATACCTATATTTCCAAGCAGGATTTCTATTGCTGTTAAGTGCTTTTTATCCGGCACAGCAATGAGGCCTGGCTGAAACAAACGATTCTTCACCTTGAGTTTTAATTGATAGCCATTGTCTGCGCGGGAGTCCAGCCCGTAAAGAGGATGCCAGCGGACAATTTTCTCTGTTTCAAAAGAGCGGATTTCGGTCTGGCTGTAAAACCTTCCGTGCAGAATCATGCCGTCCTTCATGATAAATAGATTCTGCGGCTGGCGGATGAAGCTTGCAATGGCAAAGAATATATAAGCCGCATTCAAGAAGGCGGGGTCAAACCAATCGGTTAAAAGCAGGAGCAGGAGGAAGCCGGCCATGAGGAAAAAAGCACATACGGTTCCCCATTTTATATACTGATAGGATCTAGTATTTTTCGTGATTGGCTGCATTTCCTTCCATTCGCCTGGCAGCAGGATGCCTGAATATTCTTCCTGTGTGCGTGGGAATAAAGCTTGTCCCGACAAATCGGCCGCTTTTTTTATACGGAGCCGGAGCTGCAGCAGGTAGTAGCATCCGATAAGGAACATCATAATAAAAAACAGGTCAAGCCACATCGTTTTCCGCCCTTTCATTGTCTAAAATTTTTGCCCCTTGCCCTCCTAATTAATACGGAGAAGATGGAAAAAGGTTCCCTATTTTTAAAAATCAGAAGGAGGCTAAGAAAAATGAAGATGACAGACCGCCTGAAAAGGATCATCCACTTGGCAGAAGGAGAACGGGTGGAGACTGGCTGCCGGTTTATCCAGCCGGAGCATCTGCTATCAGGGTGCCTGCTTGAAAGGACCGGGGCATTTGCGGAACTGGCGAATAAGTGCCGTTTAGACATAAGCAGCCTCCGCTCAGCCTCAGTCAAAAATTCTGAAGAAGGGGGGAGCTTGCTGCTTGGATTTCCGGCAGAGATATCTGAGGAAACAAAGGTCGTGATGGAGGCGGCGGCTGGATATATGAAGAAATACGGCCAGATGATCCTTAATGAAGGCCATCTCCTGAAGGCGCTGCTTTCCTGTGATTCTCTTGCTGATTTGGCAGGGAAGGAAGATAAACAGCAGATGCTAGCAATCGGGGCAGCAGCCAGAGATTTAGCTGTACATCTGGCATCGTACTCACCGCCTGACAAGCTGTTCTCTGCGGTCAGGAGAGCAGGGAAAAAGGATAGAGAGATGCTTGCCGCATTTGCAGAAGCCCATTTTTCGGCTGAATGGGCCCAAACGGCTGAAGCTGGGATGGAGCAGGAGGAACCGCCGGTCTACATAGCTTTCAGTGGAGACGGGGAACTGATTGGGTTTGCAGTATTTGATTCATACAAGGGAAAAAAGGGATATTTCGGGCCGATGGGAGTGGCTGGAGGCATTCGGGAAAAAGGAACAGGAAGCGCCCTTCTCCATGCCTGCCTGAAGAATATGAAAGAAATCGGCTATGAATATGCGGTCATCGGCGGGGCGGGGCCAATTGAATTCTATGAAAAGTCGTGCCAGGCTGTCGTCATTCCATATCCAGATTAAAATAACCACTGTTCAAAAAATTGAAACATTTAGTCTGCTTTCTCTGTTTAGCTCTCTCTTCTACTGGGAATGGGTAAGGGACTTGTACATAGCTGCCAGTCAGCATGAGCCATTCTATATGAGGAGGAGACTGAATGAAAGATAACCGCAATGTAAATGAATCCAGCAAAAACAAACAGCTGGAGCAATTCAGGACAGACGACCGTGGAGAAAAGCTGACAACCAATCAGGGAGTCAAAGTATCAGAGGACGAGTTCTCGCTTAAAGCCGGTGTCCGGGGGCCTACCTTGCTGGAGGATTTTCATTTCCGGGAAAAAATGACTCATTTTGACCACGAACGGATCCCCGAGCGGGTCGTTCATGCACGCGGCTTTGCAGCGCATGGGGAATTCCAGGTATATGAATCTATGAAAAAGTATACAAAGGCAAAGTTCCTGCAGGACCCTGCTGTGAAAACCCCTGTATTTGTAAGATTCTCAACGGTTGTCGGCTTCCGGGGATCAGCCGAGACTGTCAGGGATGTGCGCGGGTTTGCGACAAAGTTTTATACAGAAGAAGGCAATTATGACCTGGTAGGAAATAATATGCCGGTATTTTTTATACAGGATGCCATTAAGTTCCCGGATCTTGTTCATGCAATCAAGCCTGAGCCGCATAATGAAATGCCGCAGGCTTCTGCTGCCCACGATACCTTCTGGGATTTTGTCGCCAACAATCAGGAATCCGCCCATATGATCATGTGGGCTTTGTCAGACCGCGCATTGCCAAGAAGCTTCCGCATGATGGAAGGGTTTGGCGTCCATACATTCCGCCTTGTGAATGAGGAGGGTATCTCGCATTTTGTGAAATTCCACTGGAAGCCAGTGCTTGGCGTCCATTCCCTCGTCTGGGACGAAGCACAGAAAATAGCCGGCAAGGATCCTGATTTTAACCGCAGGGATCTTTGGGAGTCTATTGAACAGGGCAACTATCCAGAATTCGAGCTGGGGATCCAGGTGATAAAAGAAGAAGACGAATTCTCCTTTGATTTCGATATACTTGATCCTACGAAACTCTGGCCGGAGGAGGACATACCCGTCCAAATCATTGGAAAAATGACGCTCAACCGGAATGTGGACAATGTTTTTGCGGAGACTGAGCAGGTCGCTTTCCACCCGGGCCATGTAGTGCCGGGGATTGATTTTACCAATGATCCGCTGCTGCAGGGGCGCTTGTTCTCCTATACTGATACACAGCTCCTTCGTCTGGGAGGGCCAAACTTCCATGAGATACCGATTAACCGCCCGGTTTGCCCTTTCCATAACAACCAGCGGGATGGTTTCCACCGGCAGACCATCAACAAGGGACCGGTGAGCTATCATAATAACTCAATCGCCAATAATACCCCTTCTCCTGCGTCAGAGGAAGAGGGCGGGTATGTTCATTACCAGGAGAAGGTCGAGGGTCGCAAGGTAAGGGCGAGGAGCGATAGCTTCAAGGACCACTTTTCACAGGCGAAGCTTTTCTGGAACAGTATGAGCGGACCGGAAAAGCAGCATATCATCGATGCGTTCAGCTTTGAACTCGGCAAAGTGAAGAGCAAGTCGATCCAGCAGCAGGTTGTGGACATGTTTGCCAATGTCGATCTTGAAATGACAAGAGAATTTGCAAAAAATATCGGGGCAGTCCCTCCTGAAGAGGGCGGTTCTGCTGTAACAAAATCCTCGCCTGCACTCAGCCAGGAAAAAACGAAGAAGCTCCCTGCAACACGCAAGGTGGGAGTCATTGCCGCTGATGGTTTTAATGGAGAAATCATGAAGGTACTGGAAGCCTTGAAGGCAGAAGGCATTATGCCCGTTATAATCAGCAGCAGGCTCGGGACGATTAAAGGCTCTGATGGAAGCGAGCTTGAAGTCCAAGATACATTCCTTACCACTGAATCTGTCTTGGTGGATGCCATATATGCCGCAGGAGGCAGTGGCGGGACAAAGAAATTTCAGCAGGATGCAGCCTATTTCATCCATGAGGCCTTCGCTCACTATAAGCCGATCGGAGCGACTCATGAAGGCAGGAACTGGCTTGAAAACAGAGGTAAAAACAATGCTGCAGGAATTGTACTTGGAGATGGAGCGGAAAGCTTCGCAGAGGAGTTTATCCAGGCAATTGCCCAGCACCGCTTTTGGGAGCGGGAGCTGGTATAAAAGGAAAGCAGCGGAACATGATTCCGCTGCTTTCTTTGTAATGCTAAGACCCTATAGCTTCCAGGCTGACTAAACCGTTCTTGGCCGAAACACGGTTCCTGCCAAGATCTTTTGCCTGAAAAAGCAGCTGGTCTGCCAGGATATAGGCTTTTTCCATTGGAGTTTCTGTGTTCACCTTCCCATAATAAAGACCGAAAGAGGCTGTATAGCCTATCTGAATCCTTTTTCCGTGGAAACCGGCTTCAGCCGGCTTTTCCAAAAGCCCCCGGTTAATATCTTCAATCAGCTTGCTGCATTGATTAAAGTTCCTGCCGCGGAGGAAAAGAGTGAATTCCTCTCCGCCGCTCCGGATAAGGACATCTTCCTCTGTGAGCACCCCTTTCAGGCAATCCGCAAAATGCCTGATAACGCAGTCGCCTACTGCGTGGTTATAAGAGTCATTGATCAGTTTAAATTTGTCTATATCGGCCACTATGATCCCAACCGTTTCCTGGGCCTTGTCCAATTCCTTCATTTTCTGATCCATGAAGGCGCGGTTATGGACACCTGTGAGAAAGTCGGTATATGCCATCTGCTCAAATTTATCGCGCTCATATTTATGCTGTGCACTCTGTGACTTGGAAAGGAAAGACCGGCTCACAAGATAATTCAGCAGGAACAGGCCAAGGAGCATATCCCATTTCCCTTGCTGGAGGAAAAGAAGGAGGAATCCGTTTGTAAAAGCGATCTTTCCCATATCAAGGACACTCCTGCTTTTTATAAAATCGATTGCCTCCCTGCGCGTATTGATTTCTCCAAGGAACGAGAAGAAAATGATCAAATAAAGGTCAGACAGGATGGCTGTCACGGTAATAAGCAGCAGCATCAGCAGCCAGAAGCCGAATGGGATGCCTTCCATCCTGGGATACAGAGATTGAAAGATGAAATAGGCAATGCTGTTATTCAGCGTAAAGGCACCGATATTGTAAAAGGTATGGACGAATTCATCAGGATCTGCTGTTTTGGTCTTCACTTTTGTAAAATAAACCGTAAAGCGATAGAGCGTCTCGAATATCAGCAGCCCTGCCGGCCCGGCGAAAAGTCCGAATGAAAGGCTGTAGGTAATGCCATAGTCAATGGTCGAGCTGCCCAGCTTGCTGTGTATCCTAAGATGGAAATAAGAAATAGAAAAGATCCAATAAAAAGCAAGGGCCAGGAGATATAGATTCATCTCCGGAACCGTCCAATCCGATTGGGAAGCAACAGCAAGTGAGGTGAAGAAAATAAAAAAGATAAATAATCGCGCCTTTAGCATAATTGGTATTTGGACCCCTTCCCCGCGATTGTTATAAAAAAATCGGTCTTAAAAAGTCAAACAGCTTAATTGCCACAAACCTATTTTCTAATTATATAGCAATTTAAAAATTCAGAACATAAAAAAAACAAATATTGCATGATTTTCCCAACTAGAATAGAAGGGTGCCAGGCACGGCAGATGGACATTTGTCCAACTAGGGTGTCTGGCACATAAGAAAATTGTCGAGATTTATCGGATTGTTACCGTTTCCATTTTTTTAACGAATAAATTTGCTTATCCTTTGTTAATCTGTTATCATAAAGTGAAATTATTTTTGTTCGGTATATAAGGAAAGAACAGTTTTGATACTTTTCGCCTTGATAACTTTGAGCAAGAATAGTAATACAATGTGTGTTTACACGCAAGGAGGCAACAAACATGGCTACAGGTAAAGTTAAATGGTTTAATGCAGAAAAAGGATTCGGATTCATCGAAACTTCAGAAGGTCAAGATGTATTCGTTCACTTCTCAGCTATCCAAGGCGAAGGTTTCAAAACTCTTGACGAAGGTCAAGAAGTTTCTTTCGACATCGAAGAAGGTCAGCGCGGACCTCAAGCTTCTAACGTAGTTAAAGGCTAATACGCAAAGAATGGGCACTCAATTGAGTGCCTGTTTTTTTTCGGCAAAAAGGAAAGGACACCCGCCCTATAAACGGCGGAGTCCTCTTTAACGGTCATTTCCTTTTAATATTGCTCATAATAAAGCCGCTCTCTGGAAATGTCGGCATCCTGGAAAGGCTGAAGCTCAAGTCCTGATTCTCCGGAACAGAATAGTCGATCTCGTTCACGAGGAAGTCAAGGCTTGCTTTCATAACCTCAATCGTTATGCCTTCTCCGGGACAGCGGTGGCCTTTCGAGGCATCGCCGCCGCCTTGAGGGATCAGGTCAAAAAGGCTGCCGTCCCAATTTCCGAAACGCTCCGGCCGGAATTCGTACGGTTCCTCCCAAAGCAGCGGGTCATGGTTGGTTCCATAAATGTCGAGAAGGACAAGCATCCCCTCTTTGAATTCCGCCTCATTCCAGATGAAGTCTTTGCGTACAATCGCTCCAAGGAACGGACCGAAAGGATAAAAGCGCCGCACTTCCTGGACAAACATTTCAAGCTCGCTGCCGCTGCGGGTCTGCAGCATCTCCTTATAGCGGGGATGACCGTGAAGGGCAAGGGCAGAAAAGGCAATGAAAGTCGAAATGGCAACAATCGGGCGGAGAACATTGATGAGCTCGACAGCGGCCATTTGTGAATCAAGATGAGTCCCATCCAGATTTTTGTGGTAGGCCATTTCATACAGGGCAGTACCTTCTTCTGCAGCCAGCTTTCCATCTCTGACATCCTCGATAAGACCCCGTATCCAGTCTTCTGAGCTGCCCCTCGCATGCCTGCCTTTCCAATGGCGGGGACCAACCGCCCCGAAGGCGTCTACCATATCGGCAAACTCTTCAGCTCTCTCTTTTTCATCCTCCTGCTTCAGCGGGACACCCGCCCATGCACAGGCTGTGCGGCAGAGAATAACCTTTGCTTCTTCCATCAGCACAACTTCACGGCCGTCTTCCTGCCATTTGGCTGCCGCTGCCTTCCATTCATTCATGACCATCCCGGCAAGCCTTTTTTGGTGGGGAGGCGTCATCAGGGACATGAACAACAGTTTACGGTGGATATGGGCGTCACCGTCCATCGTCTGGATGGCATTTTCACCAAACAATGTTTTTTGTATCCGTTTGGGAGCGGCCCCGTTTCTTTTGAAACGGTCTGTATCATAGAATAGCCGAGCCGCTTCTTGTCCGCTCATGCAAATCACCTTTTGCCCGAGCAGCCGGGCTTCAAAAAGCTCTGTTCCGTACCGTTCTTTTCTGTTAGGAATAAATTCGTAGCCTTCCTTCATTAAAGTAAGGCTGTTATCAAGACTTTTATCATGAGGAATCTGCCCGTTCATGGCCATCAGCATCTGCTCCTTTGTATACCTGCATTTGTCTTGTATTATTTTTCACTAATTGCAGGCGGTTAAACACCGGGCTTAAGTTTCTTTAATAGAAACTTCTGAAACCCGGCAATATTGTTTGCAGGAACAAAAAAACTCCCCATCAAGTAATGGGGAGAATGACAGATTATTTAATCATCCTTAAGTATTCATCCAGCTGGCTGAAGGTGCTGGAGTATTCCTGGTGCAAACCATCAAGTGCAGCTTCAAAGCTGCGCTGCTCATGATCTTCAGGATTTAGAGGGGACGCGAACAGCTCTATCTCGGTTTGATCCTCCGAACTGAGGAAGCTTACATGATTGACCACTTCAAGAGGCCATCCGGAATTAAAAGGAGCGCGGACAGCACTCCCTTCTTCATCTGAAAATGAATTTATAAATACGAGCTTATCCGGAGGAGAAATTTCATCAAAGATGAACCGGCCCCATATTTCATATCCTTCGGGAGACTTTTGGCTATAGTGGAACATTCCTTTTGGATGGAGTTCCAGCATGGTGACCTTCATGGCATAACCTTTTGGGCCCCACCAGTTCTTGAGGTGCTCTGCTTCTGTCCATGCTTTGAATACAAGCTCGCGCGGCGCATCGAATTTCCTTGAAACCACTAGCCCGGTTCGGGTATCTTTTAGCATTGTCATGTCCTCCTCCTTTGAAATATTCAGCCGAGGGAGGTGGGAAATAGAAGCTGCGAAGTCTGGCCCGGCCATAATTATACTATTCTAAATATACGTTAAAAGAATGAAAGCTGTAAATTTATTTATCAAAAATGAAGTTATATTTTTCCTGGAAAAGACTAATTCCCTATGCAATCATATGTTCTATTATGCTAGTATAATAAGTAACTTATAAAAATAGACAGGATGACAGCATGAACGGAACAGCGCATATGACAGTCGGGGCCGTCATTGGATTTATGGCAGCAAATGCCGTGCAATCAAGCCCTGCGGAAACTCTTGTACTAGTGGGGATCGGCACAGCTTCAGCCCTCTTGCCGGATGCCGATATCGACGGCAAGCTCAGCAATAAAATTACGATATCACATAAAGCAATCCGCTCGATTGCCCAGACGATAGGGCTTTTGATGTGTTTGTACAGCTTTCTTGAAGGAGGAGATCAGGAGCGCTGGCTCGGAATGGGGGCTGGTGCAGCCATTGTAATCCTGGCATCCTTCATCACGAAGAGGAGGATGCTGACGGTTACAGGAATCGGGATAGCGGCCGGCGGCTTGTCTCTTCAGGAAAGCTGGCTTTTGCTTTTGGGCATATACATCATTGCAGCATCATTTGTCTCCCATAGGACCTACACGCATTCAGCGGCTGGCCTGATTTTCTTTGGGGTGATTGCCTATCAGCTCGATAGCTCCCTTGGGATAGAAGGAGTCTTTAAGACCTGCATGGCTGCCTATGCGAGCCATCTTATCACCGATATGAAGTTTTTACCTTTTAACAGGCGCGGCATTAAATTATTGCTGCCATTTTCATCAAAAGAGATATGAAGAAGCAGTCCTGAAGGGGGCTGCTTCTTTTTATAAGCTGGAAAGTTATATCCTGAAAATGCCATCTTTCATTCCCTTCTTGAAAGTTTAGCTTTCCGGAAAAGAAGGAAAAATAATGTTCAAGCAGATAAATCATCTATGAATTGGGAGTGGACAACTTGAAAAAGGGTTTTGCAGGGATAGCGATTGCCGTTGTAGCCTTAGTTATCATTTTTATGATGCTGGGATCCAGCTATAATGGATTTGTAAATGCTGAGGAAGATGTGGACAAAGCGTATTCTCAGATCGAAAACCAGCTTCAGCGAAGGCTGGATCTGATCCCGAACCTCGTTAATACAGTCAAAGGATATGCAGCACATGAGAAGGAAGTCATCCAATCCATCTCTGATGCCAGGGCGAGGCTGGCAGGCGCAAGGACGCCGGAAGAAGAAGCGACGGCCAATACCGAGCTTTCAAATGCATTGAGCAGGCTGCTCGTTGTGGTCGAGAACTACCCGAATCTGAAGGCGGACAAGCAATTTACGCAGCTGATGGATGAACTTGCCGGAACAGAGAACCGGATATCGGTGGCACGCCAGGATTATAATGAGCAGGTAGGAAGCTACAACAAAAGAATTAAAAGGTTCCCCGGTGCGATTGTTGCCAATGTGACCGGCTTTGATGAGAAAGAATACTTCCGGGCCGATCCAGCTGCCGAAGAAGCGCCTGAAGTTGATTTTGGGGGCAATGAGTAATGATCCGGCATCGGGCATTCCCTTTTGTTCTGGCCCTTCTCCTGCTGTTCATCTCTGCAGGCGCAGCACACGCTGAAGAAAACGGAATTCCCGCCCCGTCCGGGGATATATATGTCCAGGATTTTGCAGATGTCCTAAGCCTGGAGCAGGAAAATGAAATACGGGCCCTCGGGCGCTCTCTTGAAGACCGGACCACTGCCCAGGTAGCAGTCCTGACAGTGGAAACAACCGGGGGAAGGCCAATTGAGGAATACGCGAACCAGGCATTCCGGCAATATGCAATCGGCAGTGCCGAAGAAAACAATGGCGTCCTGCTTGTTCTTGCCATGAAGGACAAAAAAGCCCGGATTGAAGTCGGCTATGGGCTGGAGGGCCGGATACCTGACGGCAAAGCCGGAAGGATACTGGATGAAATGACGATTCCGCTGCTCCAGGCCGGACAGCCGGGGCAGGCTGTCCTTGACACATATAAAACACTTGCCGGCGAAGCCGCAGCGGAGTATGGCCAGGGCCAGGGTACAGCACAGCCTGCAGGAGAGCAGGGCACAGGCATTCCTTCCTGGCTATTATTTATTATTATCGTCGGGGTCATTGTGCTGGATTTCATGTTCTTTGGCGGTACACTGACCTATATTCTTCTTTCTGTCATTTCGCGGGGCGGAGGAAGAGGCGGCGGAGGCGGACCACGCGGCGGCGGGGGAGGCTCATCCGGCGGCGGAGGTGCCAGCAGGGGCTGGTGAGAGAGAAAAGAAGGGCTGCTTGCGTGTGATTTTGCCGATTCGGTAGAAAAAGTCAGGAAATAATCAAAAAAACACCGGCTTTAAGTGAATGAATCCTTCAATCGGTAAATTCAAGCACCGCTCTGATTCTAAACCACTCACATTCAACCGCTGCAAACACGTTTTAAGGCTAACCCCGAGCTTTAGACGAACAGATTAATAAAAAGCCGGAAACTATGAATGATTAGTTTTCGGCTTTTCACCATTTTAGGATAATATTTTTGAAATCTTCTTCATCGCTTCGTCCGGGCAGAAACCGGAGAAATGCTGCAATAGTTTTTCTCTGGCATCCTCTCTGCTGATAGCGAGGCGCTCAATCCCGTATTTCTCCAGCCAGCTTTCCATCGTTTCATAGGAGGTGCTGTTCCATCCGTTCGTTTCCCCTGCTTCATTTTGTTTTTCCTTTATTCCGGAAATGACAATATCCATGCTTCCCTGCAGTTCCTGCAATCCTTGGTCGAAAGCCTTTTTGTGCTCTTTGCCAAGCATGTTCGCCTCTTTCCGCAAAAGGCGTGTATCAATTCCTTCCTGTGAGCGGATAAGGCTGTACAGAGTCAGCGCTTCTTTTGAAAGCTCCCCCTTATGGTATCTTTCTTCAGGCCCATCGTTTTTTCCCAGAACAGCGAGAAAAAGAGGTACCCAGTCTTTTGAAATGAAAACTGCCTTTTTACTGATGAACTTTCCGTAAGCGGCAATCCCTTCCCCCGCAAACCGGGTCCGCCATGTCCAAGGGTCTGAATCTCCTCCTGCATGCCAGCTTTCAGGATCCGTAATGGTATTGAGCGCCGGGTATCCCGGAATGAGGGGAGCCAGCGGCAGCAGGCCTGTCTCCTTGATGATGACTGCTGCTTCATTAAATTCCACTGCTTTGTAATCTTTCATGATTCAGCTTCCTCCTTTGGATAATATCTTTCTATGTATCTGCCTTTTTTCAATATTTCATCAGGCGAAGCGGCTGTCCACTCTTCGACGGTGCTGCCTGTTTCTTCAATGTAGGCTTTCACGATTTTGTATCCTTCGCTGTAGCCGTAATGGAGGGGAAGGGGGCCACCGCCAAAAAGCACCTCAATTGACCTGTTATAATCAGACTTATCCATGTCTTCGCTCGCTTTTCCCCAAAGAACTGGATCTGCTTTAGTATCGAGGGGGATGCCGGATGTTCCTGGATATACTGTTTCTTGAAACATCACTGCTTTTCCTTCAAAAATAAGATTGTCCAATACTGTTTGCTGATGGGAAATCGAAAAGTGCTGCTCAGTCCATGCGCTGTGATGATATTCATGGGCCATTGAACTTTTAATCATGGGATCTGTCAAATGTTCACTATAATAAACAATAATCCTGCCGGCGCCGGTGGCCACCATCGTTCTATGGAAGGTGTTATCTGTCGGAAAAATGCACACATTGATGTCTTTAGTGGATGGGAGAATTTCAGAAGATTTTTCGAGCGCTTCTTTAATCAGGGAGTCCAAATGCTCTTTGTCCATTGATTCAATTACTTTATTAAGGGTGCCTGGAAATTTGTTCACCTGATAATCCTGGATTTCCTCTCCCATATGAGGGTAATCAAGGTCTGTAAAACATTCCTTTTCAATAGGCTTAAGAATTTTTTCTTCATAAAGTGCCTGCCGTTCCTGGCGTGGTGTCTGTTCAAGATTATCCAGATAATCTTCATAGAGGTACTGTGCATGGACAATGTTGAAATTCTGGTTTCCGCCATCATTTTTGAAGGATGAGACGACCGGCTTAGTTGCTTCATCGGCCTCTTTTTCACATCCGGCAAAAACTGCAGAAATGAGTATGAGAGTAACCAGCGTAAGGAGGGGCTGTTTCATCACGGTGCCTGCCTTTCTGTTAAATTAGATATAAATATTATAGTTTAAATTTGGAAAAAATTACATGGTGTATCCCGTATCTCCTTTCACCTTGAAAACGTTAAGCATATGTCCAGGAAAATGATTGGAGGCCGACTATGAAAAAACTGCTCATTTTAGGAGCCAGCGGGCTTATAGGAAAAGCTTTGGCGGAACAGGTAAGGGAGGATTTTAAGATTTATGCTACTTATCATTCTGCGGTGAATAGAACTGTGTCCGAAAGGGACATTCAGCTTGATGTCGGTGACCCTGGTGCTGCAGGGAGCCTGATTTCATCCATCAGGCCGGATATCACGGTTTCCTGCTTAAGGGGGGACTTTTCCGCTCAGCTGAAGTTCCATCAGGAGCTTGCGGAAGCAATGAAGGATGGAAACTCCATGCTTTATTATTTTTCAACAGCCAATGTTTTTGATGGGGATTTTTCAAAGCACCATAACGAGAATGATATGCCTCAATCACAGACCGATTATGGCCGTTTTAAGATCCGGTGTGAAAGCATGCTGCAGGGGGTTCTGGGGGAGAGGGCAGCGATCATCCGGATTCCTGCAATATGGGGGAAGAAATCTCAAAGGTTAAGCCATCTTAAAGATGCGCTTCAGAAGAAGGAAGGGATGGAGGCTTACACTAATCTGGCATGCAATCATTTAACGGATGTGCAGCTGGCGAGGGCGGTGAGTTATATGATGGAGAACAGGCTGAAGGGAATCTTCCATTTAGGAACAAAAGATATGCTTTCCCAGTTTGCATTTGCCGCCAGGCTGGCAGAGCGTCTGCCAGGAAATCAGGAGAGTATCCGGCCTGTCATTTTCGAGGACGAACATAACAGCTATCATTTTGGCCTTGAGTCCATTAGGCAGGATATTCCTCCGCATCTGGTATTCTCTCATGACGATATGATCGAAGAATTATTGAAGTAAACAAAAAAGGGCCGAGGCCCTTTTTGTAGTTTATGCCGCGCGGAAATCCTTGCTGTTCACCCGCAGCTGGCGGTATTTGAATATCTGGCTGATATACCAGGCGAGCACGGCGGCCGCCAGTGAGAAGCCAATGATCATGGACAGCCGGTAATCCATCCCCAATCCTTCCGGTGCGTAAAAAATATACGTGCAGACGACGCCTGTCATAAACAGGGCCGGCACCCCGCAGATCCAGTGAAAGCGGCTGTTCTTCAGAAGGTATACAGTGCCTGTCCACAGCATGACGGTAGCAACCACCTGATTGGTCCAGCCCACATATCTCCAGAGGAAAGTGTAGTCAATGGTTGCCAGGAACAGAGCCGGCACTGCAACCAGCACGGTTACTAGGAGAATCTTGATTTTGCTTTCCATATTAAAGAATTTGGCAAAGATTTCAGTCAGGATCATACGGGAAGAGCGAAGTGCCGTATCTCCCGTGGTGATAGGCAGAATGATAACGCCAAGAATGGCCAGGATTCCGCCAAGTGTCCCAAGAAGGGAGGTGGAGATTTCATTCACGACTCCGGATGGGCCTCCTGCTGCGAGTGCCTCTCCCAGGCCGGCTGTTCCATTGAAAAAGGTCATGCCGGCTGCTGCCCAGATAAGGGCGATGACGCCTTCAGTAACCATGGCGCCATAAAAGATTTTGCGGCCGTCTGATTCTTTTTTCATCGTACAGGCGACAATCGGGCTTTGCGTACAGTGGAATCCTGAAATGGCTCCACATGAAATGGTGACCATCAATAGCGGCCAGATCGGCAGCTCCCCTGGATGAAGGTTCTCCAATGTCAGGTTGGGGATGCTTTTACCGGAAAAAAGTAATGAAATGCCGATTGCCAATGCCATGAAAAGCAGGATGCCGCCGAGCAGAGGGTAAATCTTCCCGATAACGCGGTTGATCGGCAGGATGGTTGCCAGCAGGAAATAGGCAAAAATAATCAGCAGCGAGACCGTAAAACTGAGAGGTGTCAGCTGGGCGATCAGC
The DNA here is from genome assembly GCF_040492155.1 of Cytobacillus sp. T106. Taxonomy (NCBI): domain Bacteria; kingdom Bacillati; phylum Bacillota; class Bacilli; order Caryophanales; family Bacillaceae; genus Cytobacillus; species Cytobacillus sp. T106. The sequence goes on along the minus strand of NZ_JBEUMK010000004.1, from coordinate 60,184 downwards.
TGGGCGGGGCCGGCGGTGAACGCGGCTGCCACCAGCACCATCAATACAAGCGAAACGACGCTGATAATGGTTTTAACGGTTTGTCCGAGATAACGGCCGACAAGGGAAGGGTATTGTTCTCCCTGATGGCGGAGGGACATCATGCCTGAAAAATAGTCATGGACGCCTCCTGCAAAAATTGTTCCTGCCACTATCCAAATAAAGGCTGCAGGACCGTATAAGGCTCCGGCCACCGCTCCGTAGATCGGCCCGAGGCCAGCTATATTTAAGAGCTGAATCAGGTTTCCCTTCCACCAGCTCATCGGTACATAATCGAGATTGTCCCTTTTCGTATATGCAGGTGTCGGAGTGCTGTCATTAATGATGAATACGCGTTCCACAAATTTAGAATAAAAAACGTAGCCGAGTACAAGCAGGACTAGTGCTCCAAAAAAAGTAGCCATTATTGTTCTCCTCCTGTTGATTGCTTTTGGAATATGAAACATTTTAACACTTTTATGCATAAAAACAACGGATTTTTCAGAAAAAATATAAAATTTGGTTTATTGGCTCTGGACACCATTCTTGCACTAGAGCCTATTTAATCATAAAGAAAGCCCTTACTGCCCAGCGGACTTTTTTCCTGAATTCCAATAAGCTATGGGCTGTTGCTTCTAGAGAAATGGGGAAGATGCATGTATGATATTCCGATAGTGCGGGACACTAACGGCTATTAAGACACATGACGGCAGGAGCATTAAATATGAGCCACACAGCAGCCCATTACGCCATTTTATGGACCGTTCTGATTGCTACCGGTGCAGGCAGTCTATATTTGATAAGGTATAACACTCTCCGCTATGGGATTATGTTCATATTGAGCAGCATCACTGCCGCACTATTCTGCGTAATGTTTTTCAGGATGGGCTTTTACCGCTATGCTCTGCCAATGAAAGAGGTTCTGCCGGCAGCAGCCGTCAGCTTCAGTTTCCTGGCAATATTATTGATTAGGTACAGACCTGAAAAAAACACTTTTCCTTTCTTTTTTATCAGTATCACAGCCGTGTTTTCCATTGAAGTCCTTTTAAAGGATTATGCGGGCTTTATAAGGTTTCGCAATGGCTGGGATTATTGGGACTCTTATTCCCTTTATTGGCTTTTCCTCCGCCTGATGGGGTTTGTGGGCGAGTTTTTTATCCCAAGAGCCTACCGGACCCCAATCAGAACAAATACAAAGGGTTATTGGCTTCTTTTTATTGCCATGTTGATTTATGCCTGCTTTGGTGTGTATATACTAAATAAAGGATGGGCGGAAATAGTGTAGTTGTGCAAAAGCTGCTGCCAGGCAGCTTTTTTTAATTGATTAAGGTAAATATATCCACTTTAGAGAAAAGGATGTAAAATGGGGGGAACGAAGTGATCGGGAGGAGCTGTAATGAAAGCTGTTTTCTTTGATCTGGATGGGACCCTGCTGGACCGTGATGCTTCTATAAAAGAATTCTCAATTCAGCAGTATCAGAGATATTACGATAAACTCAGCCACATCCCTCAAGCTGTGTTCACGAATAGATTCAAAGAACTGGATGCCCGGGGATATGTCTGGAAAGATAAAGTCTATCAGCAGATGGAAGCGGAATTCACTTTCCAAGGGATTGCGGCTGAAGATCTTTTAATGGATTATCTTAATCATTTCCACCAAAGCTGTGTTCCGTTTCCCCATCTAATTGAAACATTGTCTGATTTGAGAGACAGGCAGATAAAGATGGGGATTATCTCGAATGGCAGATGGGGTTTTCAAATGGCGAGTATCCAGGCTCTTCAGGTTGAGGAATATTTCGGAGTGATCCTGATTTCGGAGCGGGAGGGCATCAGCAAGCCGGATCCGCAAATCTTTCACAGAGCTATGGACAGGCTCTGCGTTTCTCCATATGAGAGTGTGTTTGTCGGAGACCATCCGGTTAACGATATAGAAGGCTCAAAGAGGTGCGGAATGGAAGCTGTATGGAAGAGGGATCCAAACTGGAATAATACGGCTGTGAAGTGGAAGATTGATGATTTAAAAGAACTTCCGTTGTTGATAGATAGAATGAGAGGCGGCGAAGATGATGGACTTGGTGCAAAAGCTGCTGAATAAAAATATTCGGGTGACTGAGCTTCAGGCTTGGGGCGCCTATTTGCGTTTTCAATGGGAATATAGCTTCGCAGGAGGGCTGAGCGCTGCTGAGAAGGCGGGCGTCTACCTGCACGATTCGGACGGAGCGTGCGGATATCTCTGGCATCTCTTCAGCTGGAAGAAAGCGGAGTGTCTCGAAGGGGACAGTGCGGATGCGGCATTCAGCTGGGCAGAAAAAGCAGGCTGCTATCTTTTTTACCAACATTGCGACAAGGCTCTGATTCTCGATGATGCCTTTGCCCTTCAAACCTGCGATCTGCTGGGAGAGGAAGATGTGTATATAACGGACAGGCAGTTTCGCTGGACCTATGTCAGAACACATGAGACAGGTTTGTGCGGGCCGTATTTCCATCATCTTGACAAATCTCCGGCTGCTATTAAATTCAAGTAGGCTCGGCCAGCATAAGAAAGTCCCGGGAAATGGCCCCGGGACTCTTTATTTTAATTAATATGCATCTGTTCTATGCTTTTCACCGAAAACATGGCTGTCCAGGTATTTATGGAAGAACCATTCTCCTGCTGCAATGACGATGGCGCTGATGATAGAAGCGATGATGATGTCACTGTCATTGGCAACAAGGTTATTGCCCATGAACCAGATAACCAGGAATGCGAGCACCGCATCTGAAATAGTCGCAATCAAATTTCTTTTTCCCTGGTCTGAACGGTCTCCTGTTGTACGGAAGATTAACAGGTCGCCGGCAATATAAGCCAGAATGGTCAGAACCACACTAATGAGCAGGGAATCGGTCAGACTTACATCAAAAAAGCCGGTTAAGATAATGCCCAATACAACAGCAATCATCACAAATTTAATGAGAAGTGCCTTAACATGTTCCATTGTTCATCCTCCTTCTGTGGTGTTGGTATATCCATTACTTAGCCTGGCCAGCCCGGGCATAAACCCAAATATTTTCCGGCGGGCAAGGGAATTAATACCAAAAATAATCATGCTTAAAAGGGTGGCAAGCGGGTAATGATTGGTAAAATCCTGAAAAAATTGCTTCATACTGATTCAATAAAAATAGCTGTAATCCAGGGAAATATATGGCCAACATCCAACATGAAATGGAGCTGAGCAGCATGGACGGTAAAGGGACCGACCAGATCATCAAACTTCTGGAAGATGAGAAAAAGCTCTATGAAGATAAACAGATCAAGCTGGCTATCGAAAAGGGGAGCAAAGAGAAGGAAGCTTATGTAAAGGGAATTTCCGAAGGATTATCGATTGCTGCAGCCATCATTTCCGGTGCTGGTGAGAAGTAATCGACCCGGGGGAAGTAAAGGACAGCGGACATTGGTGAGGAAAGGCAAGGGCTGAAATGGACAATTCTTTCATTGGCATTATACTATCTGCAATGGCAACAGGATTGGGCGCTGTTCCAATCCTGTTTTTGGATAAAATTAACGGGAAAATGAAGTGCATCCTGCTGGGATTTGCTTCAGGGGTCATGATGGCAGCGACAGCTTTCAGCCTTATCCCTGAGGCACTTAAGGCCTCTAATTTACTGGTGCTCTCAATAGGGATGCTTGCCGGTACAATTATACTGAACTATGTGAATTCAAAGGTTTCGGAGCTGGATGCCGGCGACATACGCTTTAATCCAGGCATCGACAGAAAAACGCTTATCATCGTCATTGCAATCATGCTTCATAATTTGCCGGAAGGCCTTTCGGTGGGGGTGAGCTACGGATCGGGCGAAGATAATCTCGGAACGATCATTGCTTTGGCTATCGGTCTGCAGAATGCCCCCGAGGGGTTCCTGGTCGCCATTTATTTACTCTCAGAAAATATCTCATGAATTAAATCCCTCCTGATTGCCGCTCTTACGGGAGCGGTCGAAATTGTTACAGGGACGATCGGCTACTTTCTGGCATCAAAGGTGGATGGCCTTGTTCCATATGGCCTGAGCTTTGCGGCCGGGGCTATGCTTTTCGTGATCTTTAAAGAGCTGATCCCGGACAGCAATGAAAGGAAGGAAGAGAAAATTCCAACTTATGCATTTGTGCTCGGGCTCCTTGCTATGCTGTTCCTTGTCCAGGAGTTTGGATAAGGAAAGGAAAAGGCGATGGCCGCAGGTTCGGAGAAGAATCCGGAACCTGCGGCCATTGTTCTGAGAAAAAGCCGGCAGCATTTACTCGACACTGTTTGCCAGCTGTTCATGCCATTTTAAAGTCTGTTCTTCGTTCTCCCCATTGATGAAGATATGCTTTCTTCCCATTTCAATATAAATATAGGGGGCTTCTTTGTGGATAAAGAGAAGGCTGCTTCCATAGCCTTCTACCGTAAACCGGCCTTTTGCAAGGGTTGACAGGCCAAAGCCGTTTTCCTTCCAGGTAACCTCCGGCATTTCCTCAAGCAGTTCTAGTTTCGTAATACTCTCAATTGGCCATTCATCCCCATACATGCCTGTTATTTCAAACGTATCTTCTGTGATTGCGAGATCCGGCTTTTGATAGCCGAGATAGGTAAGGCCGCTGATGAATCCAATCACGACGAAGGAGAGGATGCTGGTGAACCAATACATTCTTTTTCTTTTGCGGGGAATTTCGAACTTGGACAAATAGATGCTGCCGCCGAGGAGGAAAAGAAGCATAAAGCCAATTTGGACTTCCATTGCATATGTGAAGCCCGTAAAGGCAAGTGGAAGAAGGATGAGCATCCCAATTGCCGTCGCCAGCAGGAGGCCGCCCGTTTTCTGGGGCATTTTATTCTGAATGAGTTCCTCCTGCTCTGCTGCGGGACGTCCGGCAAAACCAGAAATGAGCCAGTAGTTCTTTTTATAGCGGATGGCCCATCCGAGAATAGAAAAAAGCACAATAACAAATACCTGTATACCTGCGAGGAACCACATAAAAACCACTCCTTTTTTGTTCGCTGTCTACTCTACGGATGGAGAGGGGCTTTGGATTCAGCTTTATGCGGTTCCTGAAAATAATAACCCTGAAAGATTTATTTGCTGCTTTATGCCATCCCGTGCTTTTTGCCTCCAACAGATACAGGGGTTTTGTAGCCTTCTGCGTGCACATCTTCAATACTGGCATGTTCACTGTTATCAGCCAGACCGAACCTGCCGTTCTCTCCTTCTGCCCGTACCTCCGAAACGCTGACATGCCGGATGCCTTCGCCAATCTGGATTCCCTGCTTTGCAGACCCTTGGATGGAGGCTTTGCTGATCTCTACATGATCAGCCCGCTGAGCTCCGCCGAACACTTTAATATCCACTCCTGCTTGTTTAAAGCCCTGAATGGCCAGGCGGTTCAGAACGACATTCCTCGCTCGGTATTGGATGGCAATGATGGGATTGCCGGCATAGTCATATTCAGGGTCGCCTATCAGTGTGAATTGGTTGATCACAACATTTTTATAAGCTGATATGACCAATCCCCTGGGTGCAGAGCCCGCATAAAGGTCTGTATGCACCGGGTGGATGCTCACTATCTTTGTTGCCCTGATGTTGCGGGCGGTCTGCGATTCTGGATCGCCGGCTTTATGATGGCCGATGTGGCGGAAGTTAAAGGAGCGGTTATCATTAACGGAAAGGTGGCCGATGATCTGGACATCAGAGGCTGCTGAAGAATTATGATGTGCCTTGATTTCCACCCCGCCGAAGCAGCGTGCGGATGAGTTATTGACGAGCCAGACATTTCTTGAGCCATCATCCACTTCAATGCCGTTTGAATTGGAGAAGCCTTTTTTGTGGGTACGGCCGCTTGGATCGCACATATGGCAGTTGGAGATCAGTATATTGTCGCTGTGATGGGTGGTGATCCCGTCATCTCCAAATCCATAGCCGTTCAGCTTGTCCAGCCAGACATAGCGGCTGCCTCCGCGTGCGCGGTATCCATCTCCTGAGTAGTTATAGAGTGTGGACGAAATATCAAAACAGTGAAGGCCGGGATTGATGGCTTCCACATTTTTTACCCATCCATACATCACGTTTGCATACGTAAGGCAGCTGGAGTGGTTTCCCCAGGTGCTGGTTTTAGCTGCATTGCCGAGCCTTTCGACGTTCCAGTCCAGGCTCAGGTTCCGGACAAGGATATGATGGTTCCCTTTCCAGTGATTTGAATTGGTCACCAGCCTTGCCGCCTTAGGAGACTGGTCAAGAAGTTTTATGACTGTCAGGCCTTTTCCTTCCCCCTGCAAGAGAGTCCATGAAGGGAGCTGAATGCCAGACACCAGATAGGTGCCGGCCGGAATGCTGACTTTTGCCTTGCCTCTGCCGATGGCCCGCCTGAAGGCTTCTGTATCATCGGTTATCCCATCTCCAGCTGCTCCGCATTCTTTAACACAAACCTCTTTTTCTAAGGCCTGGAATAGCCTGGTATATTCCTGGTCAAGCTTTTTTTTCCAGAGAGGGAAGGCAATGCCGGATTCATCAACTATCGTACTATCGGTCTCTTCATTATTCCGGTCTGCGGTCAGGATCAGGTTTTCTGCCGCTTTAATCAATTTCTTGAAAAACCCTTTGCCGTAATCAGGCGTTTTTCCGCTGTGGCTCGGGCCGGAAGGGGTTCTTCTCTCGTTAAACAGCCTGTCTGTCTCCTCGGCAAGCGTTTTTGTATCAAGCCCCGGGCTAAACTTATCTATCAGCTCTTTATTGCGGCACGGATCATGCTGCTTATCCAAAAATAGCATTTACGGATCACCTCTATTTCTTTGAGCCTGCTGGGCTATTGTATTATTCCCGTCCGGACAGGCTGCTAACCTTATTGCATCCAGAGGAGGGGAGAGAGCGGCAAATAGGAAATTAATAGACAGAAAATTGCAACTGGGTTAGTTTTATTATTAGAATACATGCGAAAAGGGGATGAGTGCAAAGAAGCTGTAAGGTTCTGTCTGAAAAAGGTTCACTTCAGAAGGATAATATCTGAATGAATTTAGATTATACACGAAGGGAAGAGGCTGGATGAATCCGTTTGTATTTGCCTGCATCACTCCGCATGGTGGAGAAATCATACCTGAACTGCAAGGGGAAAAGCCGGAGCGCATGGAAAAGACGAGAAAGAGCATGGGGAGGCTTGGGGCCCTGATGGATAAAGCCCGACCTGACAGCCTGATTGTGCTCACTCCCCATGGAACGCGCATCAATGGACAATTCGCAGTGGCTGTTTCTGAAAGGCTTGAGGGGGAAGCGGCTGAAAATGGTTCCTCCTTTATGATGGAGAGAAAAACCGATCTGATGCTTGCTTCCTCTATTTTGGCGGAGGCTGAAGCGAAAGGGCTTCCTGCAGCCGGAATTAATTACGGAACAAGTGCCGGCCCGCTATCCTGCCTTCCCCTCGATTGGGGTGCAATAGTACCGCTTCGTTTTATGCCCGAGGTGCCGGTTGTGGTCATTACGCCTTCGAGAGAAATAACTTATGAGCAGCATATCGCTTTTGGCAGGGCAATCAGAAAAGCAGCAGGGGAATCAGGGAGAAAAGTCGGCCTGATCGCCAGCTGCGACTGGTCTCATACGCATGACAGCGAAGGGCCTTATGGCTATCATCCGGCTGCGGAGGAATTGGACCGCCGGACAGCAGAATTGATAGAGTCAGGGAGGCTGGAAGACCTTGCTTTGTTCGATCCGGAGCTCGTGGAGAATGCAAAGCCGGACGGGATCTGGCAGACACTGATCCTGGCGGGGGCAGTCCCGGAGGAGGAACGGCACAGCAGGCTGTTCTCTTTCGAAGCGCCCACCTATTTTGGATTGATTTGCGCCGCTTATTATCAGAACCGGGAGGCAAGGGAAAATGATTGATTGGCAAAGGGAAGCAGAGGTACGGAAAAACGATCTGATGAAGGATCTGATTGGGATATTAGAAATTGCCAGCATCAAAGATTTATCCACGGCAACTGCAGAAAGGCCGATGGGGGATAAAATCGGCGAAGCGCTGGAGTATATGCTGAAGCTTTCCGAAGAAGCAGGCTTTACAGTGAAAAATGTGGATGGAATGGCCGGGCATGCCGAGCTGGAAGGCGGCGGGGAGGGAACAATCGGCATTCTTTGCCATGTGGATGTCGTTCCAGCCCCCGGAGAATGGACAACACCGCCCTTTGAACCTGAGGTAAGGGACGGCAGACTGTATGCACGTGGAAGCATAGATGACAAAGGTCCGACACTTGCCGCTTTTTATGGATTGAAAATGGTCAGGGAACTTGGACTTGAGCTAAGGAAAAATGTCCGGATCATCTTCGGGACAGATGAGGAAAGCGGGATGAGCTGCATGCGCCATTATGCAGAAGCAGAGCTTATGCCGGAGGAAGGCTTTGCTCCTGATGCGGTTTTTCCGATCATCAATGCTGAAAAAGGCCAGATGAATGTGAAATTGGCAATTGGGACGGGCAGGAAAGAACCGGGGCAGGAGAGGGTCTTGTCACTGCTGTCCTTCCAATCGGGCAGCCGCATTAATATGGTGCCTGAAAGTGCTTCTGCCAGTGTGGCCGGTCCTGATGCAGGACAGCTGGAAAAAGACTTTATCCTTTTCTGTGATGTAAACGGCGTCCGCGGAGATGTTGCTATAACTGATGATGTTGCTACTTTCAATCTGCATGGAACTGCAGCCCATGGGATGGAGCCTTTCAAAGGTGTGAATGCCGGGACCCTGCTTGCCGTTTTCCTGGCAGATTTGGAAGTACAGCACACCGGGGCGGAATTCCTTTCTTTCTTAAAGCTTCTCCATGGGGATTTTTACGGCCACAGGCTTGGCATTTCATACAAAGATGAAGTATCCGGTCCGCTGACAGTCAATCCGGGCATCATCTCCTTTGATCAGGCTGGTGAAAGCTTTGTGCAGCTGAATATCCGCTGTCCGGTTTCCTCTGTTTATGAAGATTTGAAAAACAGGCTGGAGGAAGCGGCTGAGTCTCAGGGGTTTAACCTTGAAGATTACAGAGAGTCGCAGCCCCATTACGTGGCCCCGGGGCACCCTGTGATTGAAGCCCTTCAAAAGGCATACCAGGAAGAGACAGGAAAAGAGCCGGTCCTTTTGTCAACAGGCGGAGCCACATACGCCAGGTTCATGAAAAAAGGGGTCGCTTTTGGCGCCTGCTTCCCTGGGAAAGAGATGACTGCCCACCAGAAAGACGAATACATTGAAGTGGATGATCTGGTGAAGGCGGCAGCCATCTATGCAAGGGCTATTTATGAGCTTGCAAAATAAAAACAGGCTGTTTGATCAACTTTTATTCAGGTGGCGGCAGCCGGTCTGGCATAGATGATCCCTCTCGATTTTAAAAGGTTAAACTAAACCGATTTAAGCAAAGAAGCTCAGCATAAAGCTGAGTTTTTTTGCTGTTCATCTTTATTTGTTATTGTAAATATTTAGTCAAAAGTGTAAAATTACACTAATTACAAAGTAAAGGAAGTGCTGGAATGCCTGGTAAATGGATTCTGTATTTTGGGATTGCCCCGTTCCTTCTATCTATGCTGTCTTTCCTTTTCCTGGGGGCCTGGCCGGACTATGCCTTTCTCCTGCAGATTATTGTGCTGGCGGCAGGCGGAGTGCTGATTGGTACATTTAAAAGCAGGAAGCTAAACGAGAACGATTGGCTTCTTGCCTGTGGACCGCTGGTATATACAGCAGTCATCTGGGCGGTTTTTATGATACTGACAGGAGGGTTTTCCGGCCACGAATCCTGGCTGTTTTATGGTATCCTCCATATTCCCTTTGCCCCGATCTTCATCTTCTCTTCCCTCATGGGCGAAGGGCGGACTTTCTTATGGGCTCCGATGGCATTTGAGCTGGCGTTCCTGGTGCCTATTGCAGTTTCAATGATTAAGAGGAAGAATGCCATTCGGATGATTCCCAAAAAGAAGGCTATCATTCTATCTTTAGTATTTGCGCTCTCGATAGGCAGCGGAGCCTTCATCCATTGGGAGCGGAGCAGAACCGTCCTCCCTTCTTATGGTTTCGATTATGGCGGCGGCTACTCAAGCACAGATCTGACACCCTATGATATAACCAATACGAACAACCGGCTTCCGAAACTTGAGGGAGGAGCTGATTTTTCAATTTCGGATGCTGATTCCATGCCTGTGCTGGATGGAGCAGAAGCGGCATTCCCTGTATATTCAGCCTTTGCGAATGCCGTTTATAAAAATGTACGGGAAGTTTCCCTTGAAAAGGAAGTGGTCAGCTTCACCAATACCATCTACGCTTATGAACGCCTTCTGTCAGGAGAGGCGGATATTTACTTCGGTGCTGAGCCCTCCGCTGAGCAGCGGAAAATGGCCGAAGATGCAGGGAAGGAACTGGTAATGACCCCCATTGGAAAAGAGGCATTCGTATTCTTCGCCAACCCGGAAAACAGCATTAAAAGCCTTACTGTTGAACAGGTAAAAGACATTTATTCAGGAAAGATAAAAAACTGGTCGGAGGTTGGCGGCAGCAGCGGCAAAATCATTGCGTTTCAGCGGCCAAAAAATTCAGGGAGCCAGACGCTCCTGGAAAAAATCATGGGTGATACACCAATCATGGAACCGTTGAAGGAAGAGGTCCCTGAGGGAATGGGCGGTATAATTGAGCAGGTTGCGGATTACCGGAACTATGACAATTCACTCGGATTTTCCTTTCGCTTCTTCGCCACAGGAATGAACCGAAGCACGGACATCAGGCTTTTAGCGATAGATGGCGTGGACCCAAGCCCGGAGAACATTGCCTCTGGAACATATCCATTTACTGCTTCCCTGTACGCCATAACTCTCAAATCCAATCCCAACAAAAACATCTCTCCGTTCCTGGAATGGATGCAGGGTGAGCAAGGGCAGCAAATAGTGGAAGAAATCGGGTATATAAAGGAATTTGAAAGCTGAGCCGGGTTACTATAGAAGGGGAAAACCAGGGGACTAAACGGTCCCTTTTTCCAATGGCTGGAACCTTTTCATGCTCCAATCCGTAATACAGACAGACAGGAGGAGACACTATGAATCATTTATCGGATTTGAAAACTTCTATAACCCCTTTTGAATGTGCTATCAAACTGCTGGAATCGGAATCATTGAACACAGATAAAATCCACGAAGAGTACCATACGCCTGCCGAAGGAATTGAGTTCTGTGTCCTTGTGTTTGAGAGATTTTATTTCCGCACGGGTGGAAGAGCGTCGCTGACGGTCATCATGGAAAATGTAAGAGGAGACAACAAAGTGAGATGCATTTCTGCGGGAAGTGCGGAAAGTCTGATCAGCTTTGATTGGGGAGCAGGCAAAAGCTTTGTCAATAAGGTGAGGGAAATTCTGGTTCCTTATACATTGGGAAAATAATTTAAAAAGGAAAACTTATGATAGAAACTCACCTGATAACAAATTCCTTAATATGGTAAACTATTAAATAGAACAATAATAGATTAAGAGGTGTGTTTCGTGCTGAAAAAGAAGAAGCTGGTAATAGGGATAGGAATTCTTGCAGCCCTGGCCATTATGCTGCTGATGGACGCTGTTAAAATCTCAAATGAGAAGCGACCTCCAAATCCGGTGGTCATGGTTGACGGGGAGAAAGTAGATGCCGATCTGCGGGGCTATACCTGGCATGGTGAGACACAGGCAGTGAAAAGGGCGAATGCAGCTTCTGTAACTGAAGTAAAACCCCGTTCTGAAATAACGGTACAATTTGGGACAAAGGACGAGCCTGAATCCACTGCACTGGACACGATTTATGGAACTGACCGCAAGAAGCCGGTGTATACAGGCACATATACGTTATCCAACAAGCCCGGCCCCATCACGATGAGAATAAAGGCAAAATGGGAAGGCAAAGGCCAGGCAGAATATACAGTGAGCCTGGACGTTGAAGAGGAATCGTCATACCAGGAACTGCTGGCTGAAGAAGCTGGTGAATATACTGTCCTGGCTATAAGGGAAAATGACCAGTCAGACCTGGGCGTTACTGAGGATGTTTATCAAGCTGGCGCCAACCGTGTGGAATATAGAAATCTGGATACAGTTCAACGAATATATACTGACCTGGAAGTCCGGCAGGCCCCGTATTTTATTGTGTTTAGCTTTGAAAAGCCTGTCCTGGGAACGAGCGATCCAGGTGAAGCTGCTGAGTACATAAGAACTCATGCTGACTGAAAATCGCCTGGCTTAAAAAGGGTCAGGCTGCTGCCCCTTCATCAGAAGTCTCTTTTCAGCATAGCTTGAAGCGCATCAATATAAAGCCGGGGTTTGGGTTTCCGCATATTCATTTAACTCGAAATAGCTGCCCTGTTTCATGTATAATAGTGGATGAGACTTACTATTTTCTGCAGGCATGGAAAGGTTTTTCCATGCAGCCATAGATCAGATATAAGTGAAAGAGAGTGGAACAGATGGGCCGTAAATGGAATAATATCAAAGAAAAAAAGGCATCCAAGGATGCAAATACAAGCCGTGTGTACTCTAAATTTGCATTGGAAATATATGTAGCGGCAAAGCAGGGGGAGCCGGATCCGGAATCCAATCAGGCTCTTAAATTTGTGCTCGAGCGTGCCAAAACCTATAATGTGCCAAGAGTCATCATCGACCGTGCGATTGATAAAGCAAAGGGCGGCGGAGAAGAGAGCTATGACAACCTCCGCTATGAAGGCTTTGGGCCGAGCGGTTCCATGGTCATCGTGGATGCTCTCACCAATAATGTGAACAGGACCGCATCCAATGTCCGCGCGGCATTCGGAAAAAATGGCGGAAACATGGGCGTCAGCGGCTCTGTATCCTATATGTTTGATGCAACGGCTGTTTTCGGTCTTGAAGGCAAATCAGCTGATGAAGTGCTGGAAATCCTGATGGAAGCAGATGTTGATGCACGTGATATCCTTGAAGAAGAGGATACAGTCATCGTTTATGCCGAGCCAGATCAATTCCATGCCGTTCAGGAAGCTTTAAAGGCTGCCGGGGTTGATGAGTTTACAGTGGCAGAGCAAACGATGCTTGCCCAGAATGAGCTTTCCTTATCAGAGGAAGACCTTGCCCAGTTCGAAAAACTGGTCGACGCCCTTGAGGATCTGGAAGATGTCCAGCGTGTATACCACAACGTGGATTTAGGAGAATAATTAGAAAAGCAGGCTTTCCTTGTTGGGGAGCCTGCTTTTTTCTTATTTATCTGCTCACAAAGAAAGGCAGTTTCTCGATGCCTGCGAGGCGGGCGTATGTAAACAGCTGTCCTTTATGATGGATTTCATGGTCTTTGGCATTCTCAAGGAGTACGATCCCGGGCATGGTCATGCCATAGAAATCGATTGTTTTGCCCAGCTGGTCCTGGGTCAGTTCTTCAAGTGCTGATTTTGTTTTTGAAGTTTCCTCCTGGACAAGTGCTTTTAGCTGCTCCAATGTTTCAATGGCCGGATACTCAGGCGGCGGCGTAAATTCGCCTTTCTTCACTGTCTGCACGAACATCTCCATAGAGCCTGTTATATGTGCTGTCAGCTCAGAAACAGACATCCCCTGCTCCCATGCTTTGAAATCCTGCTGCCCTTCTTCAAATGTGCCGAGCAGTTCGATCAGTGCATTCCTGTGGCCGAGCCAGCCTTGGATGAATCCATTCCATTTATCCATTAAGATCTTCCTCTCTTCTTATGAAAAATTCAGGCTGTGCCTCCACATCCTGCTGCCATCAGTATAATTCACTTTCCCGGGGCATTCAAAGGTGGTGCCTGCATATAAGAGCGTTCACTCAAAGGGGGCCTTTGGTAGAATGGAATGTATAGATTCGAAAGGGGGGCAGGATTATGCCTGGACATATCCATCATATTGAAATTAACGTATCTGATTTGCAGAAAACCATTGAATTCTGGGGCTGGTTTTTAGAAGAGCTTGGCTATGAATCTTTTCAGGAATGGGAAAAGGGGCGGAGCTGGAGGCTGGATGAAGCCTACATCGTATTTGTGCAGACAGAGGAAAAATATATTCATTTCCCTTATCACCGCTCGGGAACGGGCCTCAATCATATTGCCTTTCATGCTGATTCCCGCATCCAGGTCGACCGGATGGCAGAACAGCTAAAAAAGAAGGGGGTCAGCCTCCTTTATGAGGACAGATATCCATATGCCGGCGGAGAGGGTCATTATGCTGTATTTTTCGAGGATCCGGACCGGATAAAGGTTGAGCTTGCCGCACCATAAAACAGGCCGGAAGAATAGACTCCGGCCTGTTTTGCTTTATTTTATACTAACAGCCATTTCCAGAGCTTCAAGCGGTACCTTCTTTGTTTGAAGCTCGTAGATTCTTTCTCCATCTTCCCAGTAAATATCATTTTCGACCTCATTGCCGCCCTGCCTGTAATGAACCTTGATGTGCCCATCATCGTGTGGTGCAGGGAGGTAATGGGATTCAAGATAATCAACCATCTGGCGTGCAATTGCCTGATCATCCATTTGATCTTCTGAGACTGAGCTGATCTGGAGAATCCAGTTGCCTTCTTTCCAGTTTAAATATTTATGGCCTGCCGCTCCTTCTCCCATACCCTTGATGCCATGACCGAGATCAATGGCCATTTCTGCCGGTATATCGTCGAGTGACATCGGCGGGAACAATTCCTGCTCATTGTATGCTGCCGTTTTGTTATGTGCCTTAAAGACAGCGACAACAGGGGCGCTTCCATCAGGTGTTAATGAAGGGTCGTTGACAGGCACCATTTCATTCGTCTGATAGAAGGTGACCTGATAGGAATCTGTCTTATCCTCCTCGATTGAGGCTGAAAGATGGGTGCCTTCCTTCAGAGGGAATGAAGCGGGCAGGATAGCATTCTCCATCTTCAGCTGCTCTTTCACACTCCCGATGACGTCATCGGTTGTCTGGGTGCTGCCAGACTGGCTGTTATCTTCCTCTGTGCTGTTTTCTTCTGTCCCATCTGCTTCGGCTTCATTTTCTTCTGTACCGGTTTCTGCATTCTGATCATCAGGTACAGGAGTCTGTTCCTGCTGGGAATCTTCCGGAGCAGGAGAACCCGCGTCATCCGTCCCCGAACAGCCTGCTGCAGATATGGCAAAGGCAAGTGAAACTGGAAGCATCAGTCTTTTTTTATACATTGAAAATCCTCCTATTAGAATTGATATTAGATGTTTTCCCTATCTTTGCTGGAGGAAACGGTAGGTCAGCGCTGGAAAATTGAGAGACTGAATACAAAGATATATAAATACTATGCAATAAATAATTACCGATGAATTTACCGACGTAGTAAATACTTTTGCTGGGTACTACGAGAATAGGATGGATTTTCGGATGGGGCTGCTAATTTCCGTTCCAGGCACTTCGCTTTCCGCGGGGCGAAGTTGAGCCTCCTCGCGCTGCGCGCTGTGGGGTCTCAACATTTCCGCTGCAATCCCGCAGGAGTCTGCGTGCCTTGCACTCCAATTAGCAGGTTTTCCAAAAATTTTTGGGCAAGGAAACAGGCAAGGACTCTATGTTTATCCATTACTACACAAACATTGCTGTTTTCCGGCAGTATCATACAGAACTATTTTATTCTGGGGTATAAGGATAGCTATCAGGATGGGGCTGCTAATTTCCGTTCCAGGCACTTCGCTTTCCGCGGGGCGAAGTTGAGCCTCCGTGCCTTGCACTCCAATTAGCAGGTTTTCCAAAAATTTTTGGGCAAGGAAACAGGCAAGGCATTGTATGTTTATCCATTTTCATACCAACAGTGTTTAATGTATATCTACGTAAAAATTAAAGGAAGGACAGAAGGTTTCTTCTGTCCTCTTTATCTGTCAATCGTCACTGAAACAGCTGCCGTCCTTAATCCTCCTGCTTCTTAATCTTGGAAGGATTATTGATCTTATAGCGCACATCCTTATTCAGCTTCCGGTCGACGATTTTGGCTTCGAAGGTCAGCCTGTTCCCTTCAGTGAGCTCTGCCTTTTTCAGTGTTTTGCTGTAGCTGCACCAGGCTTCGCCAACTTCGAGCGGGCTTTCTCCTGTAATCTGCACCTGCTCAAAGACGATGATTTCTTCATCGGTCTCGTTAAAATGGTTATATTTTGTGGTGAATTCTTTAATGGCCGCCTCGAATGGAACCTTTTCAGACGGTAGGTCAAGGGCAGGAGCTTTTCTCTTTTTCTTCTCTGCCGGTTTTTTGTCATCCCCTGCCTTTGCTTGGGCCTTCACCGGCTCTCCTGCTTCCGGAAGCCCGGTATCCTGCGGGGAATCTCCCGTTTCAAGGGCACTGCCTTTGCCAAAGGAAGAGCTCTGCATTTCTTTTAAGTATGCAGGATGGACGCAGTGAAGGGCGTCATTGGAAAACGCCACTACAGCAGTTTCATGAGTGCCTGTCTGCAAAAATCCTTTTATGATGACAGTATAAGCGGAAGCACCGCGTTTATAAGAAAATTCCTGTTTAGCATTTTTGGCGGAGGCCGTAATCAATCCCCACTCCCTTAATTTAGCCGCATAGTCATTTTCATCGGCAAAGGTGAAAAATTCGCCGGGTGGTATCGTTTTAAACATAAGTGATCCTCCGATCTTTATTTTCTACTTGAACCAGCCTTTTTTCTTGAACCAGGCAAACATGGCAAGCCCGATAGTGAGCATGACCAGCAGGGTGGCAAAATAGCCGCTGTCCCATTCCAGCTCTGGCATGTGCTCAAAATTCATCCCGTATATCCCTGCGATGAAGGTGAGTGGCATGAATATGGTTGTAATGACCGTCAGCACCTTCATGACCCTGTTTGTCTGATGGGCATTCAATGATAAATAGCTGTCCCTGATATCGGTAGTCAGCTCCCTATTCTCTTCAATCATCTCGGCAAGCTTCAGGAGATGATCATGGATATCGGAAAAATATTTGATTTTTTCCTGAAAGCCAGCGAGCCGCTGGGAGTTCAGCATCCTGTAGATTAAATCCCTCATCGGGGCGACAGTGTGCCTCAGGGCCAGAAGATCGTGCCTGGCATCAAAGAGATCCTCAAGCAGAAGCTCCATCGGCCTGTCCTTTGAATTTTCGTCAATATCATTCAGCGTGTCCTCCAGCTGGTAGACGAGCGGAAAGTAGTTGTCCACAATTTTATCAAGAATATGGTATAGAACCAAGAGCGGCTCCCATTTATCAGGCGAGTTGGACAGCCTGAGCCTTTCCCTGACATCTTCTATTTCAGTGGAGGGATGGTGATGGAAAGTAATCACATAATTCTTCCCGAGGAAAAAGTTAACTTCTTCACGGTCAATCGTATCCGGATTGACACTATGCGTAACAAAAAATGCATAGTCTTCATAATAGTCGAGCTTTGGGCGCTGAAGCACATGGATACAGTCCTCGATGGCCAGAGGATGGAAATTCAGCGGTTTTCTCAGCAGTTCGATTTCTGCATCGGAAGGATTGCTGAAATCCGCCCAATACCAGAGAATATCCTCTTCGAGCAGCCTGGTGATATCCCAATTGCTCTTAATTTCATGATTCTTAGTAACCGCAATCGTTCTGATCATATTATCTCCTTTTAACAGTGCATCCTCTTTATAATAAACGAAATAATCGCTTTAATAAAATTTGAAAATAGGTTGATGATACAGGCTTTTTAAGTGAAATAAAGACATATGACCGATTGACCCGTTATTTTTTAGGAAATTCGGGTAATAAATAAGTACTAACACAATTGAATGATAATATCTTATAAAAACAGGAGGCAGGAACGATATGAATTCCGAGTACAAACCGAACCAATTCAACCAGGATCAGTATTTATCATCCATCCATGACCTAGCGGATAAAGACAGCTGGAAGACAAGAAAGATTCTGTCTCAGGAAACAACAGAATATACAGATGCAGTGAACGAAGTCATTGGAAAAGTGCAGGGCGAGTGGCTTGAAGCCAAACGATATGATGAAATAGACAAAGCTTTGGATAATAAAGATGAAGAGCGTTTTCAGGCCCTTACATCAGAAAACTGGGAAGCGGTGTTATAAAACAGGATGAATAGAGGAAAGAATATATTTATATTTCCGAGATCGGGCCCATCTTTTCAATTTGGAAATGAGCCCGATTTTTTTTTTGTTTACCCGTTATTTATGGGATAATAGTGGAAATAACGGATATTTCCTTTTAAAAGCATATACATAGGAGCTTGCCATAAATGAGATTTTTCGCCAGGAATTATACCATACTGGTATGGATTATTATATTATGTTTCATATTTTTAGTGGATGAGGCTATTAAAACAGCTCTTGCCTATTATTTTCCTCCCCGGAACTTGTGGGTGTTCGAATTGATCCATACAGTGATCAGCGTAGGGCTCCTGATTGTATTGTTCCTCGTTTTTATCCAAAAAGGCATCCAGAAAACAACAGCCGAACTGAGAAAAAGCAATCAAAGGCTTAACAATATCTTTGATACCCTGGACGTCGCCATATGGCATCATAATATGAAGAGCGGCAGGCTGATGATTACCTCAGGAATTGAAAAGCTGTATGGCTTTCCTCGGGAATCGTTTTATAGGGATCCGGATTTGTGGAGAAAAGTGATCCATCCGAATGATGTGTCTGTCCTGAATGAACGGGAACAAAAAGTCAAACAGGGAGAACCGGTCGTAAGCATATACCGAATCATCCGCCCTGAAGGGGGAATCCGGTGGATACAGGATAGAGGAATCCCCGTCCTTGATAAAAAAGGCAGGCTGATTGAATTTTCGAGCGTCCTGTTTGATATAACAGATAGACAAGAAAGTGAAGACCGGTACCGGGGCCTTGTTGAGCTGTCTCCTGACTTTATCGGTGTTATTTCCGGGAATGTCATTGTATATATCAATGAAGCAGGATGCAGGCTGATCGGCGCTTCCAGTAAAGAACAGCTTCTTGGGAAGCCTATTATTAACTTTGTCAATAAAGAGGCAACCTCTGAAATTTATAATACGCTGCTGGCAGCAGACAGCGACCTGGCTGGGAAGAGGCGCTTTGAGGTACAGGCGAAAAGGCTTGATGGCGTCCTTGTTGATGTGGAAGTATCCTCCATGCCGATCCGGTACGGCGGCAGAGAAGCTGTACAGGTGATTGGCCGGGATATTACGGAACGGAAAAAGTCTGAAAAGACCATGGAGTATATGGCGTTTTATGACACATTGACAGGCCTGCCAAACCGGAATGAAATCATGAAGCGGCTGCAGGGCATTTTGAACAGCGGAAAAGAGAAAGCGGCGGTTTTATTCCTAGACTTGGACCGCTTTAAAATTATCAATGACACAAAAGGCCATTCTACCGGCGATCTGCTCCTTAAAAAGGCAGGGATCCGTTTGGAGGATACTGTAGGAAGCCTCGGGCTTGTAGCCAGGCAGGGCGGCGATGAATTCATCATCCTTTTTGAAGAAAAAGAAAAGCAGCAGATAGAAGGTGCGGCACGGGCAATCCTCGAGCAGTTCAACAAGCCTTTCATCCTGGAAGGAGAAGAGTTTTATATTACACCAAGTATCGGCATCAGCCTGTATCCTGAGCATGGGACTGATCAGGAAACGCTGATCAAGCATGCAGATACAGCCATGTATCTGGCCAAGGAAAGAGGAAAGAATAATTTTCAATTTTACACCTCTTCCCTTGAGGGGCTGGCCTCCCGGAAAATGGCTTTGGAGAATGGACTGCGCAAAGCGCTTGACCGCGGAGAGCTTCTGCTTCATTACCAGCCGCAGATAGATCTGAAGACAGGGAAGCTGAAAGGGACGGAGGCGCTCGTGCGCTGGCAGCGTCCAGATGGAGGGCTTGTTCCTCCCGGGGAATTCATACCGCTGGCAGAAGAGACCGGTCTGATTGTGCCGATGGGAAAATGGATTCTGCGGACAGCATGTGAACAGCATAAGCGCTGGAAATCGGAGGGAGCCGGATCGGTTCCGATAGCAGTCAATATATCAGTCCGGCAGCTGGAGGATCCTGAATTCATCATGTATGTAAAATCTGTTCTGTCTTCCTGCGATATTGAGCCTGGCTGCCTTGAATTGGAGATTACAGAAAGCATCATGCAGAACATCGAAAAGGCGACCATTGCCCTGAATGAATTAAAAAAGATAGGCATCAGGCTATCCATTGATGATTTCGGAAAAGGATATTCCTCATTAAGCTATTTGAAGCACCTGCCGATCGACACCATCAAGATTGATAAGTCGTTTGTAGACGATATACTGGATCCTGCCCAAAATGGATCGCTTGTGAAGGCCATAATCGATATGGGCTTAAATTTGAATTTCAGTGTAGTCGCTGAAGGCATTGAACATAAAGAACAAGCAGAGTTCCTGCTGGAAAACAATTGCCCGGTTGGCCAGGGATATTACTTCAGCAGGCCTGTAACAGGGGAAGTATTTAAGGAGTTCATTAAAAGTTTACAATAAGGAAAACCCAAGCCGCAGAAGGGCTTGGGTTTTCTCTTTATTTATTTTTGTCTGCATATACGGCCATCGTGTCACGCATGAAGATAGCGAGGCCTTCCCCGAATTGATCAATATTTTTGGTGAAGCGCTCATCATCGACATACAGCTGCCCGAGCCCCTTGAAGGCATCCAGTGAATAGCTGCCTATTTTGTTCAGGAATTTAAACCATTCTCCTATTGCCTCTTGGGCTTCATCAGAGTCAGGGGCCATATGCCGCACTTCCGCGAGGCTCCGGTAAATCCCGTTCATGGAATCCCCCATTTTTTGCTGCTCTTCTTTTGTCATGTTGGAAATCTTTTTATTTGAGGCATCTACAGCTTCATCCCCCCAGCGTTCACGGGCTTCCTGCTCATAGGGATTGGAACCGAAGTCAAAGCCTTCAAATCTTTCTTTATTTGACATGTGTATCTCTCCTTTTGCATGCCTGATCGTTTTATCCAGCGATGCAATCATCTTATCCAGGCGGCTGCGCTTTTCGAGCAGCATTTCCCGGTGCAGCTCGAAGGCCTTCTGCTGGTCAAACGAAGGGCTGCTGATAATATCTTTGATTTTCTTCAAAGGGAAGCCGAGCTCTTTGAAAAAGAGGATCTGCTGCAGGGTTTGCAGGTTTTCATCTGAGTACAGCCGGTAGCCTGCCTCCGAGAGCTCATCAGGGACGAGGAGCCCGATTTCATCATAATGATGCAGTGTGCGCACACTGATGCCGGCCAGATCGGCGGCTTCTTTCACTTTCATGGCCATTGTTCCGGCCTCCCTTCAACCATTACTTTAAAGTATTACGCAGCGTGAGAGTCAACATGTAAAATAGAAGAATTTATAAAAAGGCACAATAAAAAAGAAAGCCCGCGGAGGTGCAGGCCGGGAGGGGGACAAGGTGTCATTACCTGCGTTCCTAAATTCTGGGCAAGCCGCTTCCGCATTTCTGCTTGTCCAGCTCCGGGCGCTAGCCCCTCGAGGTCTTAAGCCAAACAGATCAAAAGGTTAAAGATCAAACCTTTCGCTCTGTTTGTCTTAAGCTTGAGGCCCGCAGGATGCGGGTCATGCGGACGTTGCCACAGGACGTGGCGTATTTAGTCCGCGTTCCTCTATTGAGCGAGCGCCCTCCGCATTTCTATTTCAATTTATCGTTCAGTACACTTTCTTCCAGAACGGAAAATTTATCGCCATAGACTTTGGTGATATGGCGTTCGCCCCAGGCACAGAGTGCGTCAAGGATGCTTTCCAGAGATTTGCCGTAGTCGCTGAGCTCGTATTCGACTTTGGGAGGCACCTGATTGTATACAATCCTGTTGATGACACCGTCCTCCTCAAGCTCGCGAAGCTGCTGGGTGAGCATTTTCTGTGTGATATTCGGCATGAGCCGTTTCAGCTCGCTCGTCCGTTTCTTCCCGTGGGTCAGGTGGCAGAGGATCACTGTCTTCCATTTCCCGCCGATTACTTCAAGGGTGGCTTCCACCGATATATTGTATTTCTTTTTCTCCATCATGATCACTCCTGTTTCATAGGAACTAAAAGGTGCCTATAGAACTTTTCGGTGCCTATAGCACTATAAAGTACGTACTTTTCAAAAGAAACGCTATATCCCATAATAGCATTTGCCGGCAGGAAATTGCTATACTCATAAAATTTTCATAGATAGGAATAGGAGGAGAAAAATATGCCATCTGGCAAACAAACAAGTTTGCTTCCGCTGCTTGCGCTTGCAGTCAGTGCGTTTGCAATCGGAACAACTGAATTCATTTCAGTCGGGCTGCTGCCGATGATCGCGGAAGATTTGAATATTCCCGTCACCACAGCAGGACTGACTGTTTCTATATATGCACTGGGAGTCATGTTCGGAGCGCCTGTCCTTACCTCGCTCACAGCTAAAATGTCCCGCAAATCACTTTTGCTTTGGATCATGGTGGTATTCATTGCAGGGAATATCATTGCTGCCTCATCAGGCAGCATAGGTATTCTCCTTGCAGCGCGGATTATTTCGGCCTTGAGCCACGGGGTGTTCATGTCCATCGGCTCTACCATTGCCGCCGATTTAGTGCCGAAGGATAAGAGGGCAAGCGCCATTTCCATCATGTTCACAGGCCTGACTGTTGCCACAGTAACAGGCGTTCCGTTTGGGACATTCCTCGGCCAGCAGTTTGGCTGGAGATTTGCTTTTGTGGCCATTGTCGTAATCGGCGTCATTGCCTTTATTGCCAACAGCATCCTTGTGCCAAAAAATCTTTCAAAAGGGTCGAAAGCTGCATTTGCCGATCAGATCAGACTAATTACGAACGGCAGGCTGCTGCTGGTTTTTATCATTACTGCGCTTGGCTACGGCGGCACATTCGTTGTATTTACGTATCTGTCACCGCTGCTGCAGGAAGTGACCGGCTTTAAAGCTGGTACAGTGGCTGCCATTTTGCTTTTATATGGAATTGCCATTGCGATAGGAAATATGGCCGGCGGCCGGCTGGCGAACAAAAATCCGATCAGGGCACTCTTTTATATGTTCATCATTCAGGCCGTGGTGCTGCTGCTGCTCACATTTGCAGCACCCTATAAGACTGCAGGCTTGATTGTCATCCTGCTGATGGGGCTGTTTGCATTCATGAACGTCCCAGGGCTGCAGGTATATGTGGTCATGCTGGCAGAACGGTTTGTCCCTGGAGCGGTGGATGTTGCTTCTGCTATTAATATTGCCGCCTTCAACGCCGGAATTGCGATTGGCTCTTACTTGGGCGGCCTCGTCACAGACTCTATCGGGCTGATCCATACACCATGGATCGGTGCCGCAATGGTGCTTGGCGCTGTCATTCTAACAGGCTGGAGCATGAAGCTGGAAAACCAGGATATGAAAACAACAAGCATCAATGGGGGAGCTGCGTAAAGCAGCTTCCGGAAAAATAAAGGAGGAACAGTGATGATAAAAAGCATTCAAGATAAAACAGTTTTAAATAATGGTGTGGAAATGCCATGGATGGGATTGGGCGTTTTCAAAGTAGAAGAAGGGCCGGAGCTTGTTAACGCCGTAAAATCAGCCATTAAGCTGGGTTACCGGAGCATAGACACGGCAGCTATCTATGGAAATGAAGAGGGTGTCGGACAGGGAATCAGGGAGGGAATTGCGGAAGCAGGCATATCCCGCGAGGACCTTTTTATTACATCAAAGGTGTGGAACAGCGATTTAGGCTTTGAATCAGCAATCCAGGCGTATGAAACAAGCCTGCAGAAGCTTGGGCTTGAATATCTGGATCTGTATCTTATCCATTGGCCGGTGGAAGGGAAGTATAAAGACGCATGGCGTGCGCTTGAAGCTCTTTATAAAGAAGAAAAAGTAAGAGCTATAGGCGTGAGCAACTTCCAAGTGCACCACCTGGAGGAATTGTTGAAGGATGCAGAGGTCAAGCCGGTGATCAATCAGGTAGAATACCATCCGCGTCTTACCCAGCAGGAATTAAAAGCATTCTGCAGGGAAAATGGAATCCAGCTTGAGGCATGGAGCCCGCTTATGCAGGGGCAGCTATTGGACAATGAAATCATTGCTGCCATTGCTGAAAAGCATGGCAAATCTGCAGCCCAGGTCATCCTGCGCTGGGATCTGCAGAATGGTGTCATTACAATCCCTAAATCAACGAAAGAGCACAGAATTGCTGCCAATGCCTCTATTTTTGATTTTGAACTGTCAAGCGATGAAATGAAGCAGATCAGTTCACTGAATCAAAACCTGCGTGTAGGGCCGGACCCGGATCATTTTGATTTTTAATAGGAAAACGAAAAAGCCCTGGCAATGTCCGGGGCTTTTTCACATTAGTTTTCGTCCTTTAATACCTCATACCATTTATCCTTCCAGGCTTCTACTTTACCGTTGATTTCATCTCTTGCCTTTTGTGCTTCTTCTTCTTTTTGTTCGTATAAGTCCTTGAAATGCGAGTCGCGGATTCCATGCCTGGTTTCCGCCAGTTCCTCTGCTTCTTCTGCCGCCTCAGGACTGATCAGCTCTTCGCTCTCCAGGAAAGACACTGCACTTTTAATCCTGTCTTTCTCTCTATCTGATATTAATCTGATCGGGTTCGATATATCAAGGAGCCTTTCTTTCTGGTCTACCGTCTCATGCAATGGTACTCCCAGCTGGGAAAATATCTGGCCCAGGCTCGGCTTCCATTTTTTCAGCACCTGGTCCTCCAGCTCATCTTTATCCCTTACAGTTGCATAAGTTCCGCCGCCCGCCTCCGCAACCTCCTTCAGCTGTTTTTGCCCTTCGTCATCAACATCGAAGCCAATGATATTGACCTTTGCCTCAATATTGCTGCCCTGAAGCTGCTGTGCTGCTTCTACAGGATCTCCGTCACAGGTCTCGACCCCATCGCTGACAATATAGATGGTGTTTTTATAATCCGTGCTGTTATAGGCGGACAAAAGCTCCCGTGCTTTGTCAATCGCTCCAGCCAGCGGGGTCCAGCCGCTTGCCTCAAATGAATCCATGGATTTGTTGAAGGCAGTTTTCTCATAGGCCCCCAAAGGGAATACCTCATCAATGCGGCTGCAGGATTCAGCTTTATCTTCATCGTTCCCTGTTCCTACATGGCCGTAAGCCATTAAGGAAACACTGGCATCATCCTCCAGAGAACTTGTAAATTCCTTGATGGTTTCTTTGGCAAGCATCATTTTATTGCCGCCGCTGACATCAGCTTTCATGCTACCGCTTGCATCCATTAAAATGACTATATTAGATTTCTGGTTCTTTGCCTGCTGGATTTCATCTTCTCCATCAGGGAGTTCTGGCATCTCATGACCATGCTCAAAGGAAACAAGTTCCTCATAGTAGGACTGGTATAAACCTGAGCCCAGCTGATAGACCAGATAGTCGTATACCTGGCTGCCGGATAAATCCTTCTGCTCAGAGAAATATGCTTTCATTTCTTTCTCTGCTGCCGGCTGGAGTGTCTCTTCATTAAATCCGGTATATTTTTTGGCGTCCCATAGATCGGCAATCTCCACCTCAGGTTCCAGTTTGCCTTCAAGTATCTTTCCGGGCTTTTGTGCAACCATGCCCTCAATATCGTCCGATGCTTCTGGTATCTTTTCATCGGAGGATGTTTCCTGTTCCCGGGCTTCCTCCTGGGGCGGGTCATTTTTCTTTTCGCCTGAAGCCTTTTCATCTTCCCCGCTGCAGCCTGCCAGAACCAGGGTGCATAGAAGTGCGAGTAATCTCGCAAGAATATGTATTTTTCTTTTCATTGTTCTGCCCTCCTCTTTAGAGATTTTACAATATTTACTAAGCTGCTGCCCTTTTTTACCCAAAATCAGGCATTTAGTAACCCGCTTAATTAAAAATATAGGAAAAAAGAGGTCCAGAGAGTTTAAACTTTCTAAACAAGGGAAATGTCTTTATAGTTATAAAGAACTATTACATAAAGACTATACAGATAGATGGGGGAATTACAATGAGTGTTTATCAATTTTCAGCTCCGGCCATGAACGGAAGACAAATCTCTCTGGAGGAATACAGGGGGAAGGTAATGCTGATTGTCAATACAGCAAGCCAGTGCGGCTTTACTTTTCAATATCAGGATTTGCAGAAGCTTTACGACCGCTACAAAGAAAAAGGGCTGGTGGTATTAGGTTTCCCGTGCAATCAATTTGATAATCAGGAGCCTGGGAGTGATGAGGAAGTCCAATCCTTCTGTGAGCTCCGCTATGGTGTATCATTCCCGATGTTTCAAAAAATGGATGTGCGCGACGGAAATGCCCATCCTTTATTCAATTACCTGACTGCACAGAAGCCATTCGAAGGATTCAATGAGAATCATCCGGTTGCAAGAGTCCTCATTCCTCTGTTGAAGGAAAAGCATCCTGAATACCTGTTCGGCGACTCAATCAAATGGAACTTCACAAAGTTTTTGATAGATGCAGAGGGAAATGTAATACGGAGGTTTGAGGCTACGACAGATCCGTTCGAGATGGAAGCGGACATAGAACAGCTGCTGGGCTGATAGCAAAAAGGAGCTCCATTGCCGGAGCTCCTTTTTGTCTGCAGTTATTCCGGGAACTCCCTGGTCACCTGGATGCCTTTTTCCTGGAGCTTCACATTAAAGATAGGATAAGCCTTCCGTACGGTTTCTGTAATGAGGAAGCTGTACTGTTCCCCGTCCTTAAACACAAATGTCAGATTCTTATCCTTCAGTCCATTTTTTTCTTCAACAGCAATCTGCTTCGCTTCCTCTACATCCGCCCACAGAAATTCCTTTTCGCCAAAGCCGAAGAAGGGATTGATATAAATGCCATTGCCGTTCATATAGTGATAATGGTCTACACTCAAGACGGACAGCAGGATGCTTGCAAAGATGCCCGCAGCAATCAATCCCTTGGCCATTTTATTTTTTGCCAAGCCGGAAATCATCAGGAGCAGGCTGAGACTCAATAAAATGAGGGAGCCGGTGAAAATAAAGTAGGCTGATCTCGGCGGTTCCAGAAACCAGTATCCGAATGGATGATACAGGGCCTGCTGAAGAGGGAGCAGCACCACCAGCGGTATAAAGAATGATCCCAGCAGAAGAACAAAGGAAATGCCGAGGATATATTGATTTTTGTCCCGTTTCTTTTTTTTAGTAATGGTATAGCTGCTGGACATCTCTTATTCCCCCAAATGAAAATTGCTTATGCATTGATAGAGCGATTCAAACTATCAGCCCAGCCTATGGCTTCTACGTATTGGCGATATATTTCATCTTCAGGAATATTGAGGAAGCTGCTCAGTTCATTGATTGAAATGCCTCTTTCTAAAGATGACAACAAATCTAAGATCAGAGCAAATTCGTTTTTATGCCCTAGCAGGGCTTCCTGCATTTCAGGAGTCAGTGGCAGCTCTACAAGAATTTCCTCCATTGGCCGCTCTAAAATCGTATCTATTAAAGAGAATAATCCGAGCAGGAAATACTCCGAAATATTTCGCTGTTTCAGCTTTCCGATGGATTCTGCGAATTTGGCTCTGCACATTGAAAGCTTAATTGTTTCATTGTCTTTAGCAGACTTATAATCTGAAATGGCCATCAAAAGCACCCACTTGCGAAGCTCGTATAATCCCAGCACCATAATGGCTTGTTTGATTGAATTAATTTTATTTCTCATATGATAAGCCGCACTGTTTACAATGCGCAGAATTTTGTAGGTAAGGGAAAAGTCATTTTCAACAAGCTCGGCGATTTCATCGATATCCGGCTCAGGGTCGTCAATTTTATTTAAAAGATATAGATGCTGCTGATTAATCAAAGTTGAGGAAACATCCTTGGCATTGATTACTACCGGCTTGCTAAAGAAATAACCTTGGAACAAAGTGAAGCCAAGAGACTTCGCTATAGTGAAATCCTCTCTGGTTTCTACCTTTTCCGCTAAAAGCTTCACGTCTTTATTGGGTAACTCTCTTAGTATCTTTCCTATGCCCTGGATGTTTGTTTTAATTATATCAACTTTTATGATATTAGCATATTCGAGGAATGCCCTATTCTCATCCTTTAGAACAAAGTCATCCAAAACAATTGTGTATCCCAGCTGTTTAAGCTTTGCGCATGCCTGCAGTATTTCACTGCTGGGAATGATATCTTCAAGAATTTCTATTGCTATGGCTTCTTTATCAAAATAGGTTGGAATATCGTTTAGAATTAGTTTCTCGGTGAAGTTAATAAAGCATTTTTTTCCGTCCGCGAGCTTGTCCATGCCAATACTAAGGAAGCTGTTTTTTAAAACCTCCAGAGTGGCCATATCTCCATCAGTTTGCAGATAAACATTTTCCTTGCCCGTTCTATTTAATAACTCATAACCAAACAGTTCCTGATGGATATCAAAGATTGGCTGTCTGCCCACGAAAACTTCCACATTCTACACATCCTTCAGTTCTTTGTCCTTATTGAAGTATATACCATTTTAATAGTAATATTTAACTATATAGATTGTAAATATAGTTTAAGTGAAATTTTTACTTGGTTGACAGAAATAGTTTGAAATAAAAATAGAAAAGGATTATTTTATGCAGAAAATCATGATCATTGAAGATGACAGCAAAATGAGAGGGCTTATCGGGCAGTTTTTAAAAAACTGGAGTTTTTCAGTGCTGCCAGTTGATGATTTCAGCATGATAGCTGAGCAGTTCAGCGCCTGCAGCCCGGATCTGGTCCTCCTTGATATCAATCTTCCTGAACGGGATGGCTATTATTGGTGCGGGAGAATAAGAGAGATGTCTGATGTGCCTGTTATATTCATTTCCTCGCGCTCGCATAATATGGATATTATCATGGCCATGAATATGGGGGGCGATGATTATATCCAGAAGCCTTTTTCGCTGGAAGTGCTGGTCGCTAAAATTAATGCGGTTCTAAGAAGGGCCGCCAGGGGAAAGGGAGAGGAAACTGACCTTATAACAGCAGGCGGTATATCGCTTAATATGGGAACCGCGGCATTTATGTATGATGGGACGGAGGTTTCTTTGACCAAGAATGAGAAAAAGCCTGAACAGATTGTTTCCCGTGATGAAATCATGCGGGCGCTATGGTATGAGAAATCATGTATGCCATCCATAGCTTAAGCCTACAATATGAAGGCTAAAGATGACATTTTTGTAAGAAACAGAAAATGGAGGAAGCAAGGTGGACAATCACTCAGTTGCCAAGGAGCTGAACAAGTTCCTGAAAGGGATTTACATGGGCATCCATGCATACGAGCATTTCATTGAAAAACTTGACGATGAAGGTGTCAGAGCCGAATTCCAGAGAATGCAGCAGGAGCACAAACATAATGCGGCCCTGATTGCGGAAAGAATCCAAAACCTTGGGGCTGTACCTGCTGACGATGAAGGCATAGCCGGTTCCATCCAAGGATATATCAGCAGTCTCTTCCTGCCGGAAAGCCAGGAGGCCATAGTCGATAAAACCCTTACCGGCGAAGACTATTATGCCATCCAAATGTCCGAAGAAAACGTAAGAGGCGACCTCGACCCTGAAAGCCGCCGACTGGTTGAAACTGTTCTCGGCACAGACCGGAAGCATGTGGAATATTTGAATACATTGAAGGGGAGAGTCTGAAGCCTTGTCTAAGAGCAAGGGTACTAAAGGGGTCAGCCAAACAAATTATTAAACCCTGCTGATTGGAGTGGAAGGCATGGAGACTCCTGCGGGAAATAGCGGCAAGGCTGAGACCCCGCAGACGCGCAGCGGTGAGGAGGCTCAGCGTCGCCCCGCGGAAAGCGAAGTGCCTGGAACGGAAATCAGCAGACTACATTTGAGGAAGTATCCAGGTAACTGATCAAAGAACTACATAAAATTAGTATCGGATTGCAAAAAAAGTATCAAACCCATTTATAAGCAAAACAAAGGCAGTGCACTAAAAATGCACTGCCTTTGCGATTATTTAATACCCTTCATCAATCTCTGAATAGAAGGTGACATGAAAATCAGGACGCCGCCTAAAACGACAGCCAAAAGTCCAAGCGTACCAAAATACATAATCTCATTATTAGGATCATACAGCTTAACAAGCTGAGCATTTACCGCCTGTGCCGCTGCATTGGATAAGAACCATAAGCTCATCGTCTGAGCCGAGAATGCCGCCGGCGCAAGCTTTGTTGTAGCTGACAGCCCTACAGGGGACAGGCACAGCTCACCGATAACGACAAGGAAGAAGCTCAGTACAAGCCATAATGGATTAACCAAAGATTCCCCGCCGCTCATATAAGCAGGGATAATCAGGACAAGGAAAGACAAGCCCGCGAAAATCAAGCCAAGTGAGAACTTCTTAGGCGTTGATGGCTGCCTGTTTCCTAACTTAACCCATAGCCACGCAAACAATGGTGCGAGTGCAATAATGAACAATGGATTAAGGGACTGGAACCATGAAGCCTGCAGGTGGATGCCTGCAAAATCCAGGTCAGTACGCTTGTCCGCATATTGAGCAAGGATGATGGAACCTTGTTCCTGGATCGCCCAGAACATAACCGATGCTATAAACAGCGGGATGTAGGCGATAATTCTTGACCGCTCATCTGAAGTTGTTTTCGGACTGCGGTACATCACAATAAAGTATGCGGTCGGAATGGCAATCCCGAGGATACTGATCAGTACCGTGAAGCGGTTAATCGTTAAGAATCCGGTTGAAATACTGATAAAAGCAATAATAGCAATAATAACTGCTGCAATGGCAATGCGGCCGAATACTTTTTTGCGCTCTTCAGGGAGCAGCGGGTTTGGTACATAGCTGCCTGCAAGCCCAAGGTTTTTCTTTCTTGTAGCAAGATAAGTGATCAATCCAATCAGCATACCGATTGCTGCAATGCCGAAGCCCCAATGGAAGTTATACTTTTCACCGATTGTTCCGACAATTAACGGCGCAATGAAAGCACCAGCGTTGATTCCCATATAGAAAATCGAGAAACCAGAATCACGGCGGACATCTTCCTTGCTGTAAAGGTCGCCGACAACGCTTGAAACGTTAGGCTTTAATAGACCTGTACCAATGACAATCAATGCCATGGAGATGAACAGGGCTGTAATGCCTCCAGGGAATGCAAGGGCAATATGGCCAAGCATAATCAGGACCCCGCCGTAGAATACGGTCCTGGCAGTTCCGAGTATACGGTCGGCAATCCAGCCTCCGATTACCCCGGACATATATACGAGTGAGCCGTACACGGCCATTACAGAAGCGGCTGTCGTCTCATCGATCCCAAGTCCGCCCTTAGAAACTTCGTAATACATATAGTATAGTAGGATAGCTTTCATCCCATAGTAGGAGAAGCGTTCCCAGAACTCTGTGAAGAAGAGCGTGAACAAGCCCTTAGGGTGGCCGAAAAAGCCTTTCTGCGGCACACTATTCACAATTTTCTGTTTATCAAAAGCTGTCATTTTTCTGCCTCCTTTAGTACAAAAACCATCATACTAAAATTGAATTGCGATTGTCAAAAAATTTTGGGGATATAATAAAAAAGTACCAGGTATCTATACCATATATCTACTCCTTTTTCTTTATTTGGAAACAATTGTGAGTTTACCCTATAATCCTTGCCTGAAACCAGGATAAATGAATCATTAATGGTATGGTATTTCAGGCGCTGGGTCTTGCCAGTCCTGCAGCTTTTCGGGCTTTCTGTTTATAAGATGCCCTTTTAGAGAATAAAACTAATCCCTATAGGTATAAATAACTCCCGCTCCTATCCTCACGATTCAAGCCGCAAAAAATACCCGGGCATCCTGGCCCGGGCAAGTTGATTAGAATCTGTTCCAGTTTAAAACATCATCCAAAGGCAGGCGGTTTTTCTCAAAGCCGGCCTTTTTGCCTTTTCCTAAGGAAATAAGCATTACTGGCTTGAAGTTTTCCGGCACATTAAAGGCTTCAATAAATTGCCCTTCGTCATAGCCGCCCATAGGAACCGTGTCATAGCCTTTTGCTTTAGCTGCCAGCATCAGCTGCATAGAGACAAGGCCGCCGTCGATCATAGCAGTCTTAAGTGCTCTCTCATCAGAGAAACCGCCATAGGTCTTCATAATGGATGCTACATAGGAATCTTTGATTTCTTCCGTCATGCGGCCCATCTTTACAAGGCCTCCGTAAATTTCACCTGCATTCTTATACGCGTCTACATCCGCAAGTACTGCAACTACGACAGAAGCATCTGTGATCTGCTGCTGGTTGTTTGCGATTGGCAGCAGTTCTTTTTTCGCTTCCTGGTCCTTGATGACTAGGAATCTCCATGGCTGGAGGTTAGAAGAAGACGGTGCCAGGATGGCTGCTTCAAGGATTTCACGGATTTCACTGTCTTCCATAATATAATCGGCATCATACTGGCGGACAGAGCGGCGCTCTTTTGCCACCGTGAAGAAATCTGTATCTTCCAGCTCCTTTGGCGCTTCAGTGGTTTGGTCAAGATCTTTTACTTTATTTAAATACTCTTCTTTGCTCATTGTATTATCACTCATCTATGCCATCTCCCTTTAACTGTGGTTATTACAAGAACAGTATATGGCGTTACTGTTCTTTTGTCAAACACAGTTTATTTTCCAATAAATAACAGGCATGAAAAGGGAGGACAGTCTATTTGCCGATGACAAGTCTCCTGTAAGAATAGGATTGCCTTCCTGACTCAGAAAGACGAAACCAATTGTATCCCGGCCCGTAGATGTTATAAAAGGAGGGATGGTTTTGCAGGTTGATTATAAGCCGGCTTCAGAGCAGGTGCTGAAAGCTAATAAAGGAATATCTGTTCAAAAACTGCTCAACATTGCCGGGAGCTTCATGCTGCTGGGCCTGCTGATCAGCATTTTTACTGTACCATTTTCATTAAATGAAGAGCTGCAGCTGTATTATGATAACAGGCTGGTCTTGAAGGGAGAAAAGCTGGAGGAATTTTTGTCTTTTGTTGTTGCAGCAGGCTTTGCCTACTTCATGCTGGTCCGGCTGTATTTTACACAGCGGAGACTTTTCTATATTTTTTTGTGGTTGATACTGATTGACTCCATCATCATGGTATTTCTATTATACGGATCTCATTAACAGCCGCTGCGTGAATATAAAAAAGGAAACGAAACACAATGATGTCTCGTTTCCTTTATTTTTTACCCATCAGGTCTTTAAGGGTCTTTTCTTCTAATCCGTTCAGGATCCATTGCTCCATTTCATTCTTCAGGCCGGATAAGGCACTGCGGGTGCATGGTTCAAAGCACTCTTTGCTGCTGACATCCAGGAAACCTTTTGAGAATGGCTCTGCGCGCATTCCCGCATATACATCAGAGAGCCTGATATCCTCCGGCGGTTTTGCGAGAAAATATCCGCCGTCCCGGCCTTCCTTGGCCTGGACAAGGCCTTCCTTAACCAAATTCCGCAAAATCTTCCGCAGAAACCCTGATTCTGAACCGATTTTGTCCGCTAGCCTTGCGCTCGGGCACAGGCCTTCATTGTCTGCCATAATAAGCAAAGCCTGCAGGGCCAGGCTGAACCATCTTATGCTGGAGGCAGAGGATGTTTTCTCGTTCAATATACTCACCTCTGCTTTAACTGTATCGTATTTTTTGCTAAAAAGACAATCCCCTTGAAAAAATTGTTAGAAAAAAGAGAACGGCTCTGCGGCCGTTCTCCTCCTGAAAATAGCACCCACTGGCTGGTGGCTTTGCTTTTATAATTTAAATGAGCTCTTCAGCGAAACGATCCGGTTAAATACAATGTGATCTTCTGTTGTATGCTTTGGATCGACATTGAAGTAGCCGTGGCGGAAGAACTGGAACTTATCTTGAGGCTTGACATCCTTCATGTTCGGCTCGATGAAGCCGTTGACGATTTCCAGAGAATTTTCATTCACATGGTCAAGGAAGGTCTTGCCTTCATTTTCTTCACTGTTCAATTCTTCGTCAAGGATCAGCGGCTCATACAGGCGGAATTCAGCCGGAACTGCCTGGGATGCCTCGACCCAGTGGATGGTCCCTTTTACTTTCCGTCCGGTAAAGCCGGTGCCGCTCTTGGTTTCCGGATCATATGTGCAATGGATTTCAACCACTTCACCGTTTTCATCCTTGATGACATCTTGACATTTAATGAAGTATGCATGCTTCAGACGCACTTCATTTCCAGGGAAGAGGCGGAAATATTTCTTTGGCGGATCTTCCATGAAATCATCCTGCTCGATATAAATTTCTCTTGAAAACGGAATCTGGCGGCTGCCCATTTCCGGGTTCTCCGGATTGATTTCCGCTTCGAGCATTTCTGTCTGTCCTTCAGGATAATTGGTAATCACAACCTTCAGCGGCTTCAGGATTCCCATTGTCCGAGGGGAAGACAGCTTAAGGTCTTCACGGACAAAATGCTCAAGCATCGCAGTATCAACGGCTCCGGATCCTTTTGAGACGCCTGTCGCTTCAACAAATTCACGGATGGCGCCAGGTGTAAAGCCTTTTCTTCTCAGCCCAGAAACGGTCGGCATGCGCGGATCATCCCAGCCATCCACATACTTTTCGTCGACCAGCTGCTTCAGCTTTCTTTTGCTCATAACTGTGTTGATCAGGTTCAGGCGCCCGAACTCAATCTGCTGAGGCTTGCTTTCCATCTCACAAGCTTCAATGACCCAGTTATAAAGCGGTCTTTGATCCTCGAATTCTGTTGTGCAGAGAGAGTGGGTGACGCCCTCGATTGCATCCTCGATCGGATGGGCAAATGCATACATCGGATAAATGCACCATTTGTCGCCTGTGTTATGGTGATGGGCATGTGATACACGGTAAATGACCGGATCCCTCAGGTTAATATTAGGTGAGCTCATATCAATTTTTGCTCTGAGCACCTTTTCTCCATTCTGGAATTCTCCTGCACGCATACGCTTGAAGAGATCAAGATTTTCCTCGACAGAACGGCTGCGGTATGGGCTATCCTTCCCGGGCTCTGTCAAAGTTCCGCGATATTCCCTGATTTCATCTGCATTCAGGTCATCAACATAAGCAAGGTCTTTTTTGATCAGCAGGACTGCACGCTCGTACATTTCCTCAAAATAATCGGAAGCAAAGCGAAGCTCCTCCCATTCAAACCCCAGCCATTTGACATCTTCTTTAATAGCATCCACATACTCCTGGTCTTCTTTCAGCGGATTGGTGTCATCAAAGCGCAGATTGGTTTTGCCGTTAAAATCATCGGCGAGTCCAAAGTTGATGATGATTGACTTTGCGTGTCCAATATGAAGATAGCCGTTCGGCTCTGGAGGGAAGCGGGTAACGACTTCATTCCTTTTTCCGGATTCCAGGTCCTCCTTAATGATCGTGCGAATAAAATTGGATGAGTTTTGTTCCAAACCAGTATCAGCCTTTCTTTTATATACTTTAGGAAATTATAGAATTTTTTTGCCTGAAGCTCAATCGGCTCCAAACATTTTTTATTAAAATAGCCCTTTTTTAAAATGGCTGTGTTGAACATTGTCGGTGATTTTGGGCTCATGTGTGTGAAACCCTGTTTCACACACATTTCAGCATAGCTGAATGAGCCCAAAATCAACATGCAGTTACAATAGTCTAAAAAACTGGGCTCGTTCACTTATAGTCTAATGGAATCTGAAAAGATATGCCATGAACTTAATACTACTCATTAAGGAGGATAAAAACAAGGAGCAGGTAAGCAAAATAAGGAAAGCGGAGGGGCTGGGCGGGAAAAAACTTTTGGGCAAAGCTGCCTGCCGGCCTGCGGCTGCATACAATAGCTTTATGTACCCATCTTCATTGCTCTTGAGCCAGGCTGCTGCTCCAATTGAAGCGAAAGAACTAGGGGAGAAATCTTCCTGGTATGATAAACTGTTAAGGTAATATAATGGATCATATGGTTTTTTTACCCACAGGCTAATATCGTTTCCGAATCTTTCAATCACACCATGAACCTCCAACATTGCTGAATGACGAACAGGCTAAAGGGGGATGAAAATGGAAAGGATGATGGTTAAAGATCTGCCTGTCATTGAAGATAAGGTAAGGAAATGGTCTGCGATCGTGTATTGGACGGGAGTAGGGATCATCATATTGCTTGCAGCTATCAGCTTATATCATGCTGCACAGCTGCCGGATGGCGCGGGCCAGCCGGATGCAGGCGGCCAGGCCGCTGCACAGGATACGGTCACAAGCCTGATTATCAAGCCGATTGCCGAGTCGCCGAAATTCCAGGTCATTTTTGAATATCTTTTCTACCTGCTTTTATGGCTGCTGCTCTGGCTTTTAGTGCCTTCCGCATCCAGGAGGATCATCCGCTTCAAGCTCGGAAATCTGGAGTTTGACCTGGACCAGAGCCAGAAGGAAGTCATATCCATCATTGATGACCAGATGAGAAAGTTTAAATTCCTGACGTATTTAATGAAGGAAGAAAACAAGAATGTCCTGAAAACGAGCTTTGATTCAGAGCATCCCAGATTCCATGATGCCCTCGATTTTGCACTTGCCAAAATGCAGGAATTCTATTTAAGTGAATGGGATGAACATCTTACCTTTGAAGTAATGACGCTTGCCGAGTTTCATCAGGCATCATTTCCTTCGCCTGTAAAGAGGTCGCTCGAGCTTGTGGACTTATACAAAACAGGGATCCCGATCAACAAGGAAAATCCGGAAGTTATCCATGATAAAAATTATCTGGTTTATACCACCTCAGAAGAGGAAAATATTTATACAAGCGGTACAGAAGTCGTCGACTATGTCATTTGTGTTTCAAGCTACAGATCTGAATTCAATGAAAATGACGGCTATCTGGTCGCAGGCATTACTTCCCTTGTTTCGGAGCTCCATAAACGGGCATGGGAGAACTTGGGGCTTACAAAGCTTCGGGAAAGATTGAATCTTTAGCCCTAATGAGGTAAACTTATAGTAAAGAGGTGGTTAAAAATGTCAGCCAAAAAGCATGTGTTAAAAGTCCAGAAGCCAAGTGGCGAGGAAGACATTTTTGATTTTGATCGGTTATTCAAAGATGCTGCCAATTATAATAAAAAAGCAGACCAGCAGGATATTCAATATCCTCGCGGAGCATCAATATCAAGGAAAAGCTCCATCGTGAAAGGACTTTTCGCTGCCAAGGCCTGATGAATCGGCAAGGCTGGTCCAAAGAGGACCGGCTGCAGGCATTTGGCAGGGCTGAAATAAAAAACGCCCGATTCACGGGCGGCAAGCAGTATCTTAGGATCCTGGAAAAGATCCGCTGATTCCGGCCTGATAGTTTTTTAGATGGACAAGCCATAAGGGCTCTTGTAACTTGCGTATGCAGGTTATTTTTTTATGCCCAGATATTTGGACAAGAACTGCTGCATATTGTGGCTGTTTCCAACGATTTGGGAAGACCGGTGCACCTTATTGATCGGGCTGCCTTTTGGGTATTGGATCTCCCGCTGTCCCTTTTTATGAAAAAAGCTTTCTGCATTGGCAAATAGCTTTGAGAAATTAAATTCATCCATTTCTGTTTTCCGCCTCCAACTCGACTGCTCTCCTTATTGTATTCTATGCAGGCAGTACTATACGGGAAATGAAATTTGTGTGTATAGAGAAAAACGGGCTTTTTTCCGGAGCTGGCAGGGTTTGCGGCATAGGGAGTCGAACTTTTTCAAAGTGAGAAAGAGGAGGGAAAGAAATGGCGGATAACTATCCAGTATTAAACGGAGCAGAACCCTTTTATTATGAAGGCGGCAGGACAGGCATCCTGGTTTCGCACGGTTTTACAGGCTCGACACAAAGCATGCGGCCGCTCGGGGAGGCATATGCGAAAGCAGGCTATACGGTCTGCGGCCCAAGGCTTAAAGGCCATGGGACCCATTATGAGGAAATGGAGCAAACGCAGTACAGCGACTGGATTGCAAGCATTGAAGAAGGCTTTCAATGGCTGAAAGAACGGTGCGACGATATTTTCGTCACAGGCTTATCCATGGGAGGGACACTTACTCTTTATATGGCTGAGAAGCATTCCGAAATCAAGGCCATTATCCCAATTAATGCTGCCGTAGAGATTTCGGATATGGAAGGTGCTGCAGCCCTTCAGGACGTCCGCTTCCTCGATGCCATCGGCTCAGATATAAAGAAAGCTGATGTAAAAGAGCTGGCCTATGAGAAGACCCCGGTCAAATCCATCGGTGAAATCGTCCAGTTAATGGAGCTGGTAAAAGGAGGGCTGGCTGACATACAGTGCCCGGCATTGATTTTTGTTTCCAGCGAAGACCATGTTGTCCCGCCTGATAATTCCCGGCTCATACTTGACCGCATCTCAAGCAAAGACAAAAAACTGATTACGATGGAAAACAGCTATCATGTTGCCACGCTCGATAATGATCAGCAGCTGATCATTGATGAGACATTGGCGTTTATAAAAAAATATCAATAAGAACGGGGGGCTGCGGCCTCCCTTTTTTTGTGGGAGCAGGACAAAAATACAGCATTGCCATCAATTAAATAACTGTGTTAACATTTAGTGAATCGAAATATATTCTCTATAAAAGATCTGTTCCAGCCTTTTATATGCTCGTAAAAGTTAAATACTGCACAAGTTTTTATTTTTTTGAAAAGGGGGCTTTACCGCTTGAGTGAACAAAAAGAAAAGCTTTGGACGAAATCCTTCGTCATGCTGATGGCAGGGAATCTGTTTGTCTTTATGTCCTTTCAAATGCTGATCCCGACAATGCCTCCATACATAAAATCAATAGGCGCCTCCGGCTTGGAAATCGGCCTGGTCACAACTCTATTCTCTGCTGGCGCAATTCTGTGCAGGCCCTTTATCGGCTATATGCTTGAGTACAGGACAAGAAAGCCCCTCGTCCTGGCCGGTGCAGCCGCCCTGCTGCTGATTACTTTGGTTTACCCGCTTTCCAGCGTGGTTGTTATGTTTCTTCTCTTCAGGCTGGTGCACGGGCTTGCCTGGGGCTGGTCGACGACTGTCAACGGGACAGCAGCGGTAGATGTTGTTCCGAACTCCCGCCTCGGCGAGGGGATGGGCTATTATGGGCTGTCTGTGACTCTCGGGATGATCATTGCCCCCAGCCTGGGCATTTATTTATTTCAGGTTACGACCTTTGAAAATCTGGTTTATATATCGGCCGGCCTTGGCATTATCAGCATCATACTCCTGTCGCTTGTCAGCTACAGAACGCCCCAGTCGGTTAAGGAAGCGAAAAAAGAGGAATTAGCTTTCTCCTATTTAGGGTCACTGATTGAAAAAACGAGCTGGTACCCGGCACTTATCACGGTCATCGTCACCTTCGGCTATGGATCCATTGTCACGTTCATTGTCATTTTTGGGGAAGAGCGGGGGATAGAGCAGATTTTCCTTTTCTACCTGTTCAATGCCGTACTGGCATCGGCCTCGCGTCCGGCAGCTGGAAAATGGTTTGACAGAAATGGGCCGAGAGGGCTCGTCCTGTTCTGTACACTCATTACATTCGCCGGGATGTGGGTGCTGTCCTTTGCCCATTCTAATGTTTTGATTGCTGCAGCCGGAGTTCTTTTCGGGATCGGCTTCGGATCACTGATTCCGACGCTTCAGTCGTGGACATTGTCCCTTACGCCGCCAAACCGCAGAGGTGTTGCCAATGGCATGTTCTTTTCAGCCATCGACCTTGGCATCGGATTGAGCGGACTGGTATTCGGCGTCATAGCCCAGTACGTGGAAACAGGCAGGCTGTTCCAAATCTCGAGTATCTTCCTGCTGATTGCCATCGCCATGATCATGGCCGAGGGGTGGAGGCGGAAAAACAGCATAAAAAAACAGGCTGCTGCTGTATAAGGCCGGGGATGCTTCCCTGGTCTTTTCTTTTCTGGGCTGGTGGCTGCGGGATTTTTGACACCCTTCTTCTTTAGAATTTTCTCAGCGATTGGCTTCTCCTGCGGCTGGAATGATAAGATAGAACCAAAAGATACAGCTGGCAAACAGGGCAGCTGATCTCAGGATATAGAAGGGTGATAATATGGCACAGGAAATAAAGCTGCGTCTGAAGGCGCGTTCTGATGAAGAGTATAGAAAAGGGCTGCCCCTTGTTTATAAGGATAGAATAGAGAATCTTGCGGATCTGAAGGAGGAGGGGGCAATCTTCCGCCTTGCAGACAGCAGGAACAAATTCATCGGCAAAGGCTATTATGGCCTGCAGAATAAAGGCTGCGGCTGGATCCTGACGCGTGATGAGCAAGAAGTGATCGACCAGGGATTTTTTGAGAAAAAACTTCAGAAGGCTCTTAAGCATCGGGAATCTTTCTTCAACAGCTCTGATACGACTGCTTTCCGCGTTTTCAATGGCGAAGGCGACGGGATCGGCGGGCTGACAATCGATTATTTTGCCGGCTATTATCTGCTGACTTGGTACAGTGAAGGCATATACCGGTTTAAGGAAGAAATCCTGCAGTCTTTAAGGAATCTTGCTGATTTTAAAGGGATCTACGAAAAGAAACGCTTTGATGCGAAAGGCTCTTATATGGAGGATGATGACTTTGTTGAAGGAGAGCGCGGAGAGTTCCCGCTCATTGTCAAAGAAAATGGCGAAAACTTTGCCATCTACCTGAACGATGGAGCAATGACAGGCGTGTTCCTTGACCAGCGCGATGTCAGAAAAACAATCAGGGATGTATATGCAAAGGGCAGGACAGTCCTCAATACGTTTTCCTATACAGGGGCATTCTCCATTTTTGCGGCAAAAGGCGGAGCAGTGAAAACGACAAGCGTGGACCTTGCGAACAGGAGCAAAAGCAAAACGATTGAACAGTTCAGCATCAATGGGATCGACTATGAGGCACAGGATATCATTGTAGAGGATGTTTTCAATTATTTTAAATATGCCGTAAGGAAAAAGCTTCTTTTTGATATGGTGATCCTCGATCCTCCAAGCTTTGCCCGCTCCAAGAAGCATACCTTCAGTGCAAGCAAGGATTATAAGAACCTGCTGAAGGAAGCGATTGCGATTACGGAAAAGGATGGCATCATCGTCGCCTCTACCAACTGCAGCACCTTTGGAATGAGCAAGTTCAAAGGATTTATTGAAGCCGCCTTTAAGGAAAGCGGCGGAAAGTACAAGCTGCTGGAGGAATTCTCCCTGCCAAAGGATTTTCGGACCATCAGTGAGTTCAAGGAAGGGAATTATTTAAAAGTGGCATTCATTCGTAAACTGTCTTGAGTATGCCTGCGTTTTGCCTGCAGCACTAAAGGGTAAACAGCCTATATATGATTTTCATATAGGAGGCATAATGATGAAACGCGATATTATCGGTGTATACAGTTCAATAGATGAAACGATCGAGGCAATCAGGGAGCTGACGGCGAAAGGCTATGATTCAAAGGATCTGGCTGTCATTTCAAAGCGGCAGGATATTTACACCCTTGATTCGTACACAAATGCAGATGTGGAAAAGGCTGCCGGCTCAGCGCCGAAAGAGCATGATGATGAATCGTTCTGGGATAAACTGAAAGAAGCCTTCTCGCTGGACGGCGACTTTGGCGAATCCCATGAAAGGCTGACAAAGTATGGAATTGCTGAGGAAAATGTAGAGTCATATGCAGCAGATATGGATAATGACAAAATTCTCCTGGCTGTGAACGCAGATTCTGCTTTTGCCAACGCTGAAACCGGTGCTGATGAGTGGTATGGCGCAGGCCAAATCGAGAGCGGAGATGAAGGGGAAGGCACGTCAGGCAGCCCATCATTATCCGGGGAGCCAACCGTCTATACAACAGATGAACAAAACAACCTGAGAAGAGGCTCCCGCTAAGGGCTTCCATCCTTCGTCAGAGCGAACCCGCCTTCTCTAGAGGCGGGTTTTGCTTGATTAACGGTGTTTCAGGCAGTACAGAGTGAAGTTCCTGCGTAAAATTTACCATATCTGAGGGTTGCTGTTAGAATTATTACAGAAGGAAACATTTCTGTATCAAAAATGAAAGTAAAATGAAATTTGTTGCATTCCATTCTTTGCTAGAATACAAGGATAGAGAGCGCAGAATAATAGGAATCTCTTTAGCATATAGTAGGTCAATCTATTTACATAAGGGGATAACAATGACGATAGAACAACAATTAATCGATAAATCATATTACGAAATGTTTATGGAAGGCCATAGCGGGGAGCAGCCTGCACAGGTGCTCGGCGAGGCATATTTCCTGGAGCAGAAAAAAGAAATACCGGAGCTTTCGGTCATCAGGTTTGCACAGGGTGAAATCTATTTCCACCATAAAGACTATGAAGCAGCCATTTTCAAATGGGAAAACATACATAACGATTTGGGGGAGTGGGCCAAAAAAAATACCGCAGACGCCTATATGGAACTGGAGCTGCATGCAACAGCCGAAGAAATATACAAGGCCATCAGGACAGAGTCACTTGTGCTCCAGACTGAGGTCCTGCTCCAGCTGTTTTCCTTATATGTCCATCAGGGCAAGCTTGATAAGGCCGTGCAGACAATAAAGGAAGCTGTTCTCCTCAATCCGGATTATCCGGATGTAACAGAGCT
Source organism: Cytobacillus sp. T106 (assembly GCF_040492155.1). Classification (NCBI taxonomy): domain Bacteria; kingdom Bacillati; phylum Bacillota; class Bacilli; order Caryophanales; family Bacillaceae; genus Cytobacillus; species Cytobacillus sp. T106. The sequence goes on along the minus strand of NZ_JBEUMK010000004.1, from coordinate 17,791 downwards.
GGCAAGAGCCTTTTTCGAAAAGCACCAGGATTGGGGCAATGCCATTGAACTCGCTGTCAACGAAGGAGTCCGCACAAGCTCGCTCAAATGGTTTGAGGTCCTGAATGGCTATATTGATCAAGGGGCGGCAAGGAAGCTTGAGCCTGTTTATTTCCTTGACGCGCTGAAAACGGTCTTTTATAAAGATGAATCAAGATTTGAAAAGCTGTCTGTCTCCCTTTGGCAGCATTATCAGAATCAGAGCAGCAGCCATCAATGGCTTAAGGATTTCAACGGGATGATGCTGGAGCTTGAAGCGGACAGATCTTATGCATGGCATGAACTTTCCGCTATGTACAGGGAGACCTACCTGCAGCTTATCACAGGCAATTATTATGTGAAGGAATTGACTCCGCTCGTTCCTGAGCTGCTTGTGAACTGGGTTAGGATCACTGATTCCGCCAACGCGGTGCACGCTTCCGCTGCATTGCTTGCCTGGAATAAGCTATTTGCCGGATTAGACTCTAACGCTGTAGCGGATGCAGAAAATCTGATAGAGCGCTCAAGCCTTTATAACGGAGGACTGGAAGACAGCTACAAATTGTTTATGGATATTAAGAAATGGGCACTTAAAAATGATCTCCCGCTTGGACAGAGGCTGGAATGGATCGTCGAAGAGCTCCTTGATCTTGATAACAGCCATGTCCTTGTTGCCGGCAGGCCTGGAAGCGGGAAGTCCGCATTCATTAATTATGTGCTGGGCAAGCCGGTTCTTGGAGAGGACACATCTTCCATCAGTATGTTCAAGGCTGGCGAAGACGCTGCTTTCAGTGAAGTTACCGACAGCAGGCTGATCATGATGAAAGATCTTCCGCAATATCAGGAAAATGAAGCTGCCGCCGGCCTTGAAGGAGAAAAGGTTGCTTTCAACTGCCGGGTACCGGTTCCCTTCCTGCAGGAAAACAGGATTGCGCTCATTGACACCCCGGGAGTCAAAGGGAGCGGCAGGGCAAGTGGAGAGCTGGCCCATTATCTCCCGCTTGCAGACAGCATTTTATATGTCATTAATGCAGCAGAAGGCCTTTTAGAGGAGGACCTCCTGGCGCTGGAAAGAATTCGTGAGTCTGCTCCTTTCAAAAAGGTGCACTTCCTCCTGAACAAGGTGGATGCGATTCATGATCAGCGTGAGGCAGAAAGGCTGGTCGACGAGATATCCGCACAAATCCGGTCTTATTTCCCGCAAGGAAAAGTATTTGCCTTTTCCTCCCATTATGGAAGCAGAGAGCAGCTGGCAGATTTGGCCGGATTTTTCGATGACAGCCTGAGCCGCGACTGGTATGAGCTCCGGACACAAAGTGTGCTTGTCTATATCCAGCGCGCCTTAAGCTATCTGCTTGATAAGCGGGTGGAGGTGGAGAACTCGCTGCAGGAGGATATCCGCTGGAATGAAGAGATGGTCACGAAGCTGAATGGCGCCATCAACCAGCTCAGCGATATTGAAGAAGAAAAGACAAGGACGATCACAAAATCCTATCAATCTATCAAAGACAGAATGAGGAAGAAGCTTGAGGAGGAAATCCCCGGGATCCTGCGGGGCACTTCCGAGCTGGTCACAGAAGACAGCGACTTCCGGAAAATCCATCTTGAGCTGAACGATGCAATGAACGAGCGCGTCCAGCAGTATCTGGAGGATTCTGTCCTCCCTGAATTCTACGGCTCTATCCAGAAGTGGATTGCCCTCACCACTGAAGAGTTCAATCACAGCCAGGCTTATTTATATGAAATGGGCGAAGGGTTCAATGAGTTATATGGAGAGGAAAAAATCCGGCTGGAGTGCGATTTCAAAGTGCTGGATGACTGGCGCAGGGATGCCGACAGGATGACAAGCGGAGTGAGGATGGAAAAAGTGAACATCCTACTGCGCTTCACTCCTTCGCAATTCCTGCTGAAAAGCGCCGGAAAGCTGTTTGGCGCAATCCCGCAGAATAAAGGAATGCTGTATAATAGATATAAACAATTCCTCGAAAATGAGGATTACAGCGAAAGCGTCGACGCCATTGTCAGCAAGTTCATGCAGCAGTTTGAACTGTTCGAAAAAGCACTGGAGAGGGATATTAAGATCTTCTTCCGCAATCCATTCAACGTGCTCAATATGACAGTTGAGGAAACCTTGAACACTATTGAAGCCAACGGGCAGGCTCTCAGCAAAATGAAGGAAAATCCGGAGGCTTACCGCGATCCGATCACTTTGTTTGAGCTTAGGAAGCTGCAGTATGAGCGGATGGTTCGCGTATAGAATGCAGGGGATTGTGTGCTTTCCCAAATAAAAGACTGGCCGGAATTAATTCTGGCCAGTCTTTTTGTATTTTTTCAGCAGGGTTACTGTCATGATCTGTTCTGAAGCAATGTTCTTTGCTGCTTCAATCTCTGTCTTTAGCCTGCTGGGTATCCCGGATGTTCTTCTGGACTGTAACAGCGGCAAAGACGCTGAGCACGAATGACATCGCATAAAATCCTTTTTCGCTCAGGATGATGCTTCCTGCATTGTACAAGCCGATAGCCATCAATAGTACGGCCACAATAAGTGCGAACCAGCTCAGTCCATAATAGATGCCGGTAACCGGTATTCCTTCTTCTTTGTCTCGTACCGCCTTTTGCAAAGAGACCGCAGAGTAGAGGCCGAAAATCAGGACAGCAAAATAATATCCTTTCTCGTTCAGCTGCATCGTGTCCGCATTGAACAGCCCGATCAGATAAGCCCCAGCCCCGACCATTAAAGCAGCCCAGGAAGCTCCTTTAAAAGCGGCAGTCGGTTCCCCTTCTTTCCGTTCTTCCTTCTTCTTCGGCGCTTTATTAGTGCCTTTATCTAACAAAACATCATCTTCATAAGCCATTCTCGAATCGCCTCCAGCCAGTCAAATAATTTTTTAGCACCGCAAAAGCCTGCAGCACTCTACTTCCAACATCTATTATATAGAAAATTTTTGAAATTAATAGAAAAAATTGCAATGGCTCCAGCGTGCCAGGCACCGTTCGTGGACAAATAGGGGGAAAGTGTCTTTTTAAGGTGCCAGGCACCACCCGTGGACAAAATGGGCAATAGTGTCTTTTTTGCGTACCAGGTACGGAAAATGACATTTGTCATATGAATTTGATGACATCAGGTACTAATGAGTATGGCTGGAAGGTTTTACAATGAAGTTAATTAATGGAGACGGAGCTGATGAGTATGCAACAGGCAGTTGTTTTTGAAAATGTGGTGAAAGCTTTTGGGTCCTTCAGGGCGCTTGATGGATTAAATCTGAAGGTCAATGCGGGGGAGGTTACAGCACTCCTGGGTCCGAATGGAGCCGGCAAGACTACCGCGGTGGGGCTGATGCTGAATATGCTCAAGCCTTCCTCTGGCAGGATTGAAATATTCGGGCGGGAGCCGAAGAGCAAGGAGCTCAGGGAAATGACGGGGGCCCTGCTCCAGGAAACAAAGCCTGCAGACGGCTTGCGTACAGGCGAAATCCTCCAGCTTTTCCGCAGCTATTATAAAAATCCCTTATCGTATGAAAGGCTGCTGGATCTTTCAGGACTGCATAAGGAAGAAAAAAGGAAGGCCACTGCGCTTTCAGGGGGCCAGCGGAGAAGGCTTGCATTCGCACAGGCACTTGCCGGAAATCCGAGCCTTATTATTCTGGATGAACCGACTGTCGGGATGGATGTGGAATCAAGATTCCGCTTTTGGGAAGTGATCAGCGCGCTTGCGAATGATGGGAAGACCATTCTTCTGACCACCCACTACCTGGAGGAGGCGGATGCTGTTTCTGACCAGATCTGTGTGATGGCAGAAGGAAGGCTCGTCGCTTCCGGGACTCCGCAGGCACTTAAGGCAAGGGTATCATCAAGAACAGTTTCGTTCCGTTCCTCCCAGGAGCTGGACCTGAATCTCCTGAATGGACTGCCGGGCGTCGAGAGGGCGGAGAAAAGCGGAAATGCTTATTCTCTATATGCGAGGGAAACGGATGAGCTATTGCGGAACATCATTACATCAGGCTGGGAAATCAGGGATGTCCAGGTATCCTCAGGCAGTCTCGAAGCCGCTTTCAGGCAGCTGACAGACATACAGGATCAGCATTCAGAAAATAAGGAAGGTGCGTAAAATATGAACATGTTTATTTCCCAATGGAAGGCAGAGAGCCTCCGGATCATCAGAAGCCCGTTTTTCCTGCTGTTTTCCCTTTTGATGCCATTTGTGTTTTACTTTCTGTTCGCCAGCTTGAATGGCGCGGATAAGGAAATAGCGGGCACTTCATGGGGGGCATACTCACTTATGTCCATGACCGCTTTTTCACTGATAGGGACGGCGACTTCCCAGTTTGGCATCCGCCTTGCTTTTGAAAGGAAGGAAGGGTGGATCCGCCAGCTTCAGCTTACACCTTTGTCCCACTTCACCTGGATCAGCGCCAAGGTTGCCTCGCAGATGCTTATCCATCTGCTGATCATCCTGCTGCTGTTCCCGCTGGCCGCTATTGTTTATGATCTCCACCTGACTCCCCTGCAGTGGGCAGCCTGCACGATCTGGCTGCTGTTCGGAAGCCTTCCGTTCCTGGCGCTGGGCGCCCTTGTCGGGACAATGAAGAATGCAGATGCCGCCATTGCGATTTCCAATGTCCTCTTAATGGGACTGGCGATCGCCGGCGGGCTGTGGATGCCATTGGAGGCACTGCCAGTGTGGCTGCAGAGCATCGGCAAATGGCTGCCATCCTACCATTATGCAAATGGGGCATGGGAAGTGCTTTCAGGCAATCTCATCTCATTGGAAAATATTTTCTATCTTGGCGCCTGCACGGTTTTATTTATGATACTATCAAGCTATATTCTAAAGAAACGGGATGCGGTATAAGTGAATCCTTACTGGAAAAAGTTATTTCCTGCCTCGGAAAGCTGGCCTCCGTATATCTATCTGGCCAACTTTGCACTGCCTGTATATTTCATGCTCGGAGAAGCCCCGCTTAAGAGGGAAGCGGGCTTTTTCCTGCTGCTGGCCTACCTCTTTTTTTACAGGCATCTGTACTGGTCCAGAAAATATGAAACTCCCATCATTGCATTGATGGTCGGCATGACACTGTTATTCAGCTTTTTCTATAATCCTCTGTATCTGTATCTCATCTTTCTGGTGCTCAATCATCTGGTCAGGCTGCCTCTGAAAACGATCTATATCCTGTGTGCTTGCTTTGGTGCAGCCAGTGCAGCTGTCCTGGTCCAGTCGGGCCTTTATCTTGAGCCCCTCATGCTCTCCGGCATCAGTCCGCCATTGTTCGGGGGGACGATCCTTCCTTTCGTTGTTAAAGCTTCTGCAAAATATAAGGATATGTCAGAGCAGCTGCAGGTGGCCAATATGCAGATCGAGCGCCTGGCACAGCAGGAGGAAAGGCAGCGGATTGCGAGGGAGCTTCATGATACACTCGGCCACACCCTTTCATTGATCGCACTGAAAAGCGAGCTCACAGCCCGGCTGGCCTCCAAGGACCCGGTACGGACAGAAAAGGAAGCAATGGACATCCAGCTCACGGCGCGGACGGCCTTAAAGGAGATGCGTGATCTTGTTTCAGATATGAATCTTGTCAGGCTTGAAGAGGAAATCGAACATGCCCAGACGCTTTGTGCGGCTGCCGGCATAGAATTCATTTATGAAAAAATGCCTGTGCCAGCCGGCCTGACTCCGCTCCAGGAAAGGATCCTGGCTATGTGCTTGCGAGAGTCTATCACCAATATGGTCAAATACAGCAGAGCAGCCAGATGCGTTCTGTCAGCTGCCGAAACAGATGATAAAATTCATCTTTCTGTAAGGGACAATGGCATCGGGTTTGATTTATCAGTGATCGCCAAACATTCGGGAAATGGCCTTGCAGGGATTAAGGAAAGGCTCCAGCTTGTAGAAGGGAGCCTCCAAATCAGTTCAGCTCCAGGAAAAGGAACGGCTATTAGGATGAGCATTCCACTGGTCATCAGGGAAGGATTTTAAAGGGGGAGATGGCAAATGACCAGGATTGTACTGGGTGAGGATCAGCGCCTTCTGCTTGGCGCACTCGCCTCTCTGCTTGAGCTGGAGGAAGATATTGAAGTGGCTGCGCAGGGGGAAAATGGCAGGCAAACCCTGGAGCTCGTCAAAAAGCACCAGCCTGATGTATTGATCGTCGATATTGAAATGCCTTTAATGACCGGGCTGGAGGTGGCAGAGGCGCTGAAGGAAGCTGGATCTTCCTGCAAAGTGATCATTTTGACCACTTTTGCAAGGCCAGGCTATTTTCAGCGGGCGATCGCGGCAGGAGTGGGCGGCTATCTGCTGAAGGATACCCCAAGCAGGGATCTGGCGGAAGCAGTCCGCCGGGTGCATGCCGGGAACAGAATGATTTCACCGGAGCTTTCCCTTGCCATGTGGGAGGAAAAAAGCCCGCTCACACCAAGGGAAACCGAGATACTTGAATCCGCTGCAGCAGGGCACACAATGGCCCAGATCGCCTCACAGCTGTACTTGTCACATGGCACAGTCCGAAACTACATGTCCGAAATCATCGGCAAGCTAGGTGCCGCCAACCGGATTGAAGCCGTCAATCAGGCAAAGGCGAAAGGCTGGATTAAATAGCGAAGAGAGAATAAGTGGGAATCAGGCTCTGGCTTTTTGCCGGGGCTTTTTTTGTTTGGCAGGCACCTGCACCTGCTCGGGCGGCCAAGTACATGACTGGCGGAGGGAAGGGCAAGTTATATATGGCGGGATTGGGGTTTGGAGTACATGGGTGGGGGGAAGAAGAGGAAGTCGTGTATCTTGGGAGTATTTTGGAGTACATGAGTGGTGTCGAGAAGAGGGGGTCGTGTATGCCGGGAGAGTTTTGGAGTACATGAGTGCTTCGGAAAAGAGGGAGTCGTGTATCTCGGGATCGTTCTGGAGTACATGTGTGGTGTGAAAAAGAGGAAGTCATGTATGCCGGAATTGTTTTGGAGTACATGAGTGCTTCGGAAAAGAGGGAGTCGTGTATCTCGGGAGTGTTCTGAAGTACATGAGTGGTGTGAAAAAAAGGAAGTCATGTATCCCGCCATCGGAATCCGCGCAATGCATACCTGCATTCACTTCAAGCCCCAACACTAACCAGTCTTTTGTACACCCGTAAAAAACATTTGTGCTTTCCGGAGGGAAAAACTATTGATTTTTCTGCTTTAAAGCGTGATAATAAGAGTTAAATTTTAGCAGGGAAACTGCAGCTATGGGAGATGTGTAAATGAAGGTTGTAAAGTTTGGCGGTTCTTCTCTTGCTTCCGGCCGAGCAGTCGAAAAGGTCTTTGAGATTGCAGCAGCCGATGAGAGCCGTAAGATCATTGTTGTATCAGCTCCGGGCAAGCGATTCCCGGAGGACGAGAAAGTGACAGATATGCTGATTGACTGCGGGATATATGCCCTCGAGAAAGAGGGGATGCCTCCGAAGCTGGAAAAAATCGTTGAACGGTACAGCCGGATAGCAGCGGAGCTGGGCCTTGATAATAAGGCAGAAGAAGTCAGGGGCAGGCTCCTCGATACAATGGCCTCCGGCAAAGAGCGGCCGGAATATTTCCTTGAAAAAGTAAAGGCATGCGGCGAGGATTTGAATGCGAGATTGATAGCGGAATATTTCTCTTCCAGGGGAATTGAAGCATCATATGTAAATCCGGGGGAGGCTGGGCTTTATGTGACAGATGAACCCGGCAATGCAAGGGCGCTTCCTGAAGCCTACATCAATTTAAAGTCATTGCGGGAACGCAAAGGCATCATTATTTTTCCCGGCTTTTTCGGCTACAGCAAGCAGGGGGATGTGCTTACTTTTTCAAGGAGCGGTTCGGATATTACCGGATCCATATTGGCAAATGGCATTGAAGCGGAGCTTTATGAAAATTTCACCGATGTGGATGCTGTCTATTCGGTGAATCCCCACACGGTAAGTTCGCCGAAGGAAATCAGGGAACTCACATACAGGGAAATGCGGGAGCTGTCATACGCAGGATTTTCTGTATTTCATGATGAAGCGCTGATACCTGCCTACAAGGCCGGCATTACCGTGAATGTGAAAAATACGAATAATCCGGAGGCGCCAGGCACCAGGATTGTCGGTGAAAGGGACAATACAAATGGGCCGGTCATCGGAATTGCCAGTGATAAAGGATTCTGCAGCATCTATGTGAGCAAATATCTGATGAACCGGGAAATCGGGTTCGGCCGCAGGATCCTGCAGATTCTTGAGGATTTCGGATTGTCCTATGAACACACTCCTTCGGGGATCGATGACCTTTCCATTATTCTCAGGCAGCACCAATTTGATCATGCTGCTGAGGAACAAATAGCGGCAAGGATCAAGGAAGAGCTGGAGGCAGACGAAGTGGTCATTGAGCATGATCTTGCCCTCATTATGGTTGTCGGCGAAGGGATGAGGCATAATGTAGGCACAATGGCCAGGGCTTCAAAGGCGCTGGCAGCAGCGAAGGTAAATATAGAGATGATCAACCAGGGTTCATCAGAAGTGAGCATGATGTTCGGTGTAAAAGAAAATGATGAAAGTAGGGCTGTCAAAGCGCTTTATGAAGAGTTTTTTGAACCGGCCCGGACAGCTGTAAGATAGTTTAGGAAACCTGATTGCATGGCAGTCAGGTATTTTCCTGTGTTATTATATCGTTATATACGATATAATCGTAAAAAACGATTTAAAGTAGGAGGAATACGATGATTGATCAAATCAATGAATACTTTACCGATATTTATTTCCATCTACACCCTGAACAGCAAGAGCCCATTTCCCACCAAAGCGTACGCATCCTGCAAATGGTAGATAAAAGACAATCCGTCATGATCCGCGATATTGCTTCGCTGCTGTCTATTTCGCATAACACAGCTTCAGAGCATGTGAAAAAGCTGACAGCGGGCGGATGGCTTTATAAAGAGAGGGATGAAAAGGATCAGCGAAAGGTGTATTTGCACCTCACAGAATCAGGAATAACGGTTCTCAAAAAGAATACAGAACTGGACGGGGGAAAACTGAAGGCGGCACTCGAAAAATTGTCTGCGGAAGAAAGGCAGCAGATTTTCAACGCCTTTAAGCTGCTGAGCGAGGCATCCAAATAAATGTATATGCTCATCAAAATATTTAGCTCTGCAGCAATCATTGGCATCATAACGGAATTGGCAAGGAGATTTCCGGTATATGGAGGCATGGTTGCAGCCTTGCCGCTGGTCAGTCTGCTGAGCATCATCTGGCTGTCTGTACAGGGGGAACCTGCACAGAATGTCACCCGTTTCACCCTGGGTGTTCTATCCGGACTCCCCGCCACGATCGTTATGCTACTTGTCATTTACACCGCCTTCAAACATGCAATCCAGCTGCCTATGGCAATTATAATGGGAATCGCAGCATGGGGAATCTTCCTGCTCATTCAAAATTATTTCATGCAATCATTTATTAGATGAAAAAGTGTCCCGTCTATCATACAAATAACAAGCGTAACTCCAAAGAAGGGTCACGCTTCTTTTTGTGGAATAGTTTTATAGAAAAGTAACACATCCTTGAAAATGTTTCGCAGCATGACTATTACCCGGAAGCGAAAACGGGAATGAAGAAAAATGAAAAAAGAGATCCAGAGAAACACGCGGAATGAAAAACAATCCATCGCTGTAGCAATCAGGTATAAATGCGTTTCATTCCAGCTAAAATGTTAAAAAGTGAGGTTACTATTATGTTCACTCTTGTGGTTGCAAAAATGCTGCGCCTCTTTCCTAATCAAGCAAAAAAGAACCCTTTGATTACCAGGCAGCCTGTAAAAATGAAAAAAGATGTGATAGTTGAAACTTCTGTTCAGCCTGCCGGCATTTCCTTATATTATCCGCTGGAATCAGAGCAGGAAAGCTTTCCTGTCTATATCAATTTCCATGGGGGAGCATTCATCATGAATGAAAAAGAGATGGATGATCCTTATTGCCGCTACCTGGCCAATCAGGCAAAATGTGTTGTTATAAATGTGGATTATGCAAAAGCACCGGAATACCCTTTTCCAAAACCGATTGAACAGGGCTATGAAGTGATTCAATGGTTAAAGAGAAACGCCGGTGAGTTAAATATCGATAAGGAGAAAATCATGGTTGGCGGACAAAGCTCAGGGGCAAATATAGCAGCAGCCCTCTGTCTCTATTTGGAGGAGAAAGGGGACAGTCAGCCGCTGCTCCAGGTGCTGTCCTGCCCGATGCTGGATTTTGCCACCCCGCATGCTGATAAGCCGGAACCGGACAAGTGGCGCGCCAGATATCCGCAAGCGGCCCATTTTTTAAATATGTGCTATGTACCTGGCAAAGAACAGGCGGAGCATCCCCACGCTTCCCCTGTCCGAGCAGAAGTGAGTGAGGGCTTAGCTTCAGCTCTTATCCTGATAGCGGAATACGATGCATTCAGGCCGGAAGCCGAATATTATGCTGAGAAATTAAAAGCAGCCGGGGTGAATGTTCAAGAGGAGCTGTTCAGGGACTGTAAGCATGCTTTCACCCATAATGGCCCAAAAGAAAGTGCCGAAGAGGCCTGGAGGATGGTTGCATCTGCAATCAAAGCTGCGGCTGAATCGTATGGAAATTGAGGCACCACTTGTATAATGTGTCTTTTCAGCACATCCAAGTTTTTGCAGGTGGAAACAAGGGTATAAAATATTTTTAAGGCTGCAGACCTCCGCGGCAGCAGATAAAAAGACAATTGATGGACTGTCATATTTCAATGATCTGTTAATAGATCCAAAGGAGATGAATATGGACACAGAGCAAAGGCAAGCGGACTTTGATTATTGTGAAAGAATCATAAAAAAACATTCCAAAAGCTTTTACTATGCTTTTTCACAGCTCCCGCGTGAAAAAGCAAATGCTGTTTATGCCATCTATGCTTTTTGCCGGACCGCAGATGAGTGTGCAGATGGGAAACATTCATTTAAGAAAAAGGTTCAGCTGCTGAGGCAGCTAAAAAAGGAACTTGATCTGTTTAATGATCATGCTGAATTGGATAAGCCGTTATGGCGCGCGCTCAGACAAGTGTTCAATACATACGAAATGGATATCAGCCCATTTTATGACCAGCTGGACGGGCAGTCCATGGATTTATCCTTTACCGCCCCGAACACAATGAATGAACTGGAAAGATACAGCTACTATGTAGCCGGGTCTGTTGGTTTAATGCTTTTGCCTGTCATCGCTTCAAAACCTTCGGCGGATCTGCATTCAATCGTGGTAAACCTTGGCGTAGCCATGCAGATTACCAATATTCTGCGTGATATTGGCGAAGATTACCATGAGAAAAACCGCATCTATCTGCCCGGAGAAGAATTAAGCCATTTTCAATATTCACAGGAAGATTTACATAAAGGCATCATCAATGAAAATTTCATCAGCTTATGGGAGAAGCTTGCTGCACGTGCTGAATCATTATATAACAATTTCTTGCTCAATATAGAGCTGCTGGATGAGGACAGCCGGATACCGGTCTATTTGTCTGCTCACGTTTACAGGGGCATACTTGACGCTGTACGGAACAATGGATATCAATGTCTGACCAAACGGAACTATGTCACAAAAGAGAAAATGGCCCAAATCAATGCTGCTGTGAAAAGAGTCTTTGATTTGCGGGAAGGAGATGCATTAACAGTTGAAAAATAAAACCGTACTAGTCATCGGAGGCGGGCTCGGAGGGCTGTCAGCTGCCATTTCACTTGCCCAGGCCGGATACGATGTCTCCTTATATGAGAAAAATGACCATATCGGAGGAAAGCTGAACCGGCTCGATCAGGATGGCTTTGGATTTGATCTTGGCCCATCCATCCTGACGATGCCGCAGATTTTTGAAAAATTGTTTGCTGCCAGCGGGAAATCCATGAAGGACTATGTCCCGATTGAAAAGCTGGACCATCAATGGCGCTCCTTTTTTCCTGATGGAAATGTCATAGATTTGTATGAAGATCTGAAGGAAATGCAAGAGAAGAACGCGTCCCTGAGTGAAAAGGACATGCAGGAATATCAAAATCTGCTCGATTATTCAAAACGGATTTATGATCTGACAGATAAAACCTACTTTCAGCATGGCGTTGATACAACGAGAGAAATCATGAAGCATACGGGTCTGTTCACTGCTTTGAGGAACTTTGATTTATTTTCTACTGTTCATGGAGCCATCGACAAGCGGATCAGCAATGAACAATTCCGCGATATGCTTTCCTATTTTATCAAGTACGTAGGTTCGTCCCCTTATGATGCACCGGCGGTTTTGAATATGATGATCTATATGCAGCATGACCAGGGGGTCTGGTATGTACCCGGCGGACTGCACAATCTGGCGAGCGGCCTGGTGAAGCTGGCTGAAGAAGTGGGTGTGAAGTTCCACCTCGGCAGGAAGATCGTCAAGCTTGAAAAAAAGAACGGCGAAATTACAGGAGCCGTTATGGAAGACGGAACCGTGCTGACAGCAGATTATTTTGTTTCCAATATGGAAGTCATACCGGTATATGAACGATTGCTGGAGGAAGACAGCTCTTATGTGAAAAAATTAAAAAAGAAATTCGAGCCCGCCAGTTCCGGCCTTGTAATGCATTTGGGCGTAAAAAAGAGCTATCCGCAGCTGCGCCATCATAATTTCTTTTTTGCAGAAAACATGAAGCAGCAAATGCAATCGATCTTTCATAAGCATGAACTGCCGGAAGACCCTGTCATTTATTTAGTCAACGTCAATAAAACAGATCCTTCGCAGGCACCTGACGGACATGAAAATATTAAAGTGCTGCCCCATATTCCCTATATCCGGGATCAGAAGCCTTTTACGCAGCAGGACTATGAACAATTCGCTGAGAAGGTCCTTATCAAACTGGAAAGAATGGGACTGCAAGGGCTGCGGGAAAATATTGTCACAAAGGATGTATGGACACCGGAGGATATCAGACGGATGTATGGCTCTGACCGTGGTGCCATCTATGGAACAGTCTCAGACCGCAAGAAAAATAAAGGATTCAAGCACCCGAAACAAAGTGAACGCTATAGTAATCTATATTTTGTCGGCGGAACCGTGAACCCGGGCGGGGGTATGCCTATGGTCACTTTAAGCGGCCAGCTTGTAGGCAAGAAAATTGTTCAGCGGGATTCTTCCCATGCCTGACAATGACAGCCATTCTCTGAAATCATTGCCGGAGAGGCAGAGGGAGGATCTGTTTTCGGCGGGGAGCCCCTCTCTTGAAGCGCGCAAAAAACAGCTTTCAAAGCTGAAAACCATGATTGTGGACCATGAAGAGGCATTTACCAGAGCCCTTCATGCAGATTTGGGGAAACCGGCATTCGAATCCTTTTCCTCTGAAATTGCCGTTTTATTAAATGAGATCGATCATATATGCAAGCATATAGCAAAATGGAACCGGCAATCCCGGTCCCGCTATCTTAAAATGGGATATATAGAATCGATTAAAAGGAAGCGGCATCCCTATGGGAGTGTACTCATTATCGGTTCGTGGAATTATCCGCTCCAGCTTTCCCTGATGCCTGCCATAGGCGCAATAGCCGCGGGGAACCGCTGCGTGATCAAGCCATCTGAACATGCACCGGCAACAGCTGAACTGCTGAAAAAGATCATCAATGATGCATTTCCTCCCGAACAGCTGCTTGTTGTGACGGGAGATGCACAGACCGCGAGCCAGTTGACTGCAGCCCCATTTGACCTGATTTTCTTTACAGGCAGCGGCCAGACAGGGAAGGCTGTGGCAGAGCAGGCAGCCAGGCAGCTCACTCCAGTGATACTCGAACTCGGCGGGAAAAATCCGTGCATCATCGATGAAACAGGGTTTTCAAAAGAGGCCGTCAAGGAAATCGTCTGGGGTAAGTTCCTGAATGCGGGACAAACCTGCATTGCGCCTGACACCCTTTTTGTCCATGAGTCCATTTATGAAAAAACGCTGAATGAAATTTCTGCAGCGGTTTCTGCTTTCTATGGCGAGCAGCCCAGGGAAAGCAGTGATTATGGACGGATCTGCACCGATGATCATTTTCAGAAGGTGATTAAGTTTATCGGACAGGGTGATGTCCGGCATGGAGGGTCCTATGATCGCTCCGACCGGTTCATTGCCCCGACCGTGCTGACGGATATAGAACCGGGAAGTCCGATCCTGCAGGAAGAAATATTCGGCCCTGTCCTTCCGGTCATTCCTTATACAGACATGAGAACATTATTATCCAGCGGCAGGATTCAGCGTGATGCACTTACAGGATATATTTTCAGCAAGAACAAGGACAACATCCAGCTGTTCAAGGAACATATGCGGTCATCAACCATCAGCGTCAATCAAGTCATCCACCATGCCGCAAGTCCGCATATCGCATTTGGCGGAGTAGGGACAAGCGGATACGGAGCTTATCACGGCAAAGCGGGTTTTCTGGCTTTCAGTTATGAAAAAACAGAATACAGAACACATCATTACATCCATTTTCAAGGTAAATTCCCGCCATATTCTGATACAAATATGAAAGCTTTGAAAAAGTTAAGAAAATGGCTGCTCTAATAGAAGCCTCATCATAATAAGGAGTTTTATCATGATTGCTTCACTCCCGTTTCATTGGATCATGGTCATTGATGTACTTGCATGGGCTTTCTTTCATCTATCCATTTCGGCCATTTGCCTGAAGCTGCCTTTATCCTGGTTTCTAAAAGACACTTTCTGGTTCCGGATTTTCTCCTGGGAAAAGTCAGGTGAGTTGTGGCAGCGTTTATTCCGGGTGAAAAAATGGAAAGGCTATCTGATAGATGGCACGATTTTTCTCAAAAAAGGATACAGTAAAAAGGAGCTGCATGGCATCGGACCGAGGGACTTGACTATCTTTGCGGCGGAAACAAAGCGCGCGGAATTGACGCACTGGCTTTCCATCGTGCCTGCCCCGCTGTTCTTCTTGTGGAATCCGGCAGGGGCGGGCTGGGCAATGATTCTGTATGCACTTGGTTTCAATCTTCCCATTATCGTGGTTCAACGCTACAATCGGGGGCGCATGACTAGCATTGCTTCTAAAAGATGAAGCGGAATATTGTTTGGAAATGAGGGATTTAGATGAGTAAGAAAGTTATTGTCATTGGTGCGGGTGTAGCCGGGCTTGCCACTAGCATAAGGCTGCAGCATGCAGGATACCAGGTGGAGATATATGAAAAAGGAGAGACACCCGGCGGCAAAATGAACCGGATTGAACTGGATGGCTACAAATTTGATTTGGGGCCAAGCATCGTCATGATGCCGGAATTATATCAGGAAATATTCGAATTGTGCGGCCGCGATCCGGATGATTATATTCCAATGGAAAAGCTGGACCCGATTTACCGGGCTTATTTTAGTGATATTCCCGACAAGCCTTTTGATATCTCATCAGATCTTACCAAATTGACAAAGACAATTGAATCAATCAGCGAAGAAGACACGGCAGGCTTTTTTCAGTATCTGCAGGAAATTTACAAGCGCTTTGTCATCGCGAAGCATCACATTCTTCAAAGGCCGTTCCGCAAAAGGTCTGATTTTTATAACCTCCCAATGCTGAAGAAAGCCTTGAAACTGAAACCATATGACACGGCCGATACGTTCATAGGAAAATATATCAAAAATGAACGGCTGAAACAGCTGATCAGTTTTCAGACATTGTACATAGGCATTTCCCCTCTTAAAAGCCCTTCTTTTTATACCATGATCCCCATGATTCAATTTTTGTATGGAGTATGGTTTATTAAAGGCGGTATGTATACGATGGCCCTGGCCATGGAGAGGCTCTTCGGGGAACTGGGGGGAACCATTCACTATGGCAGCGATGTGCAGGAAATATCCATTCAAAATGGAGAGGCAGATGGAATCATCGTGGATGGCCAAAAGGTTTCCTCAGATTATGTTGTCTGCAATGCCGACTTCCCGCATGCGATGAAGCATCTGGTGAAAGACAAGGCAGCCAAAGGGAAATATACCGACAAAAAAATCGACAGCATGAAATACTCCTGCTCATGTTTTCTGTTATATCTCGGCATGGACCGCAAATATGAAGAAATCGACCATGTACATAATTTTATTTTCAACGAAAATCTTAATAAGAATCTGGAGGACATTTTTTCCGGAAAGAAATTGGACAATGCCTCCTTTTATGTATACATCGCTTCAAAAATGGATCCCTCCCTTGCACCCGAGGGGAAGGATGGATTGTATATCCTGATGCCCGTATCCGACAAATCTACAGCAGACTATGAATGGAACGAGGAAACCATTTCATATTACCGGGGCTATATCTTGAGTGAATTGAAGAAAATCCGCGGCTTTGAAAATATTGAAAATGAGATTGTCACCGAAACGTATACAACACCACAAGACTTTGAGTCGAAATTCAATGCCTATAATGGTGCCACGTTCGGCTTACAGCCCATTTTGAAGCAAAGCAACCACTATCGTCCGCAAAGCAAGGCCAGCACTTGTGAAAATCTGTACTTTACAGGAAGCAGCACACATCCCGGCGCGGGTGTCCCGATCGTGCTGCTTTCCGCCAGGATCACCGCACAGGAACTGATACAGGACGATACAGGCAATCTATATGATTACTCAGCAAAATAGAGGCAGGCCGGAGATCATAAAAGCTGTGTGCCGGCACACAGGGGAAGGAGGCAGGTATGGCTGCTGCAGAAGCAATTAATCTTGCTATTGGATTTCTGGCATTTATCGTTGGCATGATTATGTTCTGGTCTTTGCCGGTCCCTGTTTTCTCCTCCAGGCTTAAGGAGGATATCCCGTTTCTGTCCATCATTATCCCAGCCAGGAATGAAGAAGGCAGGATATCACCGCTACTGCTGTCATTGCAGGAGCAGTGCTACAGGCACTTTGAAATTCTGGTCATTGATGACGATTCCTCTGACAATACCAGGGCTGTTGCGGAAAGCTATGGTGCCAGGGTTTTGAAGAATACAGGCTCGGGTAAATCATCAGCCTGCTGGCAGGGTGCTGAACAGGCCAAAGGAAATTGGCTATTATTTTTAGACGCAGATACAAAATTCACCAGCGTGGACGGGCTGAGAAATCTGCTCCATTTCTATCAGGGCAAGGGAGCCAGGGGCATTGTGGCATTACAGCCCTTTCATACCGTTGAGCGCTTGTATGAACACCTCTCCGTTGTATTTAACATCATTGTCGTGGTAGGGATGAATCTATTTACAATCTGGGGGTCAAAATTTAAAACCGCCGGCTCGTTCGGACCCTGCATTCTTTGCAATCGGGAAGATTACTTTTTGAGCGGAGGGCATAAAAAAATAGAGGGAGCCATCATGGATGACCTGGCACTGGGTGAGGCATTTCTGGAGCATGATCTCCCGGTCCGCTGCCTCGGCGGCAAAGGGATTATTTCCTTGCGCATGTATCCGGAAGGATTGGGCAGCCTTATCGAAGGCTGGTGCAAAAGCTTTGCCGTCGGCAGCAAATCCACTCATCCCGCCGTCATGCTGATGGTCATCTTCTGGATCGCCGGCAGCTTCATCGCTGCAGGAGCATTGATCTCTTCGATAACTGAATGGAACCCTGCAGCCATGATATTCAGTGCAGCACTGTATATCCTCTACAGTATTCAAACAGCATGGTTTGCCCGCAGAGTCGGCAACTTCAGATGGGCGATCTTCCCCTTTTACCCGGTATTGTTCGTGTTCTTCGCAGGAATCTATCTATACTCCTTCATCCGCGTCAACATATTCCACTCAGTGAAGTGGAAGGGGCGTAACATTAAGGTTTGAGCCAGGGGGACAGA